>NZ_JBYVMF010000017.1:0-145772 GCF_058145095.1 Pseudomonas sp. MDV22-iso1
GCGTCTTGTTTGATAGTGCCCATGTCTGGGTTCTCGCTCTTAGGGTTCGAGGGCTGGGTCGGCGGCCAGCGTCAGGGCGCCACGGCTACCGGCGAGTACCAGTGCGCCATCGGCGGACTGAGCGGCACCGGAAACTGGTGTGCGTGCGGGCTTGCGCACCAGCTGCAACTGCGCACCGGTGCCCTGGCTGACCAGCATCTGCCCGCCCTGAGTGAACAGGCGGTAGTGGCCACGGGCATCGATCAGGCCGGCGGTGATGCTGACGTGCAGACCGGTGTTGAGGGCGGTCCAGCGCTGGCCGCCGTCGGAGCTGCGCAACACGTTGCCGCGCAGGCCGTAGACCAGCACTTCGCCGGGCTTGCCGAGGACGCCGAAGAAGCTGCCCTGATACGGCGTCGGTACAGCGTTGAAACGCTGGGCGCTGTCGTCCCATTTCAGCAACAGGCCCTGCTCGCCCGCGATGTACAACGCGTCCCCTGTGGAGGCGATGGCGTTGAGGTGGAAACCCTGCGGGTTGTCGGTGCGGTCCTGGAACGGCGTCCAGGTCTGGCCGCCGTCGTCGGTGCGCAGGATCAGGTTGAAGACGCCGACCACGTAGCCGGTTTTGTCGTTGGCAAACCAGACATCGAGCAGCGGTTTGTCCGCGCCCTGCTCGACCATGCGCTGGCCCTCGGCGACCAGCAACGGCCATTGCTCGTTGCCCGGTTCGGCAGCGGCCAACGCGGAATAATGGTTGACCAGCAGGTCGCCGATCTGACGGCCGTCCAGCTGTTTGGCCCAGGTCGCACCGGCATCGCCGCTGTGCAACACCACGCCGTCATTGCCCACCGCCCAGCCTTGGGTGGTGGTGGGGAAATTCACCGCCGTCAGGTCGGCACTGACGGGCACAGCCGCCTGTTGCCAGTGCTGGCCGGCATCATCGGAAAACAGAATATGGCCACGCTGGCCCACAGTAATCACCCGCTCGCCGGCGCGGGTCATGCCGGACAAAGGGCTGTTGATCGCCAGGGCGCTGACCTTGGCAGGCAGGTCCAGCAGATCGACATAAGCGGCCGCCTGGGCGACGCCCTGCGACAGGACGAGCACGATGCCCAACACCATCTGCACATAATTTTTACACGTACACATACCGCACCCTCTTCGGAAAACCGCGCCGGAACACACGTCCGTGTGCCTGACGTTGAAACCTGGCGCCGCGCAGATTGCTGTTCACTGTGGCGAGGGGATTTATCCCCGTTGGGCTGCGCAGCAGCCCCAAATGCTGCTACCGAGGTGTATCAAGTACACCGCGTGTGCTGGTCTTGGGGCTGCTGCGCATCCCAACGGGGATGAATCCCCTCACCACAGAATTTCGCTTCTCTGAAGATCATCCAAGTGAACAGCATTACCGCGTCACGGCTTATCGAATACCGGCGCCGGCCAGGGATTCCGACGACCACTGCGCCTTGGAGAGCGGGTCGATGTACTTGATGCCGCCGTACGGGCCGACGACGCCATTGATGCTGTACGAACCGCCCACCAGGTCATAGATCATGAACGGCGTGGAGTCCGGCACCTGCTTGTCGTAGCTCTGGCTGAGGAACGCAAAGGAACCGCGATAAAGCTGACCACGGGCGTCGTATTGATCCGAGGCCAGAGCGGTCCAGCTGTCTTCGTCGAGGTAGAAGCGGCGCTTGGCGTAGATGTGGCGAGCACCGGCCTTGAGGGTGCCTTCGACGACCCAGACGCGGTGTTTTTCCCAGCGCACGAAATCCGGTGCCAGGTGATTGGCGCTGGTCAGCGATTTAGGGTCCTGGGCGTAGGTCAGCTTGTAGGTGTTGTAGGGCACGATCATTTCCTGCTTGCCCACCAGCTTCCAGTCGTAGCGATCCAGCGCACCGTTGAACACGAACACGTCATCGTAAGTGCCCGCGCCAGCGGTGCCCGGGTTCGGCGTGTCATAGGCCAGGTTCGGGGCCAGTTTCACCCGACGTTGCCCCGGCAAGTACTGCCAGGCGCGGCGTGGCTGCTGCAGCGGGTTGGCCGCGTCCTTGAGCATGATCGCCTCCCCCGCACGGCGCGCCGGGCCGGTGTACGACAGCTTCATCTGGTAGTAGACGTCGGCGCTGCTGATCGGCTGCGTCAGGTTTTCGTAGATCGGGTAGGAAATGAACGCCTGCCCGGTGATCGCCAGGCTCGGTACGCCAGCCGAGTCGACGTTCCACGAGTCGTACTTGGAGTTGATGCTCACGCCCTGATAACGCAGCAGGAAGTTCCACATCGCTTCGTTGCCCGTCTGAGGGATCGGGAACGGCACGCCCGGCAGCACGTTATCGATGGCCAAACCACCTTCCAGGGATTTGGCGCCGCTGGCGTTCTTCACGCCGTTATCCAGAATGGCCTGGGGCAACGAGACAGTGCGGTGCGTCGGGAACACATCGACCCGAAACGTCGGGAAGCGCTTGGCCAGTTCCACCGTGGTGGCGCTGAGCAGCCCCTTGTACTGGTCGACGTTTTTGCCATCGATCACCAGCACTGGTTTTTCATTGGCAAACGGGTCCGGACGCATGCTGTCGCCGGCTTTGAAACCGGCCGGCGCGGTGGTCAAGCCACCGCTGTAGGCCGGGATCGAACCATCAGCGTTCCCGGACTTTTCGGCGCCCACCAGGGTCAGGCTGGTGCCCAGTTTAGCAGCGTCCTGAGTTGAAACGACGGCCTGTGCCTGAGCGGCAAGGACCATGGCCAGAGAGGCGGCCAACACGGTTTGTGCGAATTTCATCTTGTTATTCTCCTGCTTGCATTGAGCAAATCAGTGGTGAATCAGAAAGTGGTTTTCATCGTCAGGTACACGGCGCCACGGTCCTCGGTCGTGGCACCCCCTCCGGAAAAGGCCGAGTAGCCACCGGCGTAACAGGCGTAGTTTTCGTTGCCGCTAAAGGCGTTCGGGGTGGAACCGTCGCCACCGTTCGGACCGGTGCTGACACCGCTGACGTTGCACTTGTCGGTCTTGCCGAAAGAGTCCACGTACTTCAGGTCGACAAAGTATTTGTTGTACACAACGGCGCCGAGGCCGACCGCGTAGTTGCCGGTGTCTTTGGCACCGCCACCGGAGACCGGTGACACACCATCAAGACCGACGTTGACGGACATTGGCGCGTTGAGATCGACACCAGGAAAAACCTGGTACCAGGTGGGTGTGAAGTTGACCGCGATGCCCCAGTTGTCCCGGGTCGGCGCGTCGATCCCGCGATAGCTGGACTTGCCCTTGTAGAGCGCCTCGTTCTTGCTATCGAGCTTGAGCAAGTTGCTGTAGTACAGCTCGCCGAGCAGGGTCGCGGAATCGAACAACGGGGTTTTCGGCATGGTCATCAGGCCATTGAGCGTCCAGTGCAAGGTGTCGCCGGTGGCGGCCATGCTGTCGCCTTTTCCCGGGGTGTCGTAGACCACGCCGGTGGCGGCGGTTCGCGCTGGCAACAAGCCAAGCCCTTGACCCAGGCCCAAGGGGCTGTTGGTGCTGACGATCGCCGGAATACTGGCCAGCGGCATGTTGTGGCGCACGTTCAGGTCCGAGCCCACGCTAATGCCACCCACGTCCTTGGACAGGCTCAGGCCGACAATCTTGATATTGTCGGCATAGGCCAGTTGATAGGTCGCGGAGTTCAGCGAGTTGAGGGTGTTGATCACCGCCGGCACTTGCCCTGCCGGACGAGTGCCGTTGGGGTTGGCCGAACTCAGGCCGCGGGCATCCAGCCAGGCTTGCGGCAGGATCTCGGAGGTTTCGCGGTAGTAGACGCCGAGGGTGCCATCGAGCCAGACCGGCGACCACTTGGCCATGATGCCCCAGTCGCCACGCTTGTCCGGCGTCAGGTCATGGCCGCGACGCACGTTGGTCAAGCCGTTGCACGGCGCCAGTCCGCAACCCAGCGGGCTGCCCGGCACCACGCCGTTGGTGTTGCCCAGCAGGAACGACTGCGCGCCCGTACCCACCAGGTCGGAACCGCCGTAATAGGTGCCCGCTTCCGGCAGGCGCGCGGCGTCCCAATCGAGAAAGTATTGAGCCCCCACGGTCAGTTCGGGGTTGACGGTGAAGGTCATCGACAACTGATTGCGCGGGACGAACAGCTCCTTGGCTTCGGTGCCGGGAGACGCTGCAAGCTTCGCCAGGTCGAGGCCGGATTGACCGTAGCTGATCGAGTGCACCGGGTTGAGAATGGTCTCGCCCCAGAACACGTTGTGCTGGCCGGCTTTGACGCTGAGCATCGACTCTTCGCCCACTTCGGTGCTGTAGAACACGAAGGCGTCGAGGATTTCGCCGGACGGGCCGTTGTAGTAGCGCCGGGCGTAGTTGCTCAGGTGCGGGCTGCCAGTGCCGACGTTGTCGTTGGTCACACCTGCCAGGCGCGGGTCATTGGCGATCAGGCCGGAGGTCGAACCGTTGCCGTTGACGAACGGGTTGGAGTTGGACCCGGTGTTTTCGTAGGCCTTGTCATACCAACTGGCGGCGCTGACGCGAAAGCCCATGTGGTTCTGGTAGACCACATCCATCTCGGTCAATAGGTCGACACGGTTAGTGATGTTGGTCCCGGCCTTGCGAAAGTTGTAGTCACCGTCGTTGTTGTTCGGGGAGGCCAACATGCGTTTGTCGGCGCTTTCCGTGCGCACGCCATAGTTGTACTTGACGGTGTTATCCAGGCGAACGTTCCAGTCCGGGTTACCCGTCTCGATCTCGCCCGCATGGGCCATTGGCGCCATAGCCGCAAGAATGGCCGAGGCCAGCAAGGTGTAGCGTGAAGTGGTGAACCCGTGACTCTTTTTGTTGTGCATTGCGTGTCTCCGCCTTTTTTTATTTGTTTTTAGCGCAGCCGCCCTCACGCAATCCTCTTCGGGTTTGCGTTTAAGGAATGAGGGCAAATGCCGGTTGGCGTACTGCCAGTCCAGCTCCTTGTTCTAACGATCCAGTTGCAGGATGAGTGCTTCGGCTTGCGCCCAGTGGCCAAATCCTGCGGCCGGATTGAGATGACCGACATCGCCCAGATCGAGCAATTCGGCACCCCAGTTTTCAGCCATGCGGGTCACGGCGGAGAAACTGGCGAGGTGATCATTGGTGCTGCCGGCCACGATGCTGCGAAACGGCAACGGGCGTTGAGGCAACGGGTTCCAGCCGTGGTGGCTGAGGGTTTCGGAAGAGGGGTAGTTTGACGGCCAGACGGCATCGAGGTCCGGCGGCGCGGCCAGCAGCGCGCCCTTGATCGGACGGCTGAAATGCGCCGCCCAGTGCGCAACCATCAGTACGCCGGCGCTGTGGGCAACCAGGATTACCGGACCGTCGATCTGCTCCAGCTCGTGCTGGATCGCCCGCACGCGCGCCATGCAGTCGAGCTTATCGGTCTCCAGCGGCGCAACGCTGCGTACTTTGGCGAGCCTGGCTTCCAGCAGCGTTTGCCAATGCTCGGCAACGTGCTCGCGCAGACCCGGTACGATCAGAACGGTGGCGGCGGTTTGCAATTTGTCCACGGTCAACACCTTCGCTTTCTCGATATCTCGACTGGCTGTTTTCGCCAGGGGCTTTTTGTAGGGTCGACATTAGAGAGCGGCCACTCGGGGTGCTTTACATTGGACGTCAGCCACTTTTCTTTTCATGACAGATTGTCGGACACTTCAGCGGCGCTGACCGCTGGTCGAAAAACCCCGCGGGTGGGCGCAGGGTCACTGTAATCAACGGATGAGGCTCGACTGCTCACCGCAGCGCCGCTCATTGGCGACGGGGCGACTGACGAACCATCGGCAACAGCGCAACTGTTCAACGGACGATGCGCTGGATATAGTCGCCACGCTCACGCCAATCGTCATCGGCCCAGGGAAACCCACGCATGCCCAAGCTTGTTCGCGCAGCTGTACTGACCAACTACCTGGAGGTCACCCAGTACCTGGGATTCAACCCGCGCGATGTCATGGCTGACGTCGGCCTGAGCAAGGCCCAATTGCAAGCGCCTGAAAGCCGCATCCCCATCGATTCCGCCGTGCGTCTGCTGGAGAGCTCAGCGGCGGCCAGTGGCTGCCAGAGTTTCGGCCTGAGCATGGCCGAATCACGCCAGCTCTCGGACTTCGGCGTGGTCAGTCTGTTGCTCAGCCACCAACGCACCCTGCGCGATGCCTTGCAGGTGGTATTGCACTACCGGCACCTGATGAACAATTCGCTGGCCATCTTCATTGAAGAGGCCGGCAAGATGGTGATCATTCGCGAAGAGGTGGTCACTGAAACGCCCATGCCCAGCCGCCAGGCCACGGAGTTGGCGATTGGCGTGATGTTCCGCCTGTGCGCCGCGCTGCTCGGGTCGCACTGGCATCCCTACAGCGTCAATTTCATGCACCAGCCGCCGGACAACCTGCAGCTGCATCGACGACTGTTCGGCTGCAAGCTGGAATTCGGCAGCGAGTTCAATGGCATCGTCTGCCCCGACACCAGCCTCGACATGGCCAACCCCAATGCCGACCCGGCCATGGCCCGCTATGCCCAGAGCTACCTCGACTCGCTGCAAGGCCATGAAGGCGCCTCGATGCTGTTCGAGGTGCGCAAGGCCATCTACCTGCTGCTGCCCATGGGCCGCGCCACCATCGAGCAGGTCGCCCAAAGCCAGGGCATGAACGTACGCACCCTGCAGCGACGTCTGAAGGATGATGGCTGCGCCTTCAACGATGTGATCAACGACGTGCGCCGCGACCTGGTGCTGCGCTACCTGGACAACCCGAACTACCCCCTCAGCCGCATCGCCGACATGCTCGGCTACTCCATGGCCAGCTCCTTCACCCGCTGGTTCATCACCCAGTTCGGCATGCCGCCCGCCACCTGGCGCGCACAAAAACAGGCCGGTACAAAACCGACTTGATTCACGGCAAAAAAAAACGGCGACTGCTGGCACAGACGCCGTAAAGAGCGAATTGAAATGCATTCCCTGTAGCAGCTGCCGAGCCCCGGCGAGGCTGCGTTCGGCTGCGTAGCAGTCGTCTTGCCGATGCACCGCGAACCCCGGTTTTACGAGGACTGCGTCCTCGAACGCAGGCTTCGCCAGCTGCTACAAGGGGTTGTTACATGCCCCACCGCAGTAACAGCAGCACCAGCACCACAAGAAACACAGTCTCCCCCACCATCAGCAGGATCGGTTTGATGCCGACCGACGCCAGCTCTTTCAGGCGGGTCTTCATACCTAGGGCGCTGATCGAAACCACCAGGCACCAGCGCGACAGTTCATTGACCGAACCCTGTACCGCCGGGGCGATCCAGCCGGTGCTGTTGATGCAGGCCAGAATCAGAAACCCGACCGCAAACCACGGCAGCAACGGCGGTCGCTTTCCTGTCGGATCGGCACCTTGCATGCGGGTGATCATCGCCGCGGTGACGATCACCGGCAGCAGCATGGCAACACGCATCAGCTTGACCACCGTCGCCGTATCACCCGTTTCGGTCGACATGCTGTACCCGGCACCGACCACTTGGGCGACATCGTGGATGGTCGCGCCAAGGAACACCCCCGCGACCTGCGGCGACAATTCCAGCCAGTTGGCAATCATCGGGTAGACAATCATCGCCAGGGTCGACAACGCCGAAACGCCAATCACCGTGAACAACGTCGCCCGCTCTTTCTGTGGATGATTCGGCAACGCCGCCGCCAGCGCCAATGCAGCCGAAGCACCGCAGATCGCCGTTGCGCCGCCGGTGAGCATGCCGAACAACCGTTGAAACCCCATCGCCTTGGCCGCGATCACGGAAGCGCCGATGGTCACCACCACCAGAATCACCACCAGGGCAATCGGCTTCCAGCCCAGCGCTGCCATCTGCTCCAGGGTGATGCGCATGCCCAGCAGCGCCACACCAATACGCAGCACCGTGCGCGCGGTGAATTCGACACCGGCCTTGCACGGGCCATCGTCAGCGAGGAAGTTCAGCGCCATCCCAAGCAACAAGGCAAACAACATCACCGGCGCACCGTAGTGCTCGGACAAAAACGACGCGGCGGCCGCCACGATCAAGCTGACGATAAAACCCGGCACCAGTTCGCGCGTGCGACTGTGGAGACGGGTCAGCGCAATGGCGCTCATGGCGCGGACTCCTCGGTAATGACGATAAACGCCTGGTCGTCGATGATCTCGACCGGGTAGTTGTTGACTTTGACCTGGGTGGAATTGAGCAGGTAACCCGTGTGCAAATTGAAGCGCAGCCCATGGGCGCAACACTGAATCACCCGCCCCTCCAGACGCCCGCCACACAGCGAAGCCCCCTGATGCGGACAACTGTCATCAATGGCAAACAACTGCCCATCGACGTTGAACAACGCCAGGCTTTTGTCTTCGAATTCGAACAGCGCTCGACCACCGGCCTGCGGGTGTTTCCCGGCAGGTACGGGTATGCGCCGGGTCATGCCGACTGACGCTCGCGCTCGCTTTCCTTCAGCGCTTCGTTCATGGCCCCGAGCAGAGCCTGAGCCGGTTGCGCACCGATCACCGTCACGCGGCGATCGAACTGGAAACTCGGTACGCCACTGGTGGCACCGGGGGATCCTTCAAAAGGCGTGCCGTCGCCCTTCAGGCAATCGATCACCCGTGCGGCTTCAATGCCGCAGGCGCTGGCAATGGCGCTCAAGGTTTCACGGTTACCCAGGTTTTCGCGCCTGAGGAAATACGCGGCGAACAGCCGTTCGAGCAACATTTCACGCTGAGCCACATTGCCCAGCGCGCTGACGCGTTCAAACATACGATGGGCGTCAGCGGTGTTGGGCATCGTCTCGATGCGACTGAGATCAATGTTCAGTCCAACGGCGCTGGCAGCCTGCTGCACCTGGGCCTGGCGCATGGTCATGGCGCTGGCACTGCCCAGGCGCTTGCGATAGAAGTCGGCGAAGGGCTCACCCTCCGCAGGCAGCTGCGGCAACAACTGCACGCCATGCCACACCGTGTTGATCTGCACATCCGGATGGCGGCTGCGAAACTGCACCTGCGCATGCTCCAGCTGACGTTTGCCGATCAGGCACCAGGGGCAGATAAAATCGAAAAACACATCAATCTCTAAACGACGACTCACAACTTCACCTCTAACCCGGTTTCGCCGACGGGATGAGCGACGCTCTGTCCCTGAAGCCGGGCAATATCTTTGTGGTAATGGCACTTGGCGTAGAAGAACACCGCGGCAGCCGCGAGACTCACCAGCGGCACCAGTTGAAACGCGGCATGCAGACCGATGAGGTCGGACACCCGGCCAGTAATAAACGGTCCCGGCGCCAGCCCCAGCATGTTGTTGGCCAGGGTCAACGTGGCGAACGCCGTGCCGTGCACCGAGTAATGGGTCAGGTTGGCGACCATCGCGCCGCAAGGGCCGGTCGTGCCGGTGGCAATCGCCATGCCCAGGCAGATCAGCAACAGTTGCACCGGCCCCGCCTGCAAAGCGAAAGCCGCCGACAGCAACAGGCAACTGCCCAGACAAAAGCCGATGGCCAGGCTGACCTTGCGCTCCGGCGAGTGACGGCACAGGCGATCGCTGAGGATGCCGCACAGAATCATTCCCGTACCGCTGCACAACACGATGATGGCCGCCATGCCGCCGGCCTTGTCCGTGGGCATGTCGTAGTAGCGGTTGAGGTAGCTGGGAATCCACACCATCACCGTGCCGCCGACGAACAACTGCAAGCCGCTGGCGACGTAAGTGGCGACCACCGAACGGCTGGACCACAACGTGCGCAGCGGTCGCTTGACCTCGGCAACGGCCTTGGCCACACGCTTCGGAGCGATGCGCGCTTCCTTGACGATGAGCGGATACAGCATCGCCAGCACCAGCCCGAACAACGACATGCCGGCGAACGACCAGCGCCAGCCCAGCTTGGCGGCAATCGCACCGCCCAAGGCCATGCCCAGTACCGAACCGAACATGCCGCCGGCCATGAAGGCACTCGCCAGGGTGGCGCGCATGTGTTTGGGGAACACCGAAATCACCACCGCGATGCCGACGCTGCCATAGGCCGCTTCGCCAACGCCGACCATGAATCGCGCGATGAACATCTGTTGATAGTCCTGGGCCAATGCGCAGCCCAGGGTCGCGACGCTCCACAAAAACGCCATCAGCGCCAGGCTCTTGACCCGGCCGAAGCGGTCCGCCAGCAACGACAGGGGAAACGTCAGAAGGCCGACCATCAGGGCGACAATGCCACTGAGTAGACCGAGCTGACCGTCACTCAGCGCCCACTCGCTTTTGAGCAGCGGGAACACCGCGTTCAATACCTGACGCGACATGTAATCGGAAATCAACAGGCCGAACGTCAAGGCAAAGACGATCCAGGCATATTGGCGCGTAACGCCGACGCAACCTGCGTCGTCATCGTCGGCGGCGATTGTGTGAAAGGCCATGCAGCCTCCTCAGAGCTTCGTTTTATTTTTTTTATCAAGCGTGTCGCTATACGGCGAACGAGCGGTCACGGCCGCTCGTTCACCGTGTCGGTCAGCCGCGTTGCGGCACACCTTTTTGCCCGGCCTTGCGGTTCGGGGCCATACCGTTAGCCAACAGGGTTTGCTCGATCGTTTCGTACTGAACGCCAATACGATAGATCTCGCGGGCTTCTTTGCCGGTGGCAATTTCACGACCCAGTTCGTGGGCAATGCGCACGGTTTGCTGGATCTGCGCCACCGAGCCGAAACGGTCGCCCTTGTGATCAATGATAGTGTCTTCATTGCCCACGCGCGGGTGCATGCCCATGGCCATCGACATGGTGTTGAACGGCATGACGTTCTTGAGCAGCGACTCGGAGGTCAGGGTGCAACCGTCCGGCGCGCGGTGGATGAAGTTGAAGAAGTTAAACGGGTTCGGGCCGTCGAAACCACCGCCGATGCCGATCCAGGTCAGGTTCAGCGGGCCCTTGTAGACGCCTCGGCGCACCAGGCGCTCAAGGGTTTCCAGGGCGTGCATGCCGGTCAGCTGAAAGTGCGGCTGGATGCCGTTGTCCATCAGGCGCTTGAGGTGCTCGGCAACCCAGGCCGGGCCGGCCGGTACGGTCATTTCGCTGTAGGCGGCGTGGATCATCGGGTTATCCAGGGAAGTGCCCTTTAGGTACTCCGGGTACAGCAACTCCATGATGTTCATCTGGGTGGTGTTGATCGCCACCGTGACCTGATCCGGTTTCGGCGTCAGCTCGGCCAGCATGTGGCGGGTGTCGTCGGACAGCCACTTGGCCGCTTCGCCATCGCTTTCCGGGGCAAAGGAAATCGAGCCGCCGACCTGGATGATCATGTCCGGCACGGCTTCACGCACACCGGCGATCAGCTCGTTGAATTTCGACAGGCGCTTGGAGCCCTTGCCATCCAGTTCCCGCACGTGCAGGTGCAATACGGTGGCGCCGGCTTCATAGCAATCGACTGCTTTCTGGACCTGCTCATCCATGGTCAGCGGGATGTCTTCAGGGAAGTCTTCAGGCATCCACTCCGGGCCGTAAGGGGCCACGGTGATGACCACTTTTTCCATGTTTTCGGGGTGCAGGGAATCGTCGAAGAATTGCATGGTTTACTCCAGTTCTTATGATTGTCCCGCCCACCCGGGGTCGCACCGGGCAGGCGTGTTTACGAGAGCTAATGCAGAGGCGTTGAATCAGTAAGTCTTGTCGCCGATGATCCCGGCGCGATCCATCTTGCGATGGCACGGCGGGTAATCCATGACGGCGTAGTGCTGGGTACTGCGGTTGTCCCAGATGGCGATGCTGTTGGGCTTCCAGCGCCAGCGCACTTGATACTCGGGGATGTACGCCTGGCTGATCAGGTAGCGCAGCAGCTCACTCGCGCCGGGATTGGCGTCCTGGCCGAACCGAACCCGCGCCGGGGTGTGGTAGTTACTGAAGTGCGTGGCGAAGGCGTTGACGAACAGCACCTTCTCGTCGGTTTCCGGGTGCGTGCGCACCACCGGATGCTCGGCGTCCGGGAACCTCTCCCGGAGTGCCAGTCGTTTTTCGATCGGCATGGCGGCGCCAAAGCTGGCCTCGATGCTGTGGCGGGCGCGCAGGTCGGCGATCTTCACCTTCACGTCTTCAGGCAGGCGCGCATAGGCTTCAACCATGTTGGCCCACATGGTGTCGCCGCCCACTGGCGGGCATTCCACGCAGCGCAGTACGCAGCCCATTGGCGGCGCTTCCCGCCAGGTGGCGTCGCTGTGCCAGGAGTTTTCGTAGCGGTCTGCCGGCTGGTCGGGGCGCTTGTAGATTTGTACCAGGCCCGGATGCTCCGGATCGCTGCCCGCCACCGGGTGATCTTCCAGCTCGCCGAAACGCCGGGCGAAGGCCACGTGCTCGGCGCGAGTGATGTCCTGATCGCGCAGAAACACCACGCGATGCTTGAGCAACTGGGCGCGGATTTCGGCAAACAGGTCGTTGTCGTGCACCGCGTCAGCCAGGTTGACGCCGATCAGTTCGGCGCCAATGCTGCAGGTCAATTGTTCGACTTTCATGGCTGGCAGCTCCTTAAATGACGAAGATTGACGAGCCGGTAGTCTTGCGGGATTCAAGATCGCGATGGGCCTGCACGGCGTCTTGCAGAGCGTAGTGCTGGTTGATCTCGATCTTGATCCGGCCGCTGCCAACGTGGTCGAACAATTCACCGGCCAGGGCGGCTTTTTCCGCCGGGTCGGCGATGTAGTCGGCCAGCGCCGGGCGCGTCATGAACAGCGAGCCCTTCATTGCCAGCAACACCGGGTTGAACTCGGGGATCGGGCCGGAGGCCGTTCCGACGCAGACCATCAGGCCACGGCGTTTCAGCGAGTCCAGGGAGCCGGCGAAGGTGTTCTTGCCAACACTGTCGAACACCACGTTGACGCCGACACCGTCGGTCAGTTCACGAACGCGCGAAGCGACGTCTTCATGGCTGTAATTGATCACATGGTCGCAACCGTGAGCCTTGGCGATTTCGCCTTTTTGTTCAGTCGATACGGTGCCAATCACGTTCAGCCCCAGCAGTTTGGCCCACTGCGAAACGATCAGGCCAACGCCCCCGGCGGCGGCATGCAACAGGATGCTGTCGCCGGCCTTGAAGTCATAGATGCGGCGCATCAGGTACGACGAGGTCAAGCCACGCATGGTCATCGCGGCGGCGGTTTCGAAGCTGATGGTTTCCGGCAGTTTGATCAGCGGCTCGGCCGAGATCAGGCGTTCGGTGCTGTAGGCGCCGAGGGTGTTGAGAAAACCGGTGTAGGTGACACGATCCCCCACCTGAACGTTGGTCACCCCTTCGCCAACGGACTGGACGACACCCGACGCTTCGACGCCCATGCCATTGGGCATCGGAATCGGGTAGGTGCCGTTGCGAAAGTAGGTGTCGGCATAGTTCAGGCCGACCGCCACATGACGAAGACGAACCTGGCCAGGACCGGGATCGCCGACCTCGACGTCCTCATAACGTAGAACTTCGGGACCACCGGTTTCGTAGAAGCGTACGGCTTTGGCCATTTTTTCTTATTCTCCAATCTGCAATATGGGCGTGTTGCATCGAATTGCGCTGATTGGACTGTAGGTCGAGGCCTGTTGAGATGCTTCTCATCAGACGACAATGGCTTTTCATTTGATGACAGACCTGGCCTGTCGGCCAGAGCTACTCGACCTGAATCGGGCCTTTGGTCCCGGCATCGCTGTCGGTCCAATAGTCTTCATCCTTGAGGCGCCGATCCCCCTGAATGGTGAAGGTGAGCTTGCCCTGGCGGAACTGCAGCGCGCCGTCGGTGCGTTTGGCGTTGACCCGTTCACCGTTGACCCAAACCCTCTCCCTGGCGTCGATACGGATGGTCGCGACGGTCGCGCCAGTGTCACTCTTGGCGACCCATTGCCCGGCGTAAGGGGTTGGTGGATTGGCGCTGTCGGCGGCAGGTGCCTGCGGATTGCTGAACCCGGCCTTGGCGTTTTCAGCCTTGGACTTGTGGATATCACAGCCCTGGGCTTCGCTGACCTGGGTGCAGCCCGATTGCTCCAGTTGTTTGCGGTATTTGTCGTTGATGGCATAGGCCGGGGATTGCGCAAACAGCAAAACGGCCAGTGCCGGCAGGATGAATTTGTTCATGGATGCTCTCCGTTGGTCAGCGCCTTCCCGAGCGCTCGCAAGGTGTCTGGATAGATCACTGTAGCCCGAATCATGCACCGGGTTGCACCGGTAAAACCACCGCCGCTACCAAGCCGCCTTTCGGTCGATTCCTGAGTTTCAATTCGCCGCCATGCTCCAGCACAATCGCCCGCGCCGCCGACAATCCCAGCCCCACACCGCCCGTGCTTCTATTGCGCGAGCCTTCCATGCGAAAGAACGGCGCAAACACCTGCTCAAGACTGGCCTGGGGAATGCCCGGCCCGCTATCCAGCACGTTGATCCGCACCTGGCCGGCATCGGACATCAGCTCAATGGCCGGTTCCTTGCCGTACTTGATCGCGTTGTCCAGCAGGTTGGTCATCACCCGCTTGAGCCCCAGCGGCCGCCCGAAGTACACGAGCCGCAGTGGCCCGCTGAAGGTAATGTCGACACCTTGATCGCGATAATCATCCAGCAGAGTTTGCAACAGTTCAGCCAAATCGAACTGGGTCGCCGGTTCAAGCCGCGCGTCATCACGGAAGAATTCCAGCGCCGAATTGATCATCGCCTGCATCTCATCCACGTCGCGAAACAGCCGTTGCTGTTGCTCGCCGTCTTCAATGAATTCACCCCGCAAGCGCATCCGCGTCAGGGGCGCGCGCAGGTCGTGGGAGATGGCCGCGAGCATTTGGGTTCGGTCGCGGATGAAGTGCTGCAACTGGGCCTGCATGGCGTTGAAGGCGAGGATGGCCTGGCGGATTTCCTGGGGGCCGAGGGGTTCGATGGGCGGGGCGCGGAAGTCGACGCCAAAGCGCCGGGCGCCCTCGGCGAAGCGCTGCAAGGGTGTGGCGAGGCGGCGGGTGGCGATCAAGGCGACCAGCGCCGTGGAGATCAGCACCAGCAGGATGACGATCAGGTAACGCGGCGCTTCGTCGAGCCCCCAACTGCGTGAAGGCGCCGAGAACATCAGCCAGGTCGAATCCGACAGCTCGATCAGCAGCGCGTAATGCGCATTGGCCGGGTGCTCGGTCCAGTCAGACGGCTCGTAGGCTTCGATGCGTCGATCAGGGGAGTTGAGCAATGGCCGCAAAATGCTCATGCCGATTTCAGAATCCGGGTCTTCCGGCGGCGGCAGATCGAGCTCGCGTCGATCGGGGTGCCAACTGGCGGTGAAGCCCTTTTCGCTGGCGGCTTGCGCCAATTGACTGCGCAACGCTGCCGGGGCGGAATCAATGACCCGGGTGATGGCGGCGGCCTTTTCCAGCAGGCCGATTTCGGTCAGCGGCGGGCGCGCCCAGACACCGGCCAACTGAATGAACAGCCCGTTGAGCGCCAATGAAATGAGCATGGCCAGGATGATGGTCAAGGCGATCCAGCCCGCCACGGTGTCCCGGCGCAGTCGCCTCAGCCAGTTCATCGCCGCGTCACGCTGGGGGTGAACAGGTAACCGCCATTGCGCACGGTGCGAATCATCGCCGGGCGCTTGGTATCCGACTCGAGTTTGCGCCGCAGTCGGCTGACCTGCACGTCGATGCTGCGGTCGAACGCGTCATGACAATGCCCCCGCGCGAGGTCGAGCAATTGTTCGCGGGTGAGGATGCGTTGCGGGTGTTCGATGAAGACCAGCAACAGGTCGAACTCGCCCGCCGACAGCGGGATCATCACGTTGTCCGGGGAACGTAATTCACGGCGCGTGACGTCGAGGTGCCAGTCGGCGAAGTCGATCAGCGGCCTTGCGCGCTCCTGAATCACGGGACGGCGTTCGTCCACCCGACGCAGCACCGCACGCACCCGGGCCAGCAATTCGCGGGCGTCGAACGGCTTGGTCAGGTAATCGTCGGCGCCCAGCTCCAGGCCGACCACCCGGTCGCTGAGCTCGCCCATGGCGGTCAGCATGATCACGGGAATCGTGTGGCGAATGCGCAGTTGCTGGCACAGGATCAGCCCGCTGTCGCCGGGCAACATGACGTCAAGAATGATCAGGTCCGGCGGCTGTCGCTCGATGGCGGCCCACAACGACGCGCCGTCGGTGGCAACCTGGACGCTGTAGCCGTGCTGCACGAAGAATTTTTTCAGCAGATCGAGGACTTCGAGGTCGTCGTCGACAATTAAAAGGCTGTTCACCGAAGGTCACTTAAGGGCCGAATAGAACCGCCATCTAAAACCATTCACGGCAGCGCGTCATATATTTCAATTCTGCAATAAAGCGTCAACGGCGCAATAAACCGGACATCTTTGCGCAAGGCTCGGGGGCCAGCATCGCAGCGAATTCCTCACGAGACTTGCGTTCATGTTGCCTTTGAGATGTACCCCCTGGCTGGTCCGCACTACCTCGATTGCCATGCTCACCGCCGGGCTGGCGGGTTGCAGCAGCCAGCCATCACCCCCCGCTGATGTCGGTTGCGCCGACATCGCCTACACCGTTTACGACCCGGCGGAGCCGTTCAATCGCGGGGTCTTCGCGTTCAACCGGGTGGTGGACGATTATGCGTTAGCGCCGGTCGCTCGCGGCTACCGCTACATGCCGGATTTTTTCCAGACGGGTGTGCATAACTTTGTGGCGAACTTTGGCGAGCCCAAGGTCTTCATCAACGACCTGTTGCAAGGCAATCCGATGCGTTCGGTCAATACCCTGGGGCGTTTCGCGCTGAACACCACCGTCGGTGTGGTCGGGTTGATCGATGTCTCCGGCAAAGTCGGCATTGCGCGGCACAAAGCGGACTTTGGCCAGACCTTTGGCGTGTGGGGCATCGCCAACGGGCCGATCGTCGAACTGCCTTTGCTCGGCACCTCCAACAGCCGCGACGCGGCCGGACGTGTGTTGAGCTTTGTGGTCGATCCGTTCGGCAGCAACAGCGACACTGTTGAGACACTGTCCACCGTCAACCTGGTCGGCGGCACCATCGATGGACGCGCAGAAGCCTTGCCGCTGACCGACAGCCTGCAAAAACTGCCGGACTACTACAGCGCGCTGCGTAACGTGGTCGCCGAGCATCGCGCCGATTTCGTCGTCGATGGCCAACGAGGTTCCCCGGACAAAACCACCTCCCAGTGCACAGGAGCGCCCGCCGATGGCTTCTGAAAGCGTGGTGCTGCAACAGCGGGTGACGCGGCAGGACCCGTCCACCCTGCACTGTCGGGAAATCACCCTGCGCCTGTCAGACGACTGTCGACACCTGGTGCTCAGCCGCTACACCGAGCATTACGGCCCGGCGCTGGTGCGCTGGATTGAACGCAGTCATACAGTGTCGGTGAGTGATTTGTTTCGCTGGTTAGTGGCGAATGGCGAGGTGGACGTGGTGAAAGCGGACAATTCGCCACGATGACGGTTGCCGTGCAAGCGTTTGCAATTCATTGACATCACCTGCGCTATTATCCTGCGCCTCTGTGTACGACGAATCCGGATGTCCATGTCTTTGCCCCTGCCCGACGCTGATCAATTACTGCCACCGGTTCTGGCCGGACCGCTGTTGCGGCGGCTGGAGCCTGCGCGGCTGGTGCTGTGGCTCGTAGGAACCCGGGCGTTGGGGCTGACGTTGCGTCTGCAGGATGTCGGCGATATTCGCCTCGACGCCGGACAATGCACGATCATTCCTGTCGGTCGTCATGCCTTCGTTCATTTGATCGATGTGCCACTGGACACCGCCCTGCCCTGGGACACGTTGATCGAGTACGACCTGCTGATCGACGACGCCGCCACCGGGATCGCCGAGTGGGCACCGCATCTGCTGTATGGCGACGCACGCTGTCCGAATTTCGTGCTGCGTTCGCGGATCGATCAGTTGCTGCATGGCTCTTGTCGCAAACCCCATCACCCCGCCACCGACGGCTTGCTCTGCGTCGATCAATTGCTGGCATCAACCCATGAAGCCACGGAACGCCCGGCCCTGTTGATGATGAGCGGCGACCAGGTGTACGCCGACGACGTCGCCGGCCCCATGTTGCGCGCCATCCATGCGCTGATTGAACGGCTGGGGTTGTTTGGCGAGCACCTTGAAGGGGCGGTGGTCAGCGACAGCGCCAAGCTCTATGAGCACTCGGCCAGTTATTACCACCGCGCGGATTTGTTACCGGCGCTAGAGAGCAACGAGACGTTGCGCGAGCGATTTTTCGGCGGTGCGCGCAAACCGATTTTCACCAGCAGCAGTGCCGACAACCACCTGGTGACCTTCGCCGAAGTCATGGCGATGTACCTCCTGGTGTGGTCGCCGACACCCTGGACCCTGATCGCCCCCACACCACCGCAACTCAACCCCGAACGACAGAAACGTTACGCGCTGGAACAGACGCGCATCGACGGTTTCAAGGCCGGTCTGGGCGGTGTCGCGCGGGCCTTCGCGCACTTGCCTTGCCTGATGATTTTCGATGATCACGACATTACCGATGACTGGAATCTTTCTGCGCAATGGGAGGAAACGGCCTACGGCCATCCGTTCTCCAAACGCATCATCGGTAACGCGCTGATTGCTTACATGCTGTGCCAGGGCTGGGGCAACAATCCCGATGCGTTCGGCACGCTGCTGGAAAAGACCGATGGCTTCAGTACGACCGGCCACGACGGCTATCTCGACAGCCCGGTGCAGGATGCTTTGATCGATGAGTTGCTGAAGTTTCAGCACTGGCACTACGTACTGCCGACGAGTCCTGCGCTGGTGGTCATCGACACCCGCACCCGACGCTGGCGCAGCGAGATGAACCTCAAGCAACCCTCGGGCCTGCTGGACTGGGAAGCCCTCAGCGAACTGCAGCAGGAATTGCTGGACTATCCCTCGGCGATCATCGTTTCGCCTGCGCCCATCTTCGGCGTCAAGTTGATCGAAACCGTGCAGAAAGTCTTCAGCTGGTGCGGGTATCCGCTATTGGTGGATGCGGAAAACTGGATGGCCCATCGCGGTGCTGCCCAGGTGATCCTGAACATTTTCCGCCACTCGCGAACGCCGGGTAACTACGTGGTGCTGTCGGGAGATGTGCACTATTCCTTCGTCTACGAAGTCTTCATCCGCCACCGCAAGGCTGGCCCGCGTATCTGGCAGATCACCAGCAGTGGCATCAAGAATGAATTTCCGCCGACGCTGCTGGAGTGGTTCGACCGTCTCAACCGCTGGCTCTATTCCCCGCGCTCGCCGCTGAACTGGCTGACCAAGCGCCGGCGCATGCGCATTGTTCCGCATGTTCCGGAGCACGCCGAAGCGGGTGAGCGGTTGTGGAACTCGGCGGGGATCGGCCAGGTGTTCTTTAATGAAAAGGGCCAGCCGCAGGGCATCTATCAGCACAACTCAAACGGTCTGCCAAAGACCCGGATGGTTGCGCCGGTGGACGAACAGGCCGAGTCACCTCTTTAGTTTCAAACAAGGATACGTATGTTCGCACGGAGCAAGTTGGTACCCGAACTGATGGCTATCTGGCGCGGTTAGTGGAAAGCCTTGGGGAGCGCCCTTGTTAGATGGCGTAATTATCGGAACGGGCCTACATCGGTTACGGAAACGTCTCGACGCCCACTCGGCGATACTTCAGTCCCTGCATAACACCACCGTTATGTAACGACCATTCAGAGGTATTACCTTGTCACCCTGTACTCATTTCTGTACGTTCTTTGCTTCAGGCGAGGAAAACACTATGCAGACCATCAACTACACAACCGCTCGGGCGCACTTGGCCGAAACCATGGATCGAGTAAATGAAGACCGCGCCCCGCTGCTGGTGACTCGCCAAAAAGGTGAGCCGGTAGTGATGATGTCCCTGGCGGAGTACAACGCGCTGGAAGAGACAGCGTATCTGCTGCGCTCTCCCGCCAACGCCGAGCGCCTGATCAAATCGATCGCGAATTCGCGCGCGGGAAAAACCAAAACCAGGCAACTCATTGAAGAATGAATATTGAGTTCACACCTGAAGGTTGGGACGACTATTTGTGGTTCCAGCAAAATGACAAGACAGGGCTAAAGCGAATCAACCTGTTGATCAAATCCATCCAGCGCGAGCCGTTCGGCGGGCTTGGAAAACCGGAGCCGCTCAAACACAACTTGAGCGGCTTTTGGTCGCGGCGAATCACGGCAGAACATCGCTTGGTGTACACGGTGGAAGATGGTGAACTCCGAGTCGTGATGTGCCGATATCACTACTGAAATTCAACCTTGGGCTGACAACACCGCCCGACACACCCCTCTGACAATCATCTCCACCTCCCGCTCATCAATCGTCAGCGGCGGCAGCAGGCGTATGGTCTTGCCCCGTGTCACGTTGATCAGCAAGCCGTGATCCCGAGCGGCGATCAGGGTCAGGTCGCGGATTGGCTGCTTGAGTTCGATACCGATCATCAAGCCTTGTCCACGGATGGCCAGCACATTCGGGTTGTCTGCCAGCTCGGCGCACAATCTGGCGAGCAACCGTTCGCCCTGCACTGCGGCGTTTTCCAGCAGCCCTTGTTCTTCGATGATCTCCAGCACCGTGCACCCGACACGACAGGCCAAAGGATTGCCACCGAAGGTGCTGCCGTGACTGCCCGGCGTGAACAGGTCGGCAGCTTTACCCCGTGCCAGGCAGGCACCAATGGGGATGCCGTTACCAAGCCCCTTGGCCAGGGACATCACGTCCGGCACGATGCCTTCACGCTGGAACGCAAACCACTGCCCGGTACGGCCGATCCCGGTCTGAATCTCGTCGAGCATCAACAGCCATGCGCGCCGGTCGCAGAGTTCACGCACGGCTTTCAGATAGCCAGGGGGGGCCAGTTGCACGCCGCTTTCGCCCTGGATCGGTTCCATCAGAACCGCCACGATGCGCGAACCGTACCGCTGCTGCACCTTATCCAGCGCGTTGAGGTCACCGAACGGTACTTTGACGAAATCACCCGGCAGCTCGTTGAATCCAAGACGCACGGCCGGGCCATCGCTGGCGGATAAGGTTCCAAGGGTTCGACCGTGGAACGCGTTTTCCATGACCACCACCATCGGCTGTTCGATACCTTTGCGCCAGCCGTGCAACCGCGCCAGCTTCAATGCGGTTTCGTTGGCTTCGGCGCCGGAGTTGTTGAAGAACGCCCGTTCCATCCCCGCCAACCGGGTCAGTTTTTGCGCCAGCCGCTGCTGCCAGTCGATGCTGTAGAGATTGGAGGTGTGCAGCAGCAGGCCTGCCTGCTCGCTGATCGCCGAGACGATTTTCGGATGAGAATGGCCGACGTTGGTCACCGCCACCCCGGCCACCGCATCGAGGTATTCACGGCCCGCCTGATCCCACAGGCGTGTGCCCAGGCCTTTGCAGAAGCTCAAGGCCAGTGGTTGATAAGTGGTCATCAGGCAGGCGGCGGTCATGGCATCAAGCTCCATCAATGGTCGGTGTATTTGCAGTATCGTTAGCCACCTGAATTGGATAAACGCTGCAATACTTCAATCATTTTAAAGTTGGGCTTGATAATGGATTTGTTCCAGGCAATGACCGTTTACGTGCGCGTCGTGGAATCCGGCAGCATGACCGCCGCCGCATTCCAGTGCGAAATGTCCACCACCATGGTGGGAAATCACCTACGCGCCCTTGAGAAACGACTGGGCGTGCGCCTGCTCAATCGCACGACCCGACGCCAGCGACTGACCGAGTTCGGCACGGCCTACTATCAGCGTTGCCTCGAAGTATTGGGCCTGGTGGCCGATTCCGAGCGTCTGGCCGAACAAAGCCAGGACACGCCCGTGGGCACGTTGCGCATCACGGCTCCGCTGACCTTCGGCACTGAAAAGCTCGCACCGGCGCTGAGCGAATTTGCCCTGCGTTACCCACAAGTCAAACTCGACGTGATGCTCTCCAACGGGCGACCCGAGCTGCTCGAAAACAACCTCGACGTAGCGTTTCGCCTGGGTGCCATCGAGTCGTCAAACGTGATCGCTCGTCCACTGATCGACTACACCCTGACGATGTGCGCCTCACCCGACTACCTGGCCCGTCGGGGCGTGCCGAAAACCCCTGAAGACCTCCAGCACCACGACTGCCTGTCCTTTGCCTATCCCGCCGGGGATGACTGGCATTCCGTGTCTAAAAACTGGCGCCTGAGCGGGCCGGAAGGTGAAGTCATGGTAGCCGTCAGTGGCACCCTGCTGATCAATAGCTCGGCAGGTTTGCACCAAGCGGCTCGCACTGGCATGGGCATCGTGATGCTGCCGGACGCGCTGGTAGAACAAGACCTGCTCAGCGGCAAACTTGTCGCGCTGATGCCCGATTACCAACTGCCGAGCCGCCCAATGAGCCTGATCTACGTTCAGGATCGCTACCGCCTTCCGAAGCTGCGCCACTTTGTCGAATTCGCGATGCAGGTATGGGGCAAGCAGTAGGCAGGTCAGCCTTGCAATGAACGGGTCTTGCTGAAGCCTGAATCGACAGGGGTAGCATCCATGTTGAATACTGGAAAGTGTGAGCAACACCCAATGTAACCGCTAAGGACAGCCAATGACTTCACCTACCTTCTATCGTCGAGCGACCTCGCAAGACCTGCTTGCCATCTGTGAACTGGGCCAACAACTCAACAGCCTTCACCATGAGCACCGGCCGGATATTTACGCGCCATCAACGGACGACTTCGCCCGCGACGGCGACTTCTGGCGACCGAGCATCGAGGGGGAAAATCATGCCGTCTTCCTCGCTGAACAATCAGGTGTAGCCATCGGGTTCATCACCGTACAAGTCACCGAGTCAAAAGGACCGTTAATGCAACCGCAACGGGTGGGCAGAATCGGTTCGGTCTGTGTTGACCAACGAGGCAGGGGCCAGGGCATTGGTCGAGCATTGATGCAGCAAGCACAAACATGGGCCCTCGAACAGGGCGCTGCGGATCTGCGTTTGACCGTCTGGGGATTCAACGACCCCGCCCGGCGCCTGTACGAAGCGTTGGGGTATGAAATGCGAGCGTTTGAGATGGGCAAACGCCTTAACGACGGGTAACAAACGCTTTACGACCCGCCCTTCACCAACACCGGCTTATCCTGATACCGCTCCGGATAGAGCTGCTTCAACTGCGCCACCTTCGGCAGATCATTGATCACGATGTAGGGATAGGTGGGGTGCTCGGTCAGGAAGTCCTGGTGCTCTTCCTCCGCCGGGTAAAAACCGTTGTAGCTCTCCAGCTTGGTCACGATCGGTTTGCTGAAGGAATGCGCGGCGTCGAGCTGGGCGATGTAGGCCTGCGCCACCCGCTGCTGCTCGCTGCTTTGGGTAAAGATCGCCGACCGGTATTGCGTGCCGCTGTCCGGTCCCTGACGATTGAGTTCGGTGGGGTTGTGGGCCACCGAGAAGTAGATCTGCAACAAGGTGCCGTAGCTTACCTGTGACGGATCGAAGGTCACCTCCACCGATTCCGCATGACCTGTATCGCCTGCGCTGACCCGCTCATACTGCGCGGTATTGGCGGCACCGCCTGCGTAACCGGAGACCGCTTTTTTCACGCCTTTGACATGCTGGAACACGCCTTGCACACCCCAGAAACAGCCACCGGCGAATACCACGGTCTCGCTGTGTGCCTGGGTGGTTTCGTCGAGCGCGGGTGGGGGGATGATCACCGCGTCTTCGGCCCCGAAAGAGAATGCCGAGCATTGGCCGATGACACTGGCAGCCGCCAGGCCGAGCAGTGTGCGACGCCAGGTAAAGGTAGCTTTCATGGGACTGACTCCTGAATAAGAGAACGGCACATCAACCACACGCAATCGCTTAGGCAGCCGTGGGCTGGAATTTCATCGCCAGACCGTTCATGCAGTAGCGCAACCCGGTCGGTTTTGGCCCGTCGTCGAAGACATGGCCCAGATGCCCGCCACACCGCCTGCAGTGCACTTCTTCGCGCAGCACCCCGAAGGAGCGGTCCTGACGGGTGGCCACGGCCTTGTCCAGCGGAGCCCAGAAGCTTGGCCAACCGGTACGGCTGTCGAACTTGGTCGCAGAAGAAAACAGCGCCAGATCACAACCGGCACAGGTGAACGTACCGTCGCGATGTTCGTTGTTCAGTGCGCTGCTGTAGGCCCGTTCGGTGCCTTCCTCGCGGAGGATGTCGTACTGCTCGTCGCTGAGCAGAGCATGCCATTCGCTGTCACTGTGGGTCACTTCGAAGGCCTCTGCGGCACTGGCCTCGCTGATCAGCGCGGAACCTGCGGTAAATTTTGGCAATGCGCCGATGGCCAGGGCTGCAATCCCCAGCCCGCCGCTTGCCACAAGAAATTGCCGCCGTGAAAACATGGTCGTCTCCAAAATCCAGCCTGTCCGAAAATGCCAGCCGGTCCAAAAATGAGGGTGCCTTTGATGGAACACAGCCTAGGCTTGGGTTGATCGCCAAATCCTCACGCGGAGTTAAACAATTCGTGATAACTCGGCCATGGAAAAACCCGCACACTGTGTGCATTGCGCTGAAGGATTGAGCTTGATGGAACAGACCAAACGCGTCCTCGTGGTCGAGGACGACCTGCATATCGCCGACCTGATCTGCCTGCATCTTCGCGACGAGCAGTTCGAGGTGGTGCACTGCGCCGACGGCGACGAAGGCATGCGCCTGTTGCAGCAAGGCAACTGGGACGCACTGGTCCTGGACCTGATGTTGCCGGGGGTCGACGGTCTGGAAATCTGCCGTCGCGCCCGGGCCATGGCCCGCTATACGCCGATCATCATCACCAGCGCCCGTTCGAGCGAAATGCACCGGATCCTGGGGCTCGAACTGGGCGCCGACGACTACCTGGCCAAGCCGTTTTCCATGCTCGAGCTGGTGGCTCGGGTCAAAGCCCTGTTGCGACGGGTCGATGCCATGGCCCGCAACCTGAAAATGGATGCCGGCAGCCTGACCCTCGACGGTCTCACCATTGATCCGATCACTCGCGACGTGTCCCTCGAGGGTCGCCGCCTCGACCTCACGCCAAGGGAGTTCGACTTGCTGTACTTCTTCGCCCGCCAGCCGGGCAAGGTGTTCTCGCGCATGGACTTGCTCAACGCCGTCTGGGGCTACAGCCACGAAGGCTACGAGCACACCGTCAACACCCACATCAACCGGCTGCGGGCGAAGATCGAAGCCGATCCGGCGCAACCGGCGCGCATCCTCACGGTGTGGGGCCGCGGCTATAAATTCGCGGCCAGGGAGGAACACTCGTGAGGCTGACCCTGACACAACGGTTGTCACTGGTGTTCGCGGTGCTGTTGCTGGTGTGCTGTGGTACGTCGGCGTGGATGCAGGTGCGCTCCAACCAGATGCATGAACAGGAAGTGGTGCAAGGGCTTTCCCGGGACCTGGCGCAACACATCGCCAACGACACGGTACTGATGGACACCCAGGGCCTGATGCCCGACGCCGTACGCAGCCTCTTCAGCCAGTTGATGCTGGTCAACCCGAGCGTCGAGGTGTACTTGCTGGACACCCAGGGGCGGATTGTCGGAAGCGCTGCGCCCGAGGGGCGGATTCGCCGCGAGCAGGTGGATCTGGCGCCGATTCAACGCCTGCTCAAAGGGGATGCGCTGCCCATTCTCGGCGACGACCCACGCAGTACCGAAGCCCGCAAAGTGTTCAGCGCTGCGCCGTTGAAGGTCAACGGCAAACCGGCGGGTTATCTCTACGTCGTATTGCTTGGCGAGGAGCACGACCGCTTCGCCGAACGGGGCGCCACCAGCGCTGCGCTCAATACCGCACTGCTGTCCATCGGATTGGTCGCGTTGCTGTGCCTGATCGCCGGCCTCACGGCGTTTGCCCTGATCACCCGGCCTTTGCGTCGCCTGACCGAAACCGTCAGCCAGTTCGACATCGACGGCGTCCCGGTCATACCCACTGAACCCATCCCTGTGGAAAAAGCGGCGAGCCACGATGAAATTGCCGTACTCGACACAGCCTTCCGCCAGATGCAGGCACGTCTGAGTGAACAATGGCGCTCGCTGACCCGTCAGGATCAGGAACGTCGGGAGCTGGTGGCGAACATTTCCCACGATCTGCGCACGCCTCTGGCCTCGCTGCACGGTTACCTGGAAACCCTTTCCCTCAAGGACGCCACCTTGTCCGCCGCCGATCGCCGTCGTTACCTGGGGATTGCGCTGGATCAAAGCCGCAAGGTCGGCGGGCTGGCGCAGTCACTGCTGGAACTGGTGCGGCTCGAACATGGGTTTGTGCAGCCGGTGCTGGAGCGCTTTTCACTGACCGATCTGGTGCAGGACATTTTCCAGAAATTCGAACTGACGGCCGAAGCCCGGCAAGTGCAACTCAAGGCGAGCTTCGCACCCACTGTGTCTGGCGTGTTCGCCGACCTGGGGCTGATCGAGCGTGTGCTCACCAACCTGTTCGACAACGCCCTGCGTCACACCCCCCTCGGCGGAACCATCGGCATCAGCCTGGTCCCCCAAGGCAGGTTCGTTGAAATCACCATCAGCGACAGCGGGCCGGGCATCGCGGCAGAACTGCGCGAAGGCTTATTTCTGCGGCCGTTCAATATTGGTGGCGCACGGCGTGATGGAGGATTGGGGTTGCGCATCGTGCAGCGGATCCTGCAGTTGCATGGCCGGGAAGTTCGTTTGGTGGATGTCGCGGGGCAAGGCGCTACGTTCGTCTTTTCATTGCCTATCGATGAAGAGACAGCGACGGCGCTGGCGGTGCGGTCGATGAACCTGAATACACCGGGGCAGGCCTGAGAGACCGTGGCGGATGCATCGCCAGCAGGCTAGCTCCCACATTTATCCTGGCCGAGCTTCAAATGCTGCATGCACTGAAGACCCCCTTGTGGGAGCTAGCCTGCTGGCGATAGCGACAGCCCGATCACAGAAATATCCGGATCAGTCCCGATACCCCGGAGCCACGCGATCCAGCATCCGGATCAACGCTGCCCACGCCAACTGCATTGCATCCGGGTCGTTCAACTGACCCTCCTCCAGCGGCCGCCCTGGATCATTGAACTGACGCTCGGTATGCGCGCACACCTCTGGCGGCGGCAAAATTACCTCGCCGGCAGCCTGGGCCGCCAGCTGGATTTCACAGGCTTTTTCCAGGTAATACATGCGCAAGAACGCCTGGCTCACGGTTTCGCCTACTGTCAGCAAACCATGGTTGCGCAACATCAACACCGTCTTGTCACCCAGGTCCTGCACCAGGCGCTGTTGCTCGCTCATGTCCAGCGCCACGCCTTCATAGTCGTGGTAAGCCACCCGACCGTAAAACTCCATGGAGATCTGGTTCACCGGCAAAAGCCCGCACTTCAGCGCCGCGACCGCGCACCCCGCCTTGGTATGCGTGTGCAGCACGCACTGGGCGTCTTCACGGGCACCGTGAATGGCGCTGTGAATGACAAAGCCCGCAGGATTGACCGGATAAGGACTGGCCTCGACCGCACGACCTTCGAGGTCGATCTTGACCAGATTCGACGCGGTAATCTCATCGAACATCAAACCATAGGGATTAATCAGAAAATGATGTTCAGGCCCCGGCAGGCGGACCGAGATGTGCGTGAAGATCAGATCGCTCATGCGAAAATGCGCGATCAACCGATAACAGGCTGCCAACTCTTCACGTAAACGTTGTTCCATCGGGTTCATGTCAGCGCTTCCTCCGTCACTTTGCAAGCGTCCAGTCCTTGCCCCAACGCTTCCCAGCCGTCAAAGCCACGACGAGCAATAAACACCAATCGGGAACCGCTGGCCAGTGCCTCGTCGGTAGCCGGCAAGAACTGACTGCGGGTGCCAACGTGCTGCAGCCAGTGCGCCTTGCCGCCCTGCGCCAGCAACACCAGCCCCTTTACGCGGAAGACATCGCCCGGCAAGGCGTGCAGCCAACCGCGTAAACGTTCGACATCAAGCCCGGCGGAATCCTGCCACAGCCAGCTGCTGAACATTTCGCCGTGATCGTCCGCCGACACCCGTGTCATCGGTTTTTGCGCACGGGGTTCAAGATCCAGATCGGTGTCCAGCCACAGCGCATCCGGCAGCTCGGCCTGAACACATTCGTGCACCCGTGTGCGGACGCCAAGCGCATCGCGCAGTGCCTGCAACTGCGTGTCGTCCACCAGATCGGTCTTGTTCAACAGCAGCAGGTCGGCGGCAGCGACTTGTGCCCTGGCCAGTCGTGCGTACTCGCCTTCGAGTTGCAGGTGGCGGGTCGCGTCAACGACGGTGATCACCATGTCCAGTTGCATCTGGCTGCGCAGTTGCGGGTACGCCAGGGTTTGCACGATGCGCTGCGGATCGGACACGCCACTGCACTCGATGACAATGCGCTCAAGCCGAGGCTGCAGTTGCGCCAGGCTCGCCAGTTGCGCCAGAAGATCCTCCTGAACCGTGCAGCAAATGCAGCCGTTTTGCAGGCTGTACACCGCGTCGGTGACTTCGGAAACAATGGCTGCATCGATGTTCAGCTCGCCGAAATCGTTGACGATCACCGCCAGCCGACTGCCTTCCGCACGGCGCACCATGCGGTTGAGCAAGGTGGTTTTACCCGCGCCGAGGAACCCCGAAACCACCGTGACTGCAATGCGTGGAACGTCCATCACGCCTTACCCTCCAGCACGGGCGGCTCACCCTGCCAGACCGCTTTCAGCCCAGCCGGTGCCAGTGTCGAATGACGGTCGTAGACCAACTGCCCTTCCACAAAGGTCAGCAGCACGTTGGTACGGTGGATGTAGTTGCGCGCAGGTTCGGCGAACAGGTCGCGGTCGATCACGATCAGGTCTGCGGACTTGCCGACTTGCAGACTGCCCGTCATGTGCTCCAGCCCCATGGCCACGGCGCCGTTGGAGGTGATCACGTTCAAGGCCTGCTCGAGGCTGATGGGCTCGCCGAAGCACGCCGGATCATCGTTCCATGGGTTCTGGCGGGTGACCATGGTTTCCAGCGCCAGCCACGGGTCGATGGACGCCACCGGCCAATCGGTGCCCATCACCGCGGTGCCGCCCGCTTCGAGGACGCCTTTGAAATCGTAGATGCGCTTGAGCCGCTCCTGCCCGTAACCCGAACGCGCACCGCTGGCGAACGGCGTCGGGTACCAGGCAGCCGGGGAAAACTCGGCAATGACGTTCAGTTCCTTGAAGCGCGGCAGATTGCCCGGGTGCAGCAACGTGCTGTGTGCGCATTGATGACGCACGCCGCTGAAACCATTGCGACGGCGGGCCTCAGCGACTGCATCGAGGAACACGTCGGACGCGCCGTCACCGGTGCAGTGGGCAATCACCCGGATGCCCTTGCTGTCCATGTCCACCACCATGTCGGTGATGTGTTCAGGGGTCAGGTTGAGCTTGCCGCGCCAGCTCTTCTCTTGTGGCCAGGGTGTCAGCAGGTAGGACGATTTCGGCTCCACCGTGCCGTCGAAATGGAACTTCACTGCGTTCGCACTCAGGCGCGCGCTGCGGTAGTAGTGACGTTCACCACTGAGCAATTCCCAGCGACGACGCACGGGGAAAATATCGTCTTGCCAACTGATCGCCGCTTCGATGCGGACCGTCAGTTCACCGCTGTCGTCGAGCTCCTTCAGCGCCTGTAAACGCTGCTCGCAAACGTGCACGTACTTGCTCGCCGTCACCCCGCGCGAACTCTGGAAATGCACGCCGTCGCGGTAGGCGCGACGCAGCACGCTGACCGGCGTAGGCGGCATGGCGGCATGGATCATTGCGTAGGCACCGTCGATCATCAGGCCGGTGGGTTCGCCGCTCAATTCGTCACGCTCCAGATAGCCGTTGCGCGGGTCGGCGGTATGGCGATCGATGCCGGCCAGTTCCAGGGCCTTGGAGTTCACCATCATGGTGCCCCACATCCGGTCGAGCAGCGCGACCGGACGGTCCGGCATGACGCTGTCGAGCCACGCCCGGCCCGGAGTCAAACCGGCTTCACGGAAGGTGTAGCGCACCCAGTACTGCCCATAGATCCAGCCATCGCCCGGATGGCTGTCGGCATAGGCCAGGATGCTTTCGCGCAACTGCTCGGGCGTCGGGTCTTCGATGCCCACGTCCAGGTCATCGCTGTATCGCGGGGCCAGTGCGAGGTCCGGGTGGGTGTGCATGTCGTGCAGGCCCGGCATGCAAAAGGCGCCCTGCAGGTCATGCAGGACGGTGTTCGGGCCCTTGAACGTTTCCAGTTCGCCAAGGCTGGCGACACCGATCAACTTGCCGTCGCGAATGGCCACGGCCTCGGCCCACGGGTTTGCCGGATCCTGGGTATAGATGCGACCGTTACCGAGGATCAGATCGGCGTATGTCCCTTGTGCGGAATGGGTCGAGGTAAAGTTGTCGGACTCAGCCACGTAAGCCACCTTTCAGTTCAGTGCGATAGAAAGGTCCCGCGCACTCGGCGCTTCAAGGACCTGGAAATTCTTGTTTTTGTCGCCAGTAACGCGCGGCCTACTCCGCCAGAAACGCGGCGGCGTCCAGCTCGACCATCACCGGTTCGTCGCAGTGACCGAGCTGGCCCAGCAACTCGCGAAGGGCGTGCAGACTGGTCACCCGGTGATGGGCCACGTGGCAGCTGCGCGCCAGGGCCTGGAAGTCCGGCGTGAGAATGTCCACGCCCACCAGGGGCACGTCTTTGGCGTTCATGTAGTCGCGGATTTCGGCGTAGCTGGCATTGTTCCAGAGCAACAGGATCACCCCGGCGCCCGCCTCTTTTGCTGCGATCAGTTCGGCGCTGGAAAACTGCAGTCCACCGTCACCCACCAACGCCACGACCGGGCGCGAGGGTTGCGCCAGCTTCGCGCCAATGGCGGCCGGCAACGCGTAACCCAGGGTTCCGTAACCGGTGCCGGCGTTGAACCAACTGTTGGGTGTCGGGGCTCGATAACCCAATGCGCCCTGATACACCGGCTGAGTCGAATCGCCGACAATCAGCGGCTGCGGCAGGTGATCACGCACCGTGTCCAGCACCGTCTGCAGACAGCGTTGTTTCGGACTCCAGCCAGCGTGTTCCAGCGCATTGACCTGGGCCACACGATTACCGGCCCACGCCTGATCAGCCTCTCTCTGCGAGAGTCGCGCCAACAGTGCACGCAACCCTTCCCCGGCATCCCCCAACAAGCCCACCTGCGCCGGTTGCACGCCCAGGACCTGCATCGGATCGATGTCCAGCCGAATCAGCGGCGCCTTGAACGCCAAGGGTCCAAGGCCGAAAAAGTCATAGTCGGTTTCCCCCAGTTCGGTGCCGATCGCCAGCACCACATCCGCCTCGGCGAACAGCTTGCGACCGTGTGCGGAGGACTGCACACCGTCGAGCAGCAAGGGATGCTCGCGCGCCAGCAAGCCACGGGCATTGGTGGTCAGCGCGACCGGGGCTTGCAACCGTTCAGCCAGCGAGGTCAGGGCAGCACTCGTTCGACGGGCGCCGCCACCCGCCAGAATCAATGGCCTGCGGGCGTGGTTGATCAGTTCGATCGCGGCGTCGATAGCCGAAGTGGCGGGCGCAGGAGCCGGGGGCAAGGCACGAGGACGCAGGTCCAGGCCATCGGCCGACATCTCCAGTACATCCAGCGGAATCTCGATGTGCACAGGACGTGGCCGCGTACAGCCAAACAGCGCAAAGGCACGGGCCAGGACTTCCGGCAGTTGATCCGGATGCTGCACGGTATGACTGAATGCACACACCCCGGCGACCATGGCGCGCTGATCGGGCAATTCATGCAGATGCCCATGACCCAGGCGCAAGTGTTCGCGGCGATTGCAGGTGGAGATCACCAGCATCGGCACCGAGTCCGCATAAGCCTGACCCATGGCGGTCAGAATATTGGTCATGCCCGGGCCGGTGATGATGAAGCACACACCGGGTTTGCCACTGGCACGGGCATAACCGTCCGCCATGAACCCGGCCCCTTGCTCGTGACGCGGGCTGACGTGCTTCACGCGACTGCCGCCCAGGCCACGATAAAGCTCGACGGTGTGCACGCCGGGGATGCCGAAGACAGTGTCAACGCCATAGCCTTCCAGCAACTGAACGAGCGCCTCGGCACAACGGGTCATGCAGCACCTCTTTGATAAGGGCCAGCGCGGCCCGATGACGAATGGGGCTAGTATTGTTGAACCAAGCGATACAACAATCGATTTTTTTTGGCCTGACTGTTCAATTTCCGTCACCATAAGTACAGTCATGTCTGGAATGCTGGCCTGTGGAAACACAAATCCTGTGGCGAGGGAGCTTGCTCCCGCTCGGCTGCGCAGCAGTCGCAAAATGGGCTGTCCGAGGCGTGCCTGGCTCAACGCGGTGACTTTTTTGGGGCCGCTGCGCGCCCCAGCGGGAGTGAACTCCCTCGCCACAGGGGATCGCGCTCGCAATTATGAATGTCGGCCTGTTCCTTCAACTTTCAGCGGGATGATTTATGCGTTTTCCATCGATGACAGCCCTTCGCGCCCTGGATGCGGTCGCCCGTCTCGGCAGCGTGTCGGTCGCCGCTCGCGAACTGAACCTGACGCGCAGCGCCATCAGTCACCAGATCAGCAAGCTTGAGGAATGTGTCGGCTTCGCCCTCACCGAGCGGATTGGCCGGGGGATTGGCCTCACCTATCAGGGCGAACGCTATGCGCGTGAAGTCCACGGGATTTTGTTGAACCTGCTGGATGCTGGTCAGCTCGTCGACGACCAGGAGATTTCCGGGCGGTTGTGCGTCAGTTGCGCACCGGGTTTCGCCACTTATTGGCTGTGCCACCACATCGGCGCGTTCCTGCGGCAATACCCGCAAGTGCAGTTGCAGTTGATCTCTCCCAGGACGCCGGACGACATCAGTAACCCGAATGCCGACCTGTTCATCGCCTATGGCATCGGTGACTGGCCGGAAATGGTCGTGGAAGAAATCGTCGCCCTGCGCTTCTTCCCCGTGTGCAGCCCGCGCTTGATCAATGCCTTGAGCGGCCTGAAAAACCCGCAGGAACTCAGCGGCTACCCACTGCTGCACATGACGGACTATTCGGACTGGCGCGTCTGGCTGACCGCCGCCGGCGCTTCCGGGGTGAACGCGGTCAGCGGGATCCTGTTCTCCGATGCGCATTGCGCGCAGTCGGCGTGCATTGCCGGTCAGGGCATCGCTATCGGCGACAACCTGATCAGTGGCGATGCCCTGTCCAAAGGCCTGTTGGTGCGCCCCTTCGACATCACCATCGACTTGCACCGGGGCTACTACCTCGCCGCCGACCCGCAAAAAGCCGAGCGCGCGGTGGTCCAGGCGTTCAGCAATTGGGTCAAGACGCAGTTGCAGTCGTCCCATCAAACCTGGCAAGACACTTTGTAACGCTGATCCCTGTAGCAGCTGGCGAAGCCTGCGTCGGCTCCGGGGTCGCGCTCGACCGCAGCAGTCGTAAACCCTGAGCATGCGGTGCGACAGTAGGAATACATCGCCTGATTTCACGACTGCTGCGCAGCCGGACGCAGGCTTCGCCAGCTGCTACAGGTGATGGTTAACCGCGCCAGAGAAATGAGTAAAAAAACTAACCAATACCTGCAAAATAATTCCATTGATGTAGCGATATTTTTAACAATAATGAGCCCAAAGCCCCGGCCGGATTGACATCCGTCCTCGCACGCCCTGGGGCAAATAAAAAGAGGAACTCTCATCGTGTCCAGCCGTTCAACGGTTCAGCTCAGTGCACAAGGCATCAGCCAGTATTACGGTCGTTTTGCGGCGCTGGATAACGTCGATCTGGACGTACGCCAAGGCGAATTCCTGACCCTGTTGGGCCCGTCCGGTTCGGGCAAGACCACGTTGCTGATGATCCTGGCCGGCTTTCTCAGCCCGACGTCGGGCAAGCTGATGGAGCAAGGCGTGGACATCATCAAGCGCCCTGCCGAGAAGCGAAACTACGGCATGGTGTTCCAGGGCTACGCACTGTTCCCGCACATGAGCGTCGCCGATAACGTGGCCTATCCGCTGCGCATCCGCAAAGTCGCCGCCGAGGAACGCCAGCGTCGGGTCAAGCACATTCTGGAAGTGGTTGGCCTGGGCGCGCACATGCACAAGAAGCCGTCGGAGCTGTCCGGCGGTCAGCAACAGCGCGTGGCGATTGCCCGGGCACTGGTGTTCGAGCCGGAACTGCTGTTGCTCGATGAGCCGCTGTCGGCCCTCGACAAAAACCTGCGCGAACAATTGCAGACCGAGCTGCAGCGCATCCATCGCCAGGTCGGCACCAGCTTCGTGTTCGTGACCCACGACCAAGGCGAAGCCCTGGCGCTTTCGTCGCGCATCGCGATTTTCAACCACGGCAAATTGACCCAGGTCGACACGCCGGAAAATATCTACAACCGGCCCGAGAGCCGGTTCGTTGCCGAATTCCTCGGCAAGATGAACCTCTTCCCCCTGGCGGACTTGACCCGCAATGGCCCGACCGCCACCGGTCGCTGCGGCAACAGCGTGCTGCACGCCCCCGCCCCCAGCCCGTTGAGCGCTCAGCCGACCGTGTTGGCGGTGCGCCCCGAACACATGGAATTGCACAGCGACTGCCCGACCCGGGACGGTTACAACGTCATGCCCGCGCAACTCACCGACAAGGTTTACCAGGGCTCCAGCACCCACCTGGCCCTCAAGGTCGGCAACGATGCCTTGCCCGTCAACCTGTCCGTCCCCGGCAATCATCCGGGCGCGCTGATGCCCAGTGGTGCGCCGGTGTGGCTGAGTTGGCCGGTGCAGCAAAGCTTCCTGCTACAGGCCTGAAGCCGGTATCACATGCGTCAAAAAGCTCTCTCTCCTAACGACAACAAAAAGGCCACTGTCCGAAGGACACCCGCCGACTGAGGACTTGCAATGAGCCAGGATCATCAACGCGACTGTATTGAAGTGCTTATCGAAAAGGCCCGTGGCGGGCAGATCAACCGTCGTACCTTCATGCAGGCCATGGGGTTGCTGGCCGCCGTGCCGCTGGCGCTGCGCAGTGGCATCAGCTGGTCGGCCGACAAGCCGTTGGTGGTGGTCAACTGGGGCGGTGACGCACTGAACGCCTTCCGTTCGGCATGGACCGACACCTTCACCAAAAACACCGGCATCCAGGTGCGCATCGACGGCGCGGGTCCGACCGAAGGGGCGATTCGCTCACAGCTGGCCAGCGGTCAGCCGAGCTGGGACGTGGTCGACGTCGAGAGTTACAGCGCTATCGTCCTGGGCAAGGAAAAGATCCTGCAACCGCTGGACTACAACGTGGTCAAGCGCGACCTGGTGGCCCCGGCGCTCTCCTCCGATCACGGTATCGCCAGCTACCAGTTCAGCTACGTGATGGCCTGGGACAGTGAAAAATTCGGCGATAACGGTCCCAAGACCTGGGCCGATTTCTGGGACGTGAAGAAATTCCCCGGCAAGCGCACTTTGTACAAATGGATGAACGGGATGCTGGAGGCGGCGTTGCTGGCCGACGGTGTGCCGGCTGATCAGTTGTACCCACTGGACGTCGCCCGCGCGATGGCCAAGATCGATGAGATCAAGCCCCACGTGCTGTCCTTCTGGAGTTCGGGTGCCGAAAGCCAGCAACTGATGGTGGATGGCGAAGTGTCGGTGGGTGCGATCTGGCATACCCGCGCCAAGCTGCTCGCCGAAGACACCGACAACCGCGTGCGCTGGAGCTTTGACAACGGCTTCATCAACTCCAGCAGCTGGGCGGTGTTGCAGGGCAACCCGGCAGGTACGCAACCGGCCATGCAATTCATCCAGCAGGCGCTGCAACCCGAAGGCCAGCTCAAGTTGTTCGAATTGCTGGGCAACGGTCCATCGAACAGCGCCACCGAGAAACTGATGTCGGCCGAGCAACTGGAAGCCAACTGCGCGTCGGCCGAGAACCTGAAAAAGCAGATCGCCCTGAACGCCCAGTGGTACGCCGACAACTACTCGAAAACCTTGGAAACGTACCTGACACGGCTGTCCAAGTGAGCCATCGACCATGACGACGACCCTGACCTCAACCTTGACTGCCCCCAAGCCCCGATTCAGTTCACCGGGCCTGGAACGCGGTTTGCTGCTGTTTCCGCTGCCCGTGTTACTGCTGGTGTTCTACGTGCTGCCGTTTCTGGGTGTGGTGGGCTGGAGCTTCTCCTTGCCGACACCGGGCATCGAGCAATACGAGCGCATCGCCACGGACCCGGCGATCCACGACATGCTGTGGCGCACCCTGCGCCTGTGCATGACGGTGAGTTGCCTGGCATTGCTGATCGGCTATCTGCTGGCCTACTGCTGGGTGTTCAGCCCACCGTTCTGGCAGCGCGTGGTGGAGATCTGCATCTTCATTCCGTTCTGGATTTCCGTGCTGGTGCGCGCCTTCGGCTGGCTGATCGCGCTACGCAGCAACGGTGTGCTCAACAATGGCCTGATGGGCATGGGGCTGATCGACCAACCGTTACAGCTGAGTCGCAATGAAATCGGCGTGGTCATCGGCATGCTCCACGTGATGATCCCGTATGCGGTGTTCCCGCTGCTGTCGAGCATGCGCCAGCTGGACCAACGCATCCTCATGGCTTCCCGCGGCCTGGGTGCCGGCCCGCTGCGCACCTTCTGGCAAGTGCTGTTGCCACAGACCCTGCCGGGCATGCTGGGCGCGTTCATCATGGTCTTTGTGTTCTGCCTGGGCTTCTTCATCACGCCCGTGCTGTTGGGCGGCGGGCAAACGGTGATGATTGCCGAATACGTGTTCCTGCAAATGTTCCAGACCAGCAACTGGGGCCTGGGGGCTGCGCTTAGCGTGGTGCTGCTGGCGCTGGTCAGTGCGCTGATCTGGGTGCTGCTGAAAATCACCCGCGTGAATCGACTGGTCGGCTGAGGTCATTATGAATACCCATCGCACAAGCCTGAGTACGCGGCTGCTGGCCGTGATCGCCATGGCTTTCATGCTGTTCCCGTTGCTGACGGTCATCCCGGTGTCCTTCACCAGCAAGCGCTTCCTGTCGATGCCGGAAGGCAACTGGTCGCTGCGGCATTACGAAGCACTGGTCAGCAACCCCGACTGGTTCCACGCCATCAGCCAGAGCCTGACCATCGCCTTCGCCACCAGTGTGATCGCCACATTGCTGGCGGCCAGCTTCAGCCTCGGCATCTGGTACCTGCGCTCAAAATGGGCCACGGCGCTGATCGGCCTGGTACTGTTGCCCATGGCCATTCCCCCGGTGATTTCGGCACTGGTGCTGTACTTCATGGAAACCAAGCTCGGGCGCTTCGCCCCGGGAATGGGCTACGACACCCTGACGGGCGTGGTGATCGCCCACGTCATCATGGTGGTGCCTTACGGCGTCGTCACCATGATGGTGGCGCTCAGTCAGATTGACCGACGTATCGAACTGGCCTCGCGCAACCTCGGCGCCAGCCTGATGCAAACCACGTTCATGGTGATCCTGCCGAACCTGAAACTGGGCATCGCGTCCACTGCGCTGCTGGCCTTTGCCTTGTCGTGGGAAGAAGTCGCGGTGACGCTGTTCATCACCAGCGTCAACGTGGACACGCTGCCGAAACGGATCTGGAGCGGTCTGCGCGATAACGTCGATCCAAGCGTGGCCGCCATCTCCGTGCTGCTGATCTCGCTGACCTTGCTGGTGCTCATCGGACGCCTGGTGCTGCAACATCTGGCCGACAAGCGCGCGCAGAAATTGCTGCATCCGTGAAGGTGTCGGGGAAATAGTCGGTCGTTTCGTCGAAGCACGACTATTATCCCCGCACATTTTTCGACATGGACGCGTCACGATGTTCAACGCCCTGCAAAACACCCCGCTGTGGGTTTACGCGACCTTTGCCCTGCTGTGCTTCTTTGGCATCAAGGCCCTGTCCCCGACGCGCGAAAGCAAAACCTCCTTGTTGATCACCCCGCCGATTTTGCTCGGATGGTCCTTTTATTCGCTGAACCTTTCGCTGCATCCCGCATTAGCGACAGGTTTCTGGCTGATCGCCGTGCTGGTAGGCAGCGCCGCCGCCCTGCTGATTTTTTCCAGCAAAAACGTCGCGCTGGATGACACGGGAACCGGATTGATCCTGCCAGGCACGATCAAGACGCTGGTGCTCTACCTGCTGTTCTTTGCGGTTAACTACTATTTTGGCTACGAGGCCGAGGTTCACCCGGCGTACTCGGCGACACTCCCCATCGTGTTGCTCAAGGCTTGTGCGTCAGGCGTGGCCAGCGGTTTGTTCTGCGGGCGGTCGATCAGGTTCTATCAGGTGTTCCGTTCCCTCAAGACTGCGCCGTTGTAGGAGGGTCGGGCCAATCTTTCGTCCGCCCGCCTGTTCAACCGTGACAACTGCGTCGCTGTCCAATAGATTAGGCGGCCTGAAAAGGCCCTGTGCTTTCTCGCCTCATCCCAAGTTAAAAGAAGTAGTGAAATTTCAATGTCCGATTCCAACACCGCTGAATCCGTAGTCACCTTGTCGTCCAAAGCGGAATACGAAAACTCCATCAATCTTTCACAGCATGTGCCCCAGGCCAAGACCATCGCCGAGATGGTCCTGGATTCGTTCCAGTCCACCCGTGAAAGCGACCAGATCCGCGAGCTGCGCGCCGCGATTCGTCAGGCTCATGACAGCTTCGACGACGACAAGGCCTACGAGCTGATGGGCGAACTCAAGCAACTCAAGGATGCCGAAGCGGCCGACATCGCGGCCCTCGAAGACCTGAGCAGCAAGTTCCCGATCAGCCGCATCCTGTCCAGCTTCAAGGACGATCCCGCGTTCCAGGAAATCGTCTACGGCCTGGCGCTTAAAGTGCTGAACCAGACCCATCAGGCCATCAGCAACCCGAGCAGCGGCAAGAGCAAGACAGCGCGGGCAAAGAAAGACGTCGAAATCTTTACCATCAGCAAGGACGGCGTGAGCGTCACCCTGCCGATGCGCACACCGCGTTCGCGAATGAATGTCGATCGCGAAGCCTTGGAATTCCTGGGACTGACCTTCGTCGGTGAAGGTGATGAAGCCGAGCTGGAAAGCGAGACCTTCCTGGACAATGCCGGGACTGAGCACGCCAGCAACCGCAAGAACATCATCACTGCGCTGCAGCAACAGACAGCGTTCGATGGCTACAGCATCGCTGCGCAGTAATCCGGACACACTGTATTTTGTGGCGAGGGAGCTCGCTCCCGCCGGGCTGCGAAGCGGCCCCAAAAAATCTGAACATCTTCAACTATTTTTGTGAGTGCTACGCACTCAAGCGCGAGCAAGCTCGCTCGCCACAGGACCTGACTAGCCACAGGTATCTGACTAACCAGTAATTTCTGACAAACGTTAACTTCAATACCCCTTCAGCCCCGCCCTCGTGCGGGGCTTTTTATTGCCTGCGATTCCGGCAAGACCGCGATTCCTGTTCCAGTATCGACAGCAGGACCAACACTTCCCATAACCCTTGAGCGCCACAGGTCCGCCTGCGGGGAGCGTCATCTCACTTTCCAGCCCAAGACCTCAGTGGTGCGATTGCTGAGGTCGTCATGAACACAACGCCCCTTTACCGTCAGTTAGCCCACCACTACCTCGACGCGATCCGCAGCGGCACCTTGAAAACGGGAGAACGCTTTCCCTCCATTCGACTGATGATGGAAAAACACGCCGTCAGCCTGTCGACCGCCGTGCAGGTGTGCCGCGAGCTTGAGGACTACGGGGTGCTTGAAGCGCGTCCGCGCTCCGGCAACTACATCCGTCAGCCGGACAACGTGCCCAAGCCCGCGCCTCCTGCACCACTGGACACCGGGGTGTATGTGGGCATTCACGAGCAGGTGTCGTCGGTGCTCAAGGCTGGCCAGCGGGCGAACATCAAGGTCAACTTCGCCAGCGCCTACTGCGCACCGGAACTCTATCCCCTGAAGGTTTTGCAGGACCACATGATCAAGGCGCTGCGCCAGGATCAGCAATTGCTCGGCAAACCCGGTTCGACCTGCGGCAACCTTGCGCTGCGCAATACCCTGGCCAGGCGCGCGCTGACCGCCAAGACCAACGTGAGCGCCGAGAAAATCGTGATCACCCACGGTGCGACCGAGGCGATCAACCTCGCCTTGCGCGCCGTCACCCAACCCGGCGACACCGTGGCCGTTGAATCGCCGACCTTCTATGGCTTGCTGCAGATTCTCGAAAGCCTGAGCCTGCGCGTGCTGGAAGTTCCGGCGACCGCGCACTCGGGGATCAACCTGTTTGCGCTGGAAAAACTGCTACTGGGTCCCGAACCAATTCGCGCGCTGATCGTCATTCCCAATCTGCAAAATCCGTTGGGCAGCATCATGCCCGACGCCAACAAGGCACGCCTGGTGCAACTGTGCGCCGAGTACCGCACGGTGCTGATCGAAGACGACACCTATGGCGACCTGGTGGACACCGATCAGCCCTTGTCCACGCTCAAACACTGGGACCGCACTGACAACCTGATCTATTGCGCATCGCTGAACAAAACCCTCGCTCCGGGCATGCGACTGGGCTGGATCAGTGCAGGTCGATGGCACGAGCGCGTGGAAATGCTCAAGCACACCCAGTCCAGAGGCTGCGAAACGTTGTCGCAACTGGCGGTCAGTGCGTTCATGAAAACGCCGTCCTATGAACGTTACCTGCGCCGGCTCAGGAAAACCCTGACGCAGCAACGCCAGCAGATGAGTGCGGCCATCCTGCGCTATTTCCCCTCGGGCACCTGCGTGAGCAACCCGCGAGGCGGCACCTTGTTATGGGTGGAGCTGCCGCCCCGGTATTCGTCGATGATGCTTTTCCAGGAGGCGTTGAAGGTAGGTATCCAGATTTCACCGGGGGACATCTTTTCCAACGCCCAGCGTTTTGATCATTTCGTTCGCATCGGTTGCGGCGCGCCGTATTCGCCCCGGATAGATGAGGCGCTGGCGACCCTTGGTCAAATCCTCAAAAACCAACACTAACGCTGTAGCAGCCTGCAAGTATCTCTGTAGCAGCTGCCGAGCCCGCCCTTGTGGCGAGGGGATTCATCCCCGCTGGGTTGCGAAGCGACCCCAAATCAGGCGACCTGGATGAATCAGTCATACCGAGTGCGCGGGTTTTACGACGACTGCGTCGCCGAACGGGGATGAATCCCCTCACCACAAGGGCGGGCTCGGCAGCTGCTACAGGGTTCACTGGGTATTCAGGGGTGGGTTGTGCAGGCAGATGATGTGCGGGTCGTCGTTCCAATGGGGGAAGCGTTCGGCGATCAGCGGGTCGTGGCCGGGGATAACGTGGTCTTCACTGTCCGCCAGGCTGTCGATCAGGCTGAAGGCTTCCAGCGTCTGGGCCAGGTCATCGAGGATCGGAAACGGACTGCGCTGGCGAATGTTCGCCCACAGATGCGCAGCGTCCGAGGCCAGCACGATCCACCCGCGCGCGGTGTTCACCCGCACCACCTGGCTGCCCGGCGTATGCCCGCCGACCGGGTGCAGGGTGACGCCCGCCACCACCTCGACACTGCCCGAGTGCAAGCGCATCCGCCCTTCGAACAACGGCGGCAGGGCCGACATCACGTCGTCCACCTCGTAGGTTTTGTTCACCGTGCGATGGGTCATTTTCGGTCCCGTGCAGAAGCGCAACTCCGCTTCCTGCAGGTGCACCGTGGCCTTGGGGAACAACCCGATATTGCCGGCGTGATCCCAGTGCAGATGCGTCAGGATCAAGGTGTCGACCTGCGCCGGATCGATGTCCAGTTGTCGCAGCGAATCTTCAGGCAAGCGGTACATCTGCCGGTTGCGCCGATCCGCCGTGGCCGGTTGAAAACAGGTGTCGACCACGATGACCTGCTGCTCATTGCGGATCACCCAGAAGTAATAGTCCAGGGGCATCGACGCATTCGGGTCGCCACAGCAGGCGTCGTACAGAAAATTTTCTCGAGCGGTGCGCTGGGCATTGGCGCCCACACGAATGGCGAACACTTCGTACTCAGGAACGGACATGCACACCTCCCGATTCAGGCCACAGCGGCCGCGTTGAGGGTCGGACGGAAGTCGAAATCGATCTCCTCGGTAATGCCCAGGTCCTGCGCAAGACGCAGCAGACCGCTGTAGTCGCGCATGATCGTGGCGTTCTTGTTGCTCTCGCGAGTGTCGGCGATGATCTGACTGGCGGCCTCGACCCCGAGCTGCGTCAGAATCGCCTCCCACATCGAGTAGTCCTGGGCGACAAAGGCACTCAGCGCTACCGACAACGTACGTGCGAAAAATAACCGCTGCGGTGGCTGCATGTTCGCGTACATGACCTTGGCCACTTCGGCGAGCACCTTGCTGTGGGCATATTCATCGCGGTTATGCAGTTCTGCCACGCGACGGTTTTGCGGCTGGATACTGTGATCGTCCGCCAGCAGATCCAGGTAGGCGTTGACGCTGATTTCTGCCACTACTGCAAAGGTGATGGCCGCCAGATCCCGCTGCCACTGCTCGGGCAATTCTTCACGCAATGCGACTAGACGCAGGTAGGTCACTGACGGCGGCAAGTCAAGGTCATGGTCCAGCGCCCTGTCCAGCCGGGTGCGCTCGATGGCACGCAGGTGCATCAGCGTGTGGTAATGCTCGTCGATCAATGTCTGCTGCATCGCCTCGCGAAAATGCCAGTCGTCCTTGCCCAGATACTGATTGGCGATGACGCTAAGCGCCGGGTTCACCACGTGTTCTTCGGCGGTGACCGTGCGCAGGTTGTAGCCGATCCAGCCCCAGGTCACGACGTTGCTCTTGAGCTCCTCGCTCAGGGCCTGGAATGCCGGGTGGTGGAAAAACGGCACCATGGACTCCGGATAATCCGGACGCGCCGGATCGAACGGCTCGCTGACCAGCGTCTTGTCCGGCGCACACACCGTGGCCCGTTTGGTCCACGCCTGATTGAGCCGCACGATCAGTTGATGATCGACCTTGGCGATCTCGATGGCTGTTTGCATAACGCGATACCTGTAGGACGCGCACCCGGTTGGGGGTACGCCGATGGAGTGATGGGCGACGGAAAAATCAGGCCAGCCAATAGCGGGTCAGGTTGCGCGCCGGGTCAGTGTAACGACTGCGGGCGTGGATCATTCGCCAGTTGTCCCAAATCAGCAGGCAACCGTCGGGAATCAACACCGGCGTGTTGTGCTCCACGAAATAGGCTTCACCCAGTACGGCAAACCTGGCCAACGGCGTCGTGCTGTTTGTGACCAGTGATTGCTGCAGATGCTCCCTGGAGGGGTTCACATCGCCGTAGTGAAACTGGTTGTAGCTGAAGCGGAAAATGTCCCCTTCTTCTGTCGGCGTCAGGATGTATTCCTTGACCCGGCGTTGTGCCGGTTCACCGGGTTTGGCGGTGGCGACGAACTCCACCGGCGTGTCATCGATCCATTCACGCAGCTCGGGGTCCGTGTGTTCGAGAAATGCCAGGAACTCGATGCCGTCCACCAGACCGGTATGCCCACCGCCACACGTTGCCTGTTGATGACAATGCAACGCCAGGTAACGTGGCGGTGGTCCGTACACCGGCGCTTCGGTGTGCGGGCCAATGCCGTTCATGCTCTGGGAATACGGCAGGTCTTCGTAACCGGGTTTGCGGGTGATCGCAAACGCCGTCTGCCCGTTGAATTGCGGAATGATCGGACCGAATGCCTGCAAGGTGCCAACAACATCATCGGCGAACTCGTCCGGGGCCAGCACGGTCCAGCCGCGGGCTGACAATTCCTCGTGGCGGTGCCCCAGCGAAACGTAAGGTTTAGACGCAACAATCCCTTGATCTGACATGGTGAGATTCCCGGCTGTTTAACAGGCGTTGACGGTTGAGGTGTATGCGGCAATCAATTCGCTGCACGCGCGGCCCGGTCGGTACCGATGCTCATCGATGCTTTGCACCGGTGTGATTTCGGCCGCCGTACCCGTGAGAAAACATTCATCGAAGTCGCCAAGCTCCGCAGGAAGAATGACCCGCTCGAGCACCTGGTAATCCAGCGCCCTGGCCAGTTCGATCACGGTCTGGCGAGTGATGCCATTGAGGAAGCAATCCGCCAACGGCGTGTGCAGGGTCCGGTCTTTGACGAAGAACACATTGGCGCTGGTGGCTTCGGCCACGTGACCACGCCAGTCGAGCATCAGCGCGTCGTGGTAGCCACTGTTTTCCGCGTCGTGTTTGCTCAGCGTCGCAATCTGGTAATGCCCCGATGCCTTGGCTTCAAAAGGGCTACAGTCAGGTGGCGGCCGGCGCCACTCGGCGGTCTTCAAACGGATGCCCGCCATGCGCGCCGCCGGGTCGAAATAGCTCGGCCACTGCCAACAGGCGATCGCCACATGAACGCTGTTGAAGCGCGCCGAGGTGGAAATCATTTCGCTGCCGCGCCAGGCCACGGGCCGCACATATCCGTCGACGATCCCGTTGCGGCGCAGCAATTCATGACTGGCCGCTTCCAGCGCTTCAAGCTCATACGGAATCACGAAATCCATCAGCGCCGCCGAGCGGTACAACCGCTCGCTGTGTTCACGCAGTTTGAAAATCCTGCCGTTGTAGACACGCTCGCCCTCGTACACGGTGCTCGCATAATGCAGACCGTGGGAGAGCACATGCAGACGCGCCTGGGACCACTCGACAAACTCGCCGTCGAGCCAGATAAATCCTTCTCGCTGATCAAACCCGCCACTGCTCATATCCCTGTCTCCTTGAGAATCGCCCTACGCCGTTTCCAGCAGGACCTGTATCAATTCCGGCGCTGCCACGGGCTCGGTCTGAAAGAAAAACAAGCGCTCGCCAAACGCGGGGCGCAAGTCATCGAACCAGGTCACATGGGGATCGAACCGCGCATAAAAGACGCGCAATACCCATTGCGGATCGCGGGCCTGCAGAAACTGCAGGACGAAAACTTTTTCCCCGGCGACGGTCTCGATGCCGTTGATCAGAACCTTGCCGTAGAAGGTACTCATGGACGGCCCGCGGACCGTGCGCGCCAGCCCGGAGACCGTGCGATACGCCGCCTGAAAAATCTCGAACGCCCGAGCCAATGGCATGGCGAAGTAATGACTGGGGCCGGTATCACGCTCGACGAACAGGTAATAAGGCACCGCCCCCAGCCGCACGCCTTCGGTCCAGAGCTCGGCCCAATCGGCGGGGTTCTCGTTGATGTGGCGAATCACCGGTGCCTGCATGCGCAAGGTGGCACCGGTGGAGCGAATACGCTCGATGGCCTGGCGGGCGATGTCCTGGCGGATCTCGACCGGGTGGTTGTAGTGCCCCATCACCGACAGGTTTTTCCCTGCCGCGACAATGCGTTTGAACAGTTCCAGCAGTTCCGGCGCGTCCTTGTCGCTGACAAAGCGCTGCGGCCAGTACGCCACCGACTTGGTGCCGATGCGGATACTCTTCAGGTGCGGCAGATGCAGCAGCGGCTCGATGTAGCCGGCCAGCGAGCGGGTGTTCATGATCATCGGATCACCGCCGGTGATCAGCACATCGGTGACCTCGGTGTGCACCCGCAAATAGCTCACCAATTCCTGGGATTCACGGGCGTTGAACTTCAGCTCTTCTTCGCCGATGAACTGCGCCCAGCGGAAACAGAAGGTGCAATAGGCGTGACACGTCTGACCGGCGCCGGGAAAAAACAGTACGGTCTCGCGGTACTTGTGCTGAATGCCGGGGAGGACTTTTCCGTCCAAGGTCACGCCGTTGTGCGTCAACTGCCCGGCCGGGTGCGGGTTCATGCGCAACCAGATCGCTTCGATTCGACGCTTGATGGCGACGCTGTCATCCAGTTCGATGAGGTGCTTGAGCGAGGCGTACTCGTCCGGCAGCAGCATGTCCTTGTGGGGAAAGGTCATGCGGAAAATCGGATCGTCCGGGATGTTGTCCCAATCGATCAGCGTCCCCAGTACGTATTCGTTAGTGCGAAACGGCATGACCCGCGCGACTATGTTCATGGCTTCCTGCAGCGCTGGCGTGAGCCTGTGCCAGTACGCCGTGTCGCGAATGGTGCGTGAGTTATAGGGTTTGTATCTTGGCGATTCCGACATTCCGTGCATGGCAGCGCTCCCGATGTCTTCCTAGCGGTGTTAGTGGACTGCGGGCGCCGTGCGCTCAATGTCCATCCATGCCCGAACGCTGTCGCGGTCCCACTGGCGCCGGACATAGGCGGCGAGTCGCGCGGGAACGTGATCGCCATTGGCGAGCAGACGGTTGAGCATGATTGCCAGGTCGGTATCAGCGATGCTCCAGTCACCAAACAGATGATCGGCGCCGCCCTTGAGCAACCGGTCAGCCACAAAGAACAGCCGGTCGACGGCCGCCAACGCGTCGTCGCTCAAGGGCGTGTCTTTTTTGCCGAAGTAAATGAGATCGGCCGGACGCTCCTTGCGAATGACCAACAGATCGCTGCGCAGCCAGGCTTGAAGCTGGCGGGCCCGCGCGCGTTGCCGGGTATCCTGGGGAAACAGCTTTTGCGGCTGCGGGGCGATCTCGTCGAGGTATTCGGCGATGGCTGAAGACTCCGACAGGGCGAAACCTTGGTGAACCATCGTGGGGATCTTGCAGGTTAACGACAGATCACGATAACCCGCTTGATAGTTCTCCCGGGCTTTAAGATCGAGTGTCACGAGTTCAAATGAAAGTTGCTTTTCTTTTAACGCCACAAACGTGGACATCGCAAAAGCGCTGACAAAATCCGCACCGACATACAACTTTATTTTTGCACTTTCCATAGAGCACTTCCCCTGCTTAACGAAATTAAATCCGTTGCCATGGAAGTGATCCTAGTTAGTTGATTTGCTGCTGAACAGATACAGAAATTATCTGATTCTATCGATACAGAAAGTTCGCAGGCACAAAAAAAGGGAGTTAGGCAAATGCTGACTCCCTTCAGTGAAACGGTGCTTCAGGATCGGCTGGTGATCAGCCCGTGACTGTCCGCAAAATTCGACAATAGCGCCATCTGCGGCATGTTGCTCAGGTTCAGCATCGCCAACGCTTCATCGGTACTCGTGTTGATGAAGCCGTGCCGAGTCCAGGCCGGCACCAGCAACACATCACCTGCGCTGACGTCCACTTCGTCGGCATCGCCCAACGTCAGCGCGCCGCAGCCGGATTGAATGATGAACAGGTGCCACCAGGAATGAGCGTGACCGTTAAGCACGGCGCCGGGTTTTAGCCATTGCATGGCTATCGCCACACCGGGCATCACCTCGCATCCGTTGAGGCTGTTGTGGTGGGCCAGCGCCACGATGTCGACCTCGCTGGCGTCCAGGGTCTGACGCATGTCTGTCAGCTCGGCTTCTTTCCATACCCGCGGGCCGACCGATTGATGGTGCAAACTTTCACGAAAATCCTTATATGAAAAAAACGCGCCTTTAACGTTATTCATCACCACGTTCCAACTTAGGCTGCCCACTGAGTAACAGCACCTTAGATTACCCACTCCACCCTGTAAAGCCGAGCAACTAACGCTTATAAAGGGATTGGTCTCAGCGCGGCGATCAAATCAACTTCTACCGCCGCATTTTTCGGTAGTTGATAAACGCCGACGGTCGTACGGGTATGTTTTCCCGCATCCCCCAATACGTGAGTGAAGACATCCGACGCACCGTTTGCAACTTCACTGAGGTCGACAAAATCTGCTGTGGACTTCACATAAACGGTGACGCGAACCAGCGACTTGATCTTGTCCAGCGAACCGATGGCGTCCACGATCAATGCCAGCGCGCGCATGGCGCTGATGCTGGCAGCGGCCTGAGCATCACTGAGGCTGAGTTCCAGCCCGACACGGCCGGGGTACTGGATCGCGCCGTTCATGCGTGGCACCAGACCGCTGATGTACAGCTCGTCGTGATGACGAATCAGCGGGGCGTAATGGCCGCCGGCGGTGTTCTCGCCATAGATGTCATAGCCAAGCTCCTTGGCCAGGTCGATGAAACGCTCATCACAGGTCTTGTGCTCAATCATTACCAAACCCTCTAAATCAATAAGACAACAACGTGAATCAGCCGACGGCCCTGACTGGCGACGCCAGGCAGTTGACCCCGACTCGGGACTCGATGGCTTCGGCCAGGCGCAGCAAGTCATTGCTGAGTTGGTCGTAGTGCTCGCTGAACAACACGATGTGGCCAATGAACGCGGTGTTGTCCTTCACCTGGGCCATGACCGTGTCGCCGACACGCTTTTCGTAAGCGGCCTCGACCAACTCGATGTTCAGTTCCCGGGTCAGGGATTCGATGTCCGGCAGGTCTCGCAAAAGGCCAGCGGCGGGCGCTCTGAGGAGGCGAATGCCGCAATAGCCGCGTGCAACCGGGTCCTGCTGAGCGGTCTTGCCCTCCACCGCCCACCTGACCCAGTGTTCCCATGGGTTGAAGTCGACAAAGGCCAGACGTGCCAGGTCCCAGATGTGCATGCCGCCGGGTCGCATGTTGGTTTCCACCGCCGAAGTCAGCCCGTCGCTGCGCAGGAAAATCTCGTTGTGATAAGCGCCGTTATCCGGTGAAACCAACCCGGACATGTGCCGACCGGCAGCGCCCAGTCGCGCCTGTACACCCTGCGTCAACGGCGCGGGCACTACCTGTTGGATTTCTGCGCGAAAGGCGCCTTCGGTGGTGGTTTTTTCCGTGACCCAGGTGCTGCCGGCGACGTAATCCCAACTGTATTCGCGAGCGTCACGGACCAGTTCTTCAAGGACGATGCCACCTTCCCGGTATGGCTTGAGCGCCTGCCATGCCTCGTCGCATTCGGACGGATGATGAATGACCCGGCAACCCCGGCTCGCGCCTTCACAGGCCGGTTTGATGAAGGCTTTGCCCCCCAGCTCGACAACCCGTTGACGCAGTTCGCCAAGGCTTTCGACCCGCGTGGAGAACACCGGACGGTAGTCGTCAGGCGCCGTGTCGCAAGCAGCTTCGAGCTTGCGGAAGATCTGTTTGTCCAGGCCGGCCCGGGCCTCGCCGGGCGTGATGCCGGGCAGGCCGTAATAGGTGGCCAGCGCCGCACCAAGCAACACGCCTCGATCGGAAAACGGCAACACGCCAATCAGCTTCCAGCGGTCGACATCCAGGCACCCGGCCACCAGTTCCAGTGACTCGGCAAGGTCCTGCGGCGCCAGCGAAGCGCTGCAGACGTGGTCCGCGACCTGGTCATCCTCGGGTGCAATTCGCTCAACCACCAGGATGAGCCGGGCGTTGTAGAGCGTCTTGCAGAGATCGCGCAACTTCTGGATATCCTGCACCCGATTGCCGTTGTAACCGACCACTACTACGCATGACGTCGTCTTCATGAAACCTCCGACCTGTGATGCAAAAAACGCTACCGCGATGACTCAGTCGTGCAGTGATGCGTTGGATTTACGGTTGAACCAGTACCAGGCGAGAATCCCGCCCGCACCAATGGCTGCCAGTAGCAGGGCGTTATAGGGGGCGGGCACGACACGCATGATCAGCACCGTCAGCCCCGCGCCGACGCCCAGGGATACTTCCTTGACGAACATGTTGTTCTGCTTGACCGAGAAATAATCGAGGTAGCTGAACGCGCACTCGGCGACCGATAGCAGCGCCACCCAGATCAGTGCACCGATCAGCGTCTCGACATGGAAGGCACCCGGAGACGAGAGCACGGCGAAGCCGCCAATGATGATCCCGATCACGGCGACCACTTTGAAACGCCCGGTGCGTTCGATGAGTTTCATTACCGGCATCTGCGCGAACACCACCACGGCGCTGTTGAGGATCAGCATCAGGCCGTACCAGGCCGGCAGCTCACCGGTCTTCAGCAGGATGGCCTGGGGCAGGATCGAGAACACGCCGAACAACTTGATCCCCATGATCAGGCCGGCGATGACCCATGGCAGTTTGTTGCGCCAGCCACTGCCATCCTGACTGGCCGGACGGGCAGCTGCGGGTTGCGTGGTGAAGGTCGCGCCCATGGCGATAGGCAGGCACAGCAGCACGAAAGCGGCGGCGCCGAGGAAAAACATCGTCGGGGTCAGTAGCGGTGACAGCAGGATCAGCCCGGCGACCAGGCTGCCCATGTTCATGGCGACCCGGTTGTAGGCGGCGCCCTCCTTGGTTTGCGCCGCTTCGCTCTTGATCAGGTAACCGGCGATGGCGATGCCGTAGGCGAACAATGCCGCCGCAAACATCACCATGCCCTGGTTGCGGGTGACCGCCAGCAACACCAGTCCAAGGCCGGCGCACAGCAGCGTGACACTCAGGGAGCGACGCCCCAGCACCAGCAAAGTCAGGGGCAGAAGAAGCAACAAGGCTCGATAGCCGAGGGCGAGAATGCTGTTGGTGGCCGTGTCGAGCCAGACGTTGGCCTTGCCCAACACCGCAAACAGCGACACCGCCGTGATGATGCGTATCGTGAACAGGCGAACATTAATCACCGGTTTGGCCACGGCGGCCGTTGTTTGAACACTCATGCAGCACCTCTGATACCAAGCAATTGCGGGGCCATAAGGCGCCCACCATCAAAAACGTCACTAAAGCGATAGTAGGGAGAGAGGGTTGTTTGCAGCAGAGCAAGTTCGTATAGAATCGAACGAACTTTACTGCCGGAGAGACCAGTAAAATGCAGGTTCAGCGAGCAGTGATCGCCGCCGTCGTGTTCCAGCCCGGAGTACCGCTGGTTCAGCAGATCGTCGATCAGTTGTCGGTAGCGATCAGCCAGGGCGGCTTGCCTCACGGGGCAAAGTTGCCACCGATTCGCGAACTCTCCGACTTGATGAGCGTGGGCAAGTCCACGGTGGTCGATGCCCTGGATCGCTTGCGCGCCAAGGGTCTGGTGGTGTCACGCCAGGGTTCCGGGCACTACGTGCACCGCACCAGCACCACGTTGAACACCGACACCGGCCCCGATCTGCAACCTCAGGACACCCTCAGCGTGGTCCGCCGCGCGTTGCTGCTGGACAACGGCGCCCTGCGCCCCGGCTGCGGTTTCCTGCCAACTTCATGGCTGCCAGCCGATGAACTGCTCAAAGCGGTGCGCGGCACCTTGCGCGCGACGAGTCTGCGCATGGGCGAGTACGGTGTAGCTGGCGGGTATTTGCCGCTGCGCCAGGCCCTGCGGGTCAAGCTGTCGACCTTCGGCATCGAAGTGCCGGTGGACCAGATCATCACCACCGCCAACACCATGCAGGCCATCGACCTGCTGATGCGCCTGCTGATCAAACCGGGCGACACCGTGCTGCTGGATGATCCGTGCTACTTCAACATGCACGCCAACCTGGCGCTGCACGGGGCGAAGGTCATCACCATCGCTCGCGATTGCGATGGCATGGACCTGGAGGCCTTCGAGCAACTGCTGATCGCCCACAAACCCGTGCTCTACATGACCAACAGCACCCTGCATAACCCGACCGGGCATTCCTTTTCCCCCGCTCAGGTGTATCGGTTGCTGGAGCTGAGCCACCGGTACGGTTTCCATATTCTCGAAGACGACCTTTACTGCGACATTCAACAGCGCCGCACCCCGCGACTGGCCGCCAGCGGGCTGGACAACGTCACGTACATTTCCGGTTTCTCCAAGACCCTGACCGCGAACAGCCGCGTCAGCTACGCGGTGCTGTCACCGCAACTGGCGGCACGCCTGGTCGCCCTGAAAATGGCCTGTGGCGGAGTCACCTCGGAACTGGCGGAACACATCACCTGCACAATGCTCAGCGACGGCAGCTACACCAAACACACGCGCCGTACGGTGGACCGGCTGTATGAATCCAACAGCCGGGTGACGAGCTGGCTGGCCGAAGCCGGTTGCTCGCTGTCGTCGTTGCCGGGAGAGGGTTTGTTCATCTGGACGCGCTTGCCGGACGGCCTGCACGCCGAAACTCTCGCCCGCAGAGGCCTGGAAAACAACCTGGTCCTCGCCCCCGGCACCCTGCTCAGCAAGGGCTCGGAAGCCAGCCATTACATGCGCTTCAACGTGGCCCACAGCGATCACACTCAAGTGCGTGAGCGGTTTTTCAGGTTGCTGGATAGCTGACTCAAACCTTCGAAACATCCATCCTGTACCCCGCCCCGGGTGCCCCCTCATGCAACGCGGATTGAATATCCGCGTACAAGGCATTCGCCTCAGCCGTCGTGATCGATCGCGAACAATCTCGCAGCACCACCCGAAGCAGCACATTTTCCTGACCCGGCAACAGCCCGAGGCGTTCGATGGCCTGCACCGGCAAATCAGCGAATCCCCAACGGCCCTTGACCTGCATTTCCTCAATCCAATCAGCGCAGTCACCCGCGGCCAGCAACATTTTCTCGGTCAGCACCTCCTCGCTTAACCCCGGGGTAACTGCCAATGAAATATCGCGAGCAATCGACGGCAAACGCGAAACCGCACGCCATGGATTCAGATCATGCATCTGCGCCTGCACCCTTACATTCTGATCCCGCAGCAAGCGAATATCCGGGATGCCTTTGCGCAGCATCGTCAGCCGATCCAGCCCCATCCCGAGCGCCAACCCGCCATGGCGCAATGGATCGATCTGCAACCGTTCCAATAACGATTGCGCAATACGACCGCACTCAAGGACCTCGATGGGAGCGCCGTCATTCAACACATTCACTTCGATCCCGCCCTCGGTGTAGTGATGCGGGCTATCGCAGTAGACCCATGGCTTGTCAGGCACGGCCGCTTTAAGAATATCGCCGACCAGGCGCAGCAAATGTTCGTGGGTCGACAGCTGCGGATCACCGAGTACCCAGATGTCCATCTGATGCGGCTCCGCGCAATGCCAGCGGTCACGACTGTCTCGGCGAAACGTGATACCGGGCGCTGCCAGCAATATCGTTTCCCCCGACTGCCGACTACAAGCCGCACGCTGCAGCGCCGATGGAATCTGACTGGTGGTTTGCGTGCGCAACAATGAGTGCTCATCGACCCAGCGGGTGTGTTCACTGCCTAGCGTGATTTCGGTGGGGTCATAGCCAAGCAAGCCGTAGTTTTCTTCGGCAGATACAACACGCGGGCCTGTCTGTAGTTGAGCCTGGGGCCAGCCGTTTTCAGCCAGTCGCTGAAGGATTTCATTCAGCAATAACCGGACAGCATGCTCGGGTGTGCTTTTTTCGGTGAGATCAACCAGTAACAGAGCCTGTTGGACAGCCGCATCGGTCAGGTATTTTTTTGATGCATTCACGCGAACAGCCCTCTAACGCCAGTTGACTTAAGGGCTCTTGAAAACCACCCGACAAATCAATCTAACGGCAGAAGCTGATCACTCACAACCATATGAACACTGCATTTCGGATTTTCAGAACACGCCTTCAGAGGCTTCCTACGCACTCTTCAAGCGTGCGCCATGAGCGAAAAATACAATCGCCAGTCAACGACTGACTGCCACCCTGCACCTATTTGAGTTCCCGTGACCCGCTTCGATTACCGACGCAGGTAACAAAACAGTCGTTCAAATGAGGTCAGTCATATGCTCGGATCAGTTTCTCCGTCAACCGCCAGGGCTACAGCTATTCCAGATATTGAATCAACCGCTCCTGCTGTTAATTCCATGCAATCGGACTCAAAGCCTTGCGTCGTCAACTTCAGTAGTGCAATTGAGGATCGTGAGAAAACCGCATTGGGAACCAGCGCGAACCTTGGCAAGGTTGTGTCGTTCAAGGGTGAGCATTTCTATCTGAAAGACGCCGTCAGTTATCTTCCGATCAGTCCTGAAATGGGCAATGCGATTACCTCTCGGGAAGTGGTCAGCGCCAAGCTATATGGTTTGTTTCTGCCTGCGCCGGAAGAACAGATGGTTAATCAATGCAGTTCAATGATGGAGGGTGCAGATGACGAGAAGATTTTTATCGCCTCCAGACTTGTCGCTTATCAGGATTTCGGCGACTGCTTGATCAAGGAAAAAACAGCTGATGACCTCGAACTACAATTCAAGGCATTCACAAAAGGACATGCCGACGCTTTCAAAGAAAATGCAGTCACTGCAAAAACGCTGACCGACGAGCTCTCGGCATTGCGCAAACAAGAAAATTGGTGGGCAGGCGCTGGTGCAAACCCTGATTTAAAACTCGTCCAAGCCTACAGACCCAAAGCGGAGCAACTTGATATGACTATGCAAAAGCAATTTCAGCTTTTGCCCGATCCCCTGCAAAAGGAGATGCAGGAACATCTGGCCGTATCGCAGTTACTGGGAGACTGGGACCCGATCAATGCGTTCTATAAGAACATGGGAATCGTCAAAACGGATGATGGAAGTCTGCACGTCATGCGCCTTGATTTTGGTAGTTGTCTGGACGTTGGCTTTCAAGGGCAACCCAAAGAGAACGGATATGAAACGGCAGTCAATCAACGTCCGGCGGTTTTCCCAGAACTGAAACATGACTTTAAAAGAGGAAATGCGGAATTTTCAGAAATGCTCCCTCGGCTGGTGGACGATCTTGGTTCTTTGCCGTACGCAGATCACGCCCAATCCATAGCAGGAAAACCCGAATGGGCAGATACCACGCGCATGAAAATTGGTTACCGTTGCGGCTTGATCATGCAGCAAAAAAACTCCGCGCAAGGTGCTGTTGAAACTCTTTTTAAAAGTCACTTGATGGATGCACCCGATCTTAATGCGACAGATAACCTAATCAGAATTTTAAACGCCCGCATGGATGCGCTCATCAATGGACAATGTGGAGGAAGCTTTAACTTAGCGACATGGGAAAAAGACAATCCCGAGCTCTCCGAGTCTATAAGAGCAGATCTTGCATCCAAACTGAGTATTCCGATAGCACCGCTAAGTTACGACCCAGACAAACAACAGTCCGATAATTTTCGCCTGAAGCTGAATATACAAAACAACTGATCGCCAGCACCGCCGATCCACTGTGGGGGCGGGCTTGCTCGCATAAATCCTGCCGTCATCGGCGCGGCGATCCCGAACAAGCTCACCCCTCGCAAATATCAGCGTCGATCATAAGGTCTCTGTAGGAGCTTCCGCAGGCTGCGATCTTTTGTTCTTTGTTTTTTAGATCAAAAGATCGCAGCCTGCGGCAGCTCCTACAGGGGGTTCGGTGTTGTTCTGATCGGCGGCGGCAATTGAATTTTTTGCCAACAAAAAACCCCGCGCTTCTCTCGAAGGCGGGGTTTTCTTTACAGCATCCGACGCTTAAGGCGCGTACGTCAGCAACAGCTCGGCGGGCACTTTGAAGTCCAGGGACATCATGACGCTCAACGCGGTGATGGTGAAGATCGAGAACACGAACAGCTTGCGTGCCCAGACCGTGTCATCCACTGCCTTGTAGCCGGTCCAGGCCATGTACAACCAGTACATGCCCATGGCCGCGGCGACGGCGAGGTAGCTCATGCCGGCATAGCCGCTGAAGGTCAGCATCAAGGTCGCCACGAGGAAGGCCAGGATGTAGAGCAGGATGTGCTTCTTCGCCACTTGAATCCCGCGCTTCACTGGCAGCACCGGAATCGATGCGGCCAGGTAATCATTGAAGCGGAAGATCGCGATGGCGTAGGAATGCGGCATCTGCCACAGGCTGAACATCACCAGCAGCGTCAGTGCAGCCATGTCGAAACTGTTGCTGACGGCGACGTAACCGATCACCGGCGGCATCGCGCCCGACAGACTGCCCACCAGCGTGCCGTGAACCGACTTGCGCTTGAGGTACAGGCTGTAGAAGCCGACGTAGATGACAAACCCGATCACCGCAAACAACGCGGCCAGCGGGTTGGCCACTGTGTACAACAAGGCAACGCCGGCGACACCCAGGACGGTCGCATAGATCAGGGCCAGTTTCAGGGAGATCAAGCCCTGCACCAGCACCCGGTTCTTGGTGCGTTCCATCTTCAGGTCGATGTCGCGGTCGATGCAGTTGTTGAACACGCAACCGGAAGCGACGACCAGGGACGTGCCGATCATGGCGGCCAGGAAGATGGCCAGATCGACATGCCCTTTCGAGGCCAGGAAAAATCCGCCTGCCACTGAAAGCACGTTACCGAAAATGATCCCCGGTTTGGTGATTTGGATAAAGTGCTTCAAGGACATCCGGATTTACCTCAGTGCGCCATCATGTTGGTGTGGATGCTGAACATGATCCACAGCGACAGGCCGACCAGCAGGACAATGACCAGCGCAGCGAAGACAAACGCGATCACGTTGTTACGCTGGGCGGCAGAGCGGTCCAGGTGGAGGAAGTACACCAGGTGCACCAGCACCTGGACGACTGCGAAGATCAGTACGATCCACAGGGTCATGGCTTTCGGCAGCGACGGGTACATCACCAGGCCGAAAGGAATGACGGTCAGGATCACCGACAGGATGAAACCGATAGCGTAAGACTTGACGCTGCCGTGGCCGGCGTCGTGGCTATCGTGGGAATGAGCGTTAGCCATTTACATAGTCCCCATCAGATAAACAACGGTGAATACGCAGATCCACACAACGTCCAGGAAGTGCCAGAACAGGCTCAGGCAGCTCAGACGGGTCTTGTTGGTCGCCGTCAGGCCGTTTTTCTGCACCTGGTACATCATGATCGCCATCCAGATCAGACCGCTGGTCACGTGCAGACCGTGGGTGCCGACCAGGGTGAAGAACCCGGACAGGAAGCCGCTGCGGCTAGGGCCGTAGCCTTCGGAGATCAGCAGGTGGAACTCGTTGATCTCCATGGCGATAAAGCCGGCGCCCAGCAGGAAGGTCATGGCCAGCCAGCCCAGGACCTGTGTCTTCTTGCCTTTGAACAACGCCAGCATGGCGAAGCCGTAGGTGATCGAGCTGAACAGCAGCAGAGCGGTTTCGCCCAGTACGTACGGCAGCTCGAAAATGTCGGCGCCCGACGGGCCGCCCGCTACGTTGTTAACCAGTACCGCGTACACCGCGAAGATCGACGCAAACAGAATGCAGTCGGTCATCAGGTAGAGCCAGAAACCGAATACGGTCATCTCGCCCGAGTCGTGGTGATGGTCATCGTGCCCATGTCCATCGACATGGGTGTGTCCAGCATTGGTCACTAAGTTCGACATGGTTTAAGCCTGTTCCAACGAGGTTTCAACACGGGTGGCGTTGGCTGGGATTTTCCCGGCCGCTACCAGACGTTTGTGCTGCTCGGCTTCGATGCGCTCGATGACATCCACCGGCACCATGTAGCCCTGATCGTCACGGGCGGCATGGATAGTGAAATACACCACGGTGCCAACCAGACCAACGATTGCCAGCCACCAGATGTGCCAGATCATCGCGAAACCGAACACGGTCAACAGCGCGCCCATAACCACACCCGTAGCGGTGTTGTTTGGCATGTGGATCGGCTCGTACTTGGCTGGAGCCTGGTACGCGGTACCGTTTTCCTTGGCCTCGGTGAACGGGTCGATGCTTTCTGCTTTTGGCAGCACAGCGAAGTTGTAGAACGGTGGTGGCGACGAGGTCGACCATTCCAGGGTATGGGCATTCCACGGGTCACCGTGATCGCACATGTTTTCTGGCTTGTTGCGGTCACGCACGCTGACGTACAGCTGGATCAGCTGGCAGGCGATGCCCACAGCGATCATCACCGCGCCGAACATGGCGACGTACAGGTACGGCACCCACTCAGGGTTGGTGGTGGCGTTCAGACGACGGGTCATACCCATGAAGCCCAGTACATAGAGCGGCATGAACGCGACGAAGAAGCCGGTGATCCAGAACCAGAATGCTGCCTTGCCCCAACCTTCGTGCAGCTTGAAGCCGAACGCTTTAGGGAAGTAGAACGCGAAGCCTGCGATGTAACCGAATACCGCGCCGCCGATGATCACGTTATGGAAGTGAGCGATCACGAACAGGCTGTTGTGCAGTACGAAGTCAGCACCCGGAATGGCCAGCAGTACGCCGGTCATGCCGCCGATGGCGAAGGTCACCATGAAGCCCAGGGTCCACAGAACCTGGCTGGTGAAACGCAGACGGCCCTGATAGATGGTGAACAGCCAGTTGAATAGCTTCACCCCCGTCGGGATCGAAATCAGCATCGTCGCCAGACCGAAGAAGGCGTTGACGCTGGCACCCGACCCCATGGTGAAGAAGTGGTGCAGCCAGACCATGAAGCCCAGGATCGAGATCGCGCCGGAAGCGTAGATCATCGAGTGGTGGCCGAACAGACGCTTGCCGGTGAAGGTGGAGATGACTTCGGAGAAGATCCCGAACGCCGGCAGAATCAGGATGTAAACCTCGGGGTGACCCCAGGCCCAGAACAGGTTGACGTACATCATTGGATTGCCACCAAGTTCATTGGTGAAAATGTGGAAATCCATGTAACGGTCAAGGGTCAGCAGTGCCAGGGTAGCGGTCAGGATCGGGAACGAAGCCACGATCAGGACGTTAGCCCAGGTGCAGGTCCAGGTGAAGATCGGCATGTCCATCAGCTTCATGCCAGGGGTACGCATTTTCAGCACGGTGGCCAGGAAGTTGACCCCCGTTAGCGTCGTACCTAACCCGGATAGCTGTAGCGCCCAGATGTAGTAATCCATCCCCACGCCAGGACTGTATTGCAGGCCCGACAGCGGCGGATAGGCAACCCAACCGGTCTTGGCGAATTCGCCGACGCCCAGGGACAGGTTGATCAGCACAACGCCGGACACCAGCAGCCAGAAGCTCAGGGAGTTCAGGAACGGGTAGGCAACGTCACGGGCACCGATCTGCAGCGGCACTGCAAGGTTCATCAGGCCGGTGAAGAATGGCATCGCCATGAAGATGATCATGATCACACCGTGAGCGGTGAAGATCTGGTCATAGTGTTCAGGCGGCAGGTAGCCAGGCGAACCCTCGGTGGCCATGGCCAGCTGGGTACGCATCATGATGGCGTCGGCAAAACCACGCAGCAGCATGACCATGGCGACGATGATGTACATCACGCCGATTTTCTTGTGGTCGACCGAGGTCAACCACTCGGTCCACAAATAGGTCCACTTCTTGAAGTAGGTGATTGCAGCGAACAGTGCCAGACCACCGAGCGCGATCATGGCGATGGTAATCATCACGATCGGTTCGTGGAACGGGACCGCTTCCCAACTTAATTTACCAAACATCGTTTACTCCTCTGCCCCGGCAGCTGAATGCGAACTCATGTCCATCCCTTCCATATGGGCCACTTCTTTCTCTTTCTTCTCGTGGTGCATCGGCTTGCCCGGTTTCATGCCTTCGTACTTGTCGACGATGAACTGGAACAGGTTCGGCGTAACCGAGGAGTAGAGCTCGACTGGGTTGTTCTGGCTTGGTTTGGTAAGGGCTTCGTATTCAGCTTTTTCCAGCTGTTTAGGTGCCTTTTTGACTTCACTTACCCAGGCGTCAAAATTTTCCTGGGAAGTCGAGATCGCTTTGAATTTCATGCCGGTGAAACCTGCGCCGCTGTAGTTGGCAGAGATGCCTTCCATTTCAGCGTCACGGTTGGCAATCAGGTGCAACTTGGTCTGCATGCCGGCCATCGCGTAGATCTGGCCGCCCAGGCCTGGAATGAAGAACGAGTTCATCACCGAGTCCGACGTCACCTTGAAATTGACCGGGGTATTCGTCGGGAACACGATCTTGTTGACCGTGGCGATGCCCTGTTCCGGATAGATGAACACCCACTTCCAGTCCAGCGCGACCACTTCAATGGTGATCGGCTTGACGTCGGATTCCAGCGGCTTGTAAGGGTCCAGAGCGTGGGTCGACACGTAGGTGACGTAACCCAGAGCAATGATGATCAGCACTGGAACAGCCCACACCGCGATTTCGATCTTGGTGGAGTGCGACCACTTCGGCGTGTACACGGCGTCAGTGTTGGTCGCGCGGTATTTCCAGGCGAACAGGAAGGTCATGACGATGACCGGAACCACGACCAACAGCATCAGCAACGTTGCGGTGATGATCAGGTTTCGCTGCTCCAGGCCAACCTGACCGGTTGGATTGAGCAAGGTCATGTTGCAGCCTGACAGCAGCAACGCGCCGATCAGCGGCAATAAGCCTAGTAGTCTGGGGTACCTGTTTTTACTCATCTCACGACCTCTAAAGCAGCTTGCGCAATGCAGTTGGGTTTTGATCGCCAACACTTCACCCTGCCAAGGGTTGGCATTTTTCTTGGATTGAATAAGGGCTGCCCGTCGCGCGTCAGACGCTGCTCGACAAATCCTGGGCCAGCGGTGAGTTCTTATTCGAATTCGTGGTCAAAGGCCTTGTTACAGACCAATTCCATTTGGTGCGGATAATTGGAAGGCACCGACACCTGGGCGTCGTACAAAGCCAACCGGCCTCTCGACACCCTATTTCTGCTCAGGGATGAGCAGTGCCGGGAATTCAGTGCGGGCGATTGTAGATATGTAACGTTTTATAAACCATGTCTCATCCCGAAATAATTTTTATCCATTCCAGCAACAATCATTAACGGTTTGTGCAAAAGTGCGCCATGGTATCGAAATTGATTCTCAACAAAAACACCAAAAATAGTAGGTGTTCCTTGCTCAGTTCAGACAGCATCGGAGGCGTTGCACCTACCCGACACCCTGGCGTAGCCCCCATATGACAAGGGCTCTGGCAATTCGCCAGGCCCTGTTAAAACTGCCTGCTACGGGGTTTCAGGGTTATTGGAGTTCTGCCTGGAACCAGGCCAATTCAGCGCCATGGATGTGCACCAATCTGCACTTTTGAAATGCCTTGCGACACTCGCTCTGTGACAACATGTCGCACACCTGTCGCACTGTTCGCTGTCGCACATCACGCTCTTTTTACCTGAGCCCTGAAACGTGCTTTGGCGCACAAAAAATGCCCCGGCCCTCTCAACGAGGACCGGGGCATTTTTGCAGGGCACTTTGAGGTCGCTGAAGAACTCAGCGCAGCGCTTTGCGATTACGCATCGTCAGAACCGGCACCAGGATGACGATCAGCACGAAGGCGACCAGCGCCCATTGAGCCAGCGACAGACCGAGGATCGGCGGATACGGCGTGGAGCAGAAGCCATCGACCTGAAAGCCCAGCGGGAAGATTTTCGCCAGTGGCAAACCATCGACAATCGGCTGCAAGACGTCGATGCCGCAGCTGACGGTCGGGTAGAACTGCGTGTAGACGTGATGGCCGGCCACACCTACACCGGCCAACGCACAGATCACCACCAGGGTTTCAAGGATCGTGATGCTGCGGCGGGTGCTCATCGCCGCACCGATGAAGGCGAAGATCGCAACCAGCAACAACGCATAACGCTGCAGGATGCACAGCGGACATGGCGCCTCGCCCAAGACAATTTGCATGTACAGCGCGCCGCCGATCAGCCCCAGGCAGATGATGCCCAGCAACACCAGGTAGCGTCGCTCACGGCCCAACCGCATCGTTTCCTCGCTCATTGCGTTTCCCTTCTGAATATCGATTGACCGGAAGTCTACACGCTGGCCCCGAGCTTGAGAGCCCGGGGGGCGTGGATAGATTCGGGGAATAAACGACAGGGCGGTTAAGAAGGGATTAACGTCGGGCTACTTCCAGGGATTTGGATGATCCAAGGGCCTCATCGCCAGCAGGCTGGCTCCTACCTTGGAATGCGTTCAACTGTGAAGCATCAGACCACCGCCTGAGCTGGCTCCAACCTTGGAATGCGGCCAATTGTGGGAGCCAGCCTGCTGGCGATGCTTTTGATCAGTCGCCGTAGATATCCGACTTGAAGTACTTCTCGGAAATCTTCAGGTATTCGCCGTTGGCGCGAATGCCGTCGATGGCGGTGTTCAACTCGCTGACCAGCTCGGTGTTGCCCTTGCGCACCGCAATCCCGGCGCCCTCGCCCACGTATTTCGGGTCCTTGAGTTCCGGGCCGACAAAGGCATAACCCTTGCCCCGAGGCATCGAGAGGAAGTCGTTCAGCGGGATGGTGTCGGCGAAGATGGCGTCGAGACGGCCGGCCGCCAGGTCCATGTAGATCTCTTCGTTGTTGCTGTAGCGCTTGACGTTAACGCCCTTGGGCTCGAACACCTCGGTGGCGAAACGATCCGTAGTGGTCGCCCGTTGCACGCCAACATTTTTGCCCTTGAGGCTGGCGTACTGGTCATCCACCACCGCACCGTCCTTCATGACCAGGCGCGATGAGGTGAAATAGTACTTGTGGGTGAAGTCCACGGACTTCTTGCGGTCTTCGTTGATCGTCATGGACGACAGCGCCATGTCGATTTTCTTCACTTTAAGAGAAGGAATCAGACCGTCAAACTCGCCTTCGACCCACACACACTTGACCTTCATCTGCGCGCACAGGGCATTGCCGATGTCGTAGTCGAAACCGACGATCTCACCTTTATCGGTTTTGGAGGCGAACGGCGGATAGGCCGCCTCGATACCGATGCGCAAGGTTTTCTCGGCGGCGAACACAGAGCTGCACGCCAACAGACTCAGGGCCAGACCGGTGATGAGGGGAAATTTCTTCATATTCGTTCTCTCGCAAAGTTGTTGTTGGTTTGGCAAGACAGAATGAAAAATCAAACGGGGAGGAAAAGTCTTTTTTGTACTTGGAATTCCATACTGGACTTTTGTGTACTGATCGTCAATCGGGGGGTATGAGGAAGTACCGGCCGATGGTCGGGAGGTGAGTCAGGGAGATTTTTGGTGTTGCAGATGGCGTTATCGCGAGCAGGCTCACTCCTACAGTTGAACTTCATGAACACAAATTTTGCGTACGACGAAGATCAACTGTAGGAGTGAGCCTGCTCGCGATGACTAACTTGAATGCGCCGCGGGAATCACAGTTTCCAGCGCCCCGCCGCAGCATGATCACTGTCCCGCCCTTCCACCCATCGCGGCCCGTCACTGGTGTTTTCTTTCTTCCAGAACGGTGCGCGGGTTTTCAGGTAGTCCATGACGAACGCGCAGGCGTCGAACGCCGCCTGGCGATGGGCACTCGCAGCGCCCACAAAAACAATCGGTTCACCTGGCTCGAGGGCGCCGATGCGGTGCAACACTTCAAGCTTGAGCAGTGGCCAGCGCTGCCCGGCTTCCAGGGCAATCTTGCCCAGGGCTTTTTCGGTCATGCCCGGGTAGTGCTCGAGAAACATCCCGGCCACATCCAGCCCGTCATTGAAGTCGCGAACATAGCCGACAAAACTCACCACCGCGCCTACGCCAACGTTGGCGGCGTGCATGGCATTGACTTCAGCGCCCGGATCGAACGCCGTGGACTGCACGCGAATCGCCATGCTCAGCCCCCGGTCACGGTCGGGAAAAACGCCACTTCATCGCCATCGCTGACGGGTTCGTCGAGCTGGCAGAGGTCTTCGTTGCGAGCGCACATCAGGTTCTGCTCGCTCAACACCTCAGCGCCATCTCTTTTAGCCAGCAGCGCACGCACGTCGTCGACGGTAGCGAAATCGCCTTCCACCTTCACCGCGTCGACGCCCAGTGCTTCTCTATAACGAGCGAAAAACTTCACAGTGACGTTCATGACTGATCCGCCTGGAAATGCCCGCTCTTGCCGCCGACTTTTTCCAGCAGCCGCACACTTTCAATGGTCATGCCACGGTCAACGGCCTTGCACATGTCATAGATCGTCAGCGCCGCGACACTGGCTGCCGTCAGCGCTTCCATCTCGACACCGGTCTGCCCGGACAGCTTGCAACGCGCCACGATGCGCACGGCGTCGTCGCCCTCGGCACTGAGTTCGACTTTCACGCCAGTGAGCATCAGCGGATGGCACAGAGGAATGAGATCACTGGTTTTCTTCGCGGCCTGGATACCCGCAATACGCGCCACAGCGAACACATCACCTTTGGGGTGACCGCCGCTGACGATCATCTGCAGGGTGTCGGGCAGCATGCGCACCAGCGCTTGGGCCGTCGCTTCACGGAAAGTCACGGCTTTTTCGGTGACGTCGACCATGTTGGCGCGACCTTGGGAATCGAGATGAGTCAGCACAGGGTTACTCCTGATCAGGAGTCTCGATTGTAAACCTGCGGGTCAATTTTTCGCACGCAAGATTATCCGATCACCGCAGTCCCTGTGTAGGAGCGAGCTTGCTCGCGATGGAGTGTCAGACGCATTGGTGTCGACTGACACTCCATCGCGAGCAAGCTCGCTCCTACAAGGGATTTGTATTGGGCATAAAAAAACCGGGCAGCTTTTGGCGCCGCCCGGTTCTGGTGACGCGGTTACAGATGCGTTTCGGCGTATTCAGCCAGAATCGAGCGAGGGACCCCTTGCAAGGTGATGTGCACCCCGTTCGGGAAATCCTTGAAGCGTTCAGTCAGGTACGTCAGCCCGGAGCTGGTCGCGGACAGGTAAGGAGTGTCGATCTGCGCCAGGTTGCCCAGGCACACCACTTTGGAACCGGCGCCGGCACGGGTGATGATGGTTTTCATCTGGTGCGGCGTGAGGTTCTGGCATTCATAGATGAGGATTCTTCTCCTCTTTTTGGCCAATATTTTTCTGGTATTGGTTGAACTCCCTATGAGGCCATTACGTAACAAAATACTACTAATTAAGGCCTTCTCTGAATACATCGGAGAAAGTGTGGTTGAAGTGTATGTCCGCAATAATCTGATTACCTTAAAAAATTAGCATTATGTAGGAGTTTGCCGTAGGACGTACAAACCCACCAAACACGAACCCTCCTACAAGCCGAGTTATTGACTACCAATTACAAGGTGAATAGCTTCGCAAATGAAGTCAAATGACTTCAACTCAAACAAATTAAGAGGTTCTTATTATGCGCAAAGCAAATCTGCAAACTCGACTGACTGCTCTTTCCAACAACGCTTACAACATCCTAATTACGCCTGCGAAACTGGAATCAAAACTGGTCAATTAATTTCGGCCAATGCCGAGGGAGCCACCACACTCTCTCGGCACAATTTTCGCGGAGAATGTGAAGATGGGTGAGTTTAAAGTCAATGAAAACCTAACAATCACCTTAGACGAAGGAGTCTTCGGACTATGGAACCTGGAAACAGGTGAACAGTACGAAATATTCGATCGACGTTACCTTGACAGAATTTTCGAGCTAAACGAATCAATTGGTATGCCGTACACATCAAAACCCGAGGATGAAATACTGATTGAAGCAGGAATATTACTAATTGGAGAAAAAGCCGAGCAACATAAAAAAATACAAAAAACAAATGGTCCCTGGGGTTGGGATCTTATTTCAAAAATATTTCATCTTGGAAGCAAGCATAACTTCCCGAACGACTTAGCAAACACAGAAGAAAATAAAGAGACAGGCTATGTGAGTTTTTGCGAAAGCATCGCCGAAAGCGCCCCAAATCTTGATACTGAGCGCGAAGGAGAACTAGTCAAACTCCCCCCTTGGAACAGCAATGTAATCGATTCTTATAGCTTGAAAAAAGCGTTATGGGAGAGGATTACAAGTCGAAATTTCAATGGAGAGCCTGTTCCGCTGGAAATTGTATCCAACATACTTTTCACTACATTCGGAAAAGTCCACGGTGACTCGCATAAAAAAAATCTCGCAGAACGCGGCGTTTTGACCGTTGGTTATCGCAGATCTTCACCAAGTGCAGGATGTTTACAAGCAACAGAGGCCTACTTGGTTGCTTTGAATATTAGCAACCTAGAGCGCGGCATCTATCACTATAGGTCCCACCAACATGTGTTAACAAAATTGGATAGTGGAATAAACGCCGACCTATCACAAATTTTATGTCATCAAAGCTTCGCAGTGGATGCGGGTTTTCTGATAGTAATGAGTTCGCGCTTTGATAAACTTTGGTGGAAATACCCGCACTCACGCGCCTACCGATCGGCTTTAATGGATGTTGGACATTTATCTCAGACATTCAACCTCGTAGCCACCGCTCACAATCTTAACACTTGGTTAACCGGATACTTTATAGATGACTTACTGAATAACCTTATAAAGATCGATGGATTCAAAGAGCATTCATTGTTTGTTTTAGCAGGGGGACATGGTTTGAAAGACCCTCTTAGTCCTGGAGTCGTAAAACTGTTGAAGGCCACAACATAAACAAAATTATCATTAGGTGCTCACATGCACGATGACGCATTGAAAAAAGAAGAACACTCCGAGAAAAACAGAAGAATGGCGGATTCCAGCTTCAAGAACAACGACCTTCAAGAAGCGGCACGGCTATACGAACTAAGTATAAAAAATAATTCAAACAACGTAAAAGCACTGAATAATTTGGCGGCTTTATCCGAGGAACTGGGCGACAATAAGAAAGCAGAGTACCTTTACAAGCTGGCTTGCGACCTACCGGCACCTTTAGCAGCGGACAAACTTAAATTTCATCAAAATCTAGCATTAGTTCAGGAAAAAAACGGAAAAATCAATGCAGCAATCTCGACATACCAATCAGCCACAAAAATAGAAGGCTTCACAAAAAGCACTATTGCTTTTAACTATCTTGACCTACTTCAGTCGATCCACCTTACCTCATTTGATGCCGCAACATTCGCCAGCCTAGCGGTACTTTTTAATACCGAAGGAATAGATAATGAAGCACTAGCCAGAGTGTATTTTTCACAGCTAGCACTAAAACCTGCAAAGACTACGCATACACAGGAAGACTACCCCGCACTTGTGCTGGACATTATCGAATCAGATCAGATTGCACTAAGCCTTCTGAGCAACTGCCTTATTTCGAACCACACCATAGAGAAAGCCATTATAGCAATAAGACAGGAATTTATAGCATCCATACTCAGCAACAACTACAAAAAAACACACCAAGCGTTCCTTACCGCGTTAAAAAAGCAATGCACGTTAAATGACTTCATTTACCTTGCTGAAAAAAAAGAACTGTCGAACGTTGAAAAACTAAAATCAAAACTTCTAAAAGAGTCATCAGCAATAGAAACTGATGCTCTATTAATATTGGAGTCTTACTCAGAAGAGAAAATCATAAACTCATTAAAAAGCCCACATCAATTAGACGACCGCCCCCCCACAACACAAAAAAAAGAAATCACCCCGTCCGCTCTCTTGAAAAACAAAACGCTTATCCAAGATTTTTATGAATCAAATCCGTATCCAACATGGACATCCAAACCAAAACATTCCGAATCGACACTTGATCAACTTTTCAAGACACTCAACTTAAAGCAAGCAACTCCAAACAATAACATATTAGTTGCAGGATGCGGAACAGGACGACACGCAATTCAACTTGCCTTAACTTACCCTCACGCGAAAATTATAGGACTGGATGTCAGTCAAGCAAGCTTGCAATATGCGACGAGCAAGAGAGACGAATACAAAATTCTAAATCTGGAATTCATCCATGGCGATCTAAACAATACCCCCTCTTTAAATATGAGGTTTAGTCTTATTGAGTGCATTGGAGTTTTGCATCACTTACAAGATCCTTTGAAAGGATGCCAAGCGATTCTGTCCACCCTCGAAGATGGTGGCATTGCAAAAATAGGACTGTATAGCGCACACGCTCGAACTCCTATAGCAGACTTGACTAACCTTGCGTCTGAAAACGAAATCCTCTATGCGCCATGCAATTTAGAAAGAATACGAAACCTGGCGATTCAAAACTACAATTACAAAAGAACAAATGAAATAGTTAATTCACAAGACTTCTTCAGTAGAAGTGGGTGTATGGATTTACTTTTTAACCCACTAGAAAAATCGTTCACAACCCGAGACATCCACTCACTTGTAAGAACTTTAAATTGTGAGTTCGCAGGTTTTGAAAATGGAGGGCAAAGAAAATCTCCTGCGCTTAGAAAGTTCAACGAGAACTCGAACATGGATTCTCTTTTTTACGCGTGGGAGTTGTTTGAAAACCTTAACCCAAACTTTTTTAGCGAAATGTACCTATTTTGGTTAAAACCCATAAGGAAATAGCGATGAAAATACTAGGTATTAATACTGGTCACGACGGCCACGTATGTCTCATTGAAAATGGAAAATTATTGTTCAGCTATGAATCGGAAAAGAATGGCGGCAATAGGTACGCCCCTCTTTCCCTGAGCTCTGCAATAATTCACGCAGTTCAAAACATAGAAGATCTGGACGCAATCGCTGTAAGCGGATGGGCTGAAGGTATAGACCCCAGAAATCACCCAACTGAAGGCGGTTATCTTGGCCTTAATTTCGAACAAACTACCTGCAGTTTCGGGGAGAAAAATATAACGTGGGTTAACTGTAGCCATGAAATATCCCACATACTCGCCTCTTATGCGTTATCCCCCTATGCGGACACAACATCTTGCTATGTATTACTTTGGGAAGGTTTTATAGGAAACTTTTACAAAATCAACCCAGACATGACGATTCAAACTATAGGCAATATTATGCAAGGACCAGGTCTTCGATATGCATTTGCCTATGGTTTGGCCGATCCAACTTTTAATCTAAAAAAAGGTTATTGCAGACTTGGTGACGCGGGAAAAATGATGGCGCTGGCTGCATTTGGAAAAAACGGCGAGCCAGACGCATTCGAGTCAAAGGTTATTGACTACATAATAAACTGCGACTCAGCAATTGACACACTCAACAAACTCGACCTAAAGGATAGCGGCTATTACAACATAGGTGTATGCACAATTAAATTCTGCGACTTAGCTAGAAAGCTATCAGATAAACTCTTTAACGAGTTCTATGACTTCATCAGCGCAAACATTACCGAGAAGCTTCCACTTTTAATAGCTGGCGGCTGTGGCTTGAACTGTGAATGGAACAAGAAATGGGAAACCTCCGAATTATTCGAAGGAGTTTTTGTTCCGCCATGCACAAATGATACCGGTGTCGGCATCGGGGCGTCTGCCATTGCGCAAAAGTTATTAACTGGCAAATCAAAACTTGAATGGTCCGTTTATTCAGGACAACCTTTTATTTTCAATTACGCAAAGAAGTCCTCATTTTCGTCAAGTCCATTGGTGCTTGAACGCGTGTGCAAAGCGCTTCTTGCTGGAGAGATCATTTGTTGGGTCCAGGGAAATTGTGAAATAGGACCGAGGGCTCTAGGTAATCGATCAATAATAGCGGCACCATTTTCTGTGAACACCACTGAAAAACTAAACTCCATAAAAAAAAGAGAGCACTATCGTCCAGTAGCTCCTATTTGCATAGAGGAGGATGCTAAGCTTTACTTTGAAAACTGTATTCAAAGTAAATTCATGCTGTCGTTTCATCATGTAATTGACAAACGACTCAAAGCAATTACTCACATTGATGGAACAGCAAGAGTTCAAACTGTCAGCCTTCAAGACAACATTAAAATGTATGAGCTATTGCTGGAGTTCAAAAAGCAGTCAGGGGTCAGCGTTCTTTGTAACACCTCGTTAAATTTCAAAGGCAAAGGATTTATAAACAAACTTTCAGATCTTGAGTTATTTTGCTCAACCAATAATATATCCACGTTTATTGTAGATAACGTAATGTACCACACCAAGGGGATAGAGCAGTGAGTTTTCCCAAGGTGAACGGGTACGGCTATTTATGTGGAGTACGATTTAGTAGCTCTGTAACACTTTGGGTAGACTTCATTTTGATTTTTACTGTACTTACATTTGCATATGACGCTTCGCCACAAACTTTGGGATATGCAGCAGCACTGTATGGATTACCAACACTTTTCTTGGGACCATTAATCGGTGCATTAGCAGACCATACTAGCCCAGTAAAATTTTTATTAATAAGCTTCACCTTTAGATTTATCATTGCCTGCCTTCTATTTGGAGCAAACTCTGAATCTATTTTTTTAACATTAGTCTGCCTTAAGGGAATGTCGAATCTTGGCTCTGGTGCGGCAGAAATCATCTTGACGAGAAAGTTGCTTACAAATAAAGACCTAGTCAGTAATATTTCACTGATCACGGTAATGGATCAATTTATCAAGGTCTGTTCACCTTTAACAGCAGGTGTTGTTGCAAGCATGTCAGACAAGGCGTACGGCTTTTTGATTTCTGCGCTTTTTTCACTGTTAGGGATATTCTGTGTGATTTTGCTTTCCATGAGTAACCGGCAGAAGAAGATACACGAATCTGAGAAACGGTCCTTTGGGAGTTTAAAAGCCCTGAAAGTATTATTAAGCACCGGCCCATCCACACAACTATTCTTTATCTGTGCTTTGGTCCAAACTGCCGTACTGGGATGCTATGACTCGCTACTTAGTCTACATATAAAAAACATAGGGCTTGATGCATACGCATTTGGAATCATCGTTAGCTCTACCGCACTAGGTGGAATTATTGCGGGCCTGAGCTTCAAATTGGTTTACCCCCAAAGAATCTTCTTCTGTTCGACGCTCTCCCTATTTGCATTCGGTATAATGGTAGCCACGGCAGGCTTATTAACTGAACCAGGTAATTTGGCAACACTAGCAATACTCATACTACTGTTTTCCATTGCAGGTTACGCATATGGTCTGACATCTTTAGGGTTTGGCGTAACCCTACAGAAATACTGCCCTTTATCTAGTTTAGGAACCGTATCAGCAACCACCCGCAGTTTAATGTTGATATTTATGATTAGCGGGCCAGTTTTTGGTGCGTGGCTATCAACATTCGTTTCAATCGGAGGCGTACTTGTTGTCTCTGGGGCTAGCGCAATATTTTTCGGTGCGCTATTACATATAAAGTATCGCGATATTTTTTCTTCAGAGTCAATTCGCATCTCCAACGAATAGAAAAGTTCCCAAAATAACTCGCTCTAAACCCTACTGTCTTGGTTAAGGAAATATGGAGATGTGTATTTTTCATCTCGGAAAAATATAGACAAGGAATGCCTGAAGGACGTTAAGCGCATGGATAAATACGGTAGATAAAAAACCGGGCGGCTTTTAGGCCGCCCGGTTGGGTAATGAAGCTTACAGATGCGTTTCGGCGTATTCAGCCAGAATCGAGCGTGGGACCCCTTGCAAGGTGATGTGCACCCCGTTCGGGAAATCCTTGAAGCGTTCAGTCAGGTACGTCAGCCCGGAGCTGGTCGCGGACAGGTAAGGAGTGTCGATCTGCGCCAGGTTGCCCAGGCACACCACTTTGGAACCGGCGCCGGCACGGGTGATGATGGTTTTCATCTGGTGCGGCGTGAGGTTCTGGCATTCATCGATCAAAATCAGGCTTTGCTGGAAGCTGCGGCCCCTGATGTAGTTGAGGGATTTGAACTGCAACGGCACTTTGCTGAGGATGTAGTCGACGCTGCCATGGGTGTTTTCGTCATCCATGTGCAGGGCTTCAAGGTTGTCGGTGATAGCGCCCAGCCATGGCTCCATTTTTTCCGCTTCGGTGCCAGGCAGGAAACCGATCTCCTGGTCCAGGCCCTGCACGCTGCGCGTCGCGATGATGCGGCGATAGCGCTTGCTGACCATGGTCTGCTCGATCGCAGCCGCCAGCGCCAGAATGGTTTTACCGGAACCGGCCGCGCCAGAGAGGTTGACCAGGTGGATATCCGGATCGAGCAAGGCATACAGCGCCAGGCTTTGATAAATGTCTCGCGGTTTCAGGCCCCAGGCTTCCTGGTGCAACAGGGGTTCCTGATGCAGGTCGAGAATCAGCAGCTTGTCTTCATCGATCTCTTTGATCCAGCCGACAAAGCCCTGTTCGTCGATGATGAATTCATTGATGTGCACCGCCGGCAGGTTGTCGATCAACTGCACCTGGTGCCAGGTGCGGCCATGATCCTGACGGGTATCGACATTTCTCACACGGTCCCAGAAGGAGCCGTCCATGTTGTGATAGCCATTGGGCAGCAACGACACGTCGTCGACCAACTGGTCGGTGCTGTAGTCCTCGGCCGCAATCCCGCAGGCACGGGCCTTGAGGCGCATGTTGATGTCTTTGGTCACCAGCACCACGGGCAATTTCGGCTCGCGCGCGTGCAAGTCGATCAACTGGTTGATGATGATGTTGTCGTTCAGGTGTTCGGGAAGAATGATGTTCGGCTCAGCACGCTTGCTCATCAGAATTGACAGCAAACCCTTGGGCCCACTTTTACCGCGCTGGATCGGTACGCCAAGCTCGACGTCTTCAGGACTGGCATCGCCCAGCGTCTTGTCGATCAGGCGAATGGCCTGACGGCATTCAGCAGCCACGCTGTGATGCCCGCTCTTGAGCTTGTCCAGCTCCTCAAGCACGGTCATCGGGATGGCGACGTGGTGTTCTTCGAAGTTAAGCAGGGCGTTTGGATCGTGAATCAATACGTTGGTATCGAGTACATAAAGGATTGGCTGGTTGGAGGAAGAACTACGTCCGTGATCATCCATACTCGGTCACCTTTGTGGGAGCCATTCGACGCAATACCTCGGCGGTGCTGCGCCTCGAAGTGACTACCGAATTCACCTGCGAGGGATCAAGTGAACTGCGCACACAAACTGGGTCTTGGGAGACGCCACCTGTGTTGCAGGTTTCGGCGGTCTGTCTTCGTAATACTCCAAAACCCATGACAGAAAAAAGCACTTTGACGCTTTTTTGAAGTTTATTTTTCAGAGTGACGAATAGCCCTTGGCGTGCAGGCAATGTGCCGTTAAAGTCGGAAGTCCGCCTGCATCGAATCTCACCAGAAATTCACCCCTCGCCCAATGTTTACGGGCTTTTGTCCTGTTCAACGAAAACCGTCCTGACAGTCTTCCCAACCGATCCCGCTGGGCGCCGTTTGCGTGATCAGCCAGGGCAGCGCCGTTTTCACGCCGTCCTGCTTCACATTGAAATTAATCACCCCGTGCCGCCACAGCAGCATCAAGGTCAGCACCCGCTGGGCGCTTTGACTGGCCTTCAGCTTGCCTGCTCCGTCCTGGGCATCGATGTCCCAGAGCGCCACCCGCAAGCCCTGGGCCTCGAAGAATCCTGCCGCGTCCGAGCGTCGCTGACCATCGGGCGGGCGAAACAGCGGCACGTAATTCTCCGGCAATTTGTTTTTGACCAGATCGGCGCTGCGTCGCACCGAGTCCTGCCAGTCCTGCCAATGGCTGTGGGAGCGAAATTCCCAGCCCTGCACGCCGATGCACTGCTGTGAATAGGTTGCCTGCAAGCTGGTCTCCGGGCGGCCGGCGAGGCGCGCCTGGATGTCTTTGCCGAGGGCGAAGAACGTGCCGTTCATGTTCGACTTGCGAAGGTAGTCCGCGACCCAGTCGGTGTTGTCCGGCGCGGCGTTGGCGGCGCTGTCGAAAGTCAGCAGAAACAGTCGGTCATGCATGTCATCGCCATTTCGCTCGTAGTCGCCAAAACGATCGACTTCGCTGCTGGTCTGGGGAAACAGCGCAGCCTTGCGCAGTTGCTCGTCCAGGTACTGCGCATGGAACAAGCGGCTCGGCTCGGCCCACTTGATGTAATAGCTGTCGTCGCTGACCTGGAATTTGGCGGCTTGCTCACGCAGCGTCGCCATGTCTTCGACGAGGAAGCAGAAGGACGCATCCTGGTCGCAGCTCTGCTGGGCAAAGTTGTAGTTGGTCAACAAACGCTGCCACAGTCGCTGGCGCAGGCTGTTGATGGCATCCACATTAACGGTCCGCAGCCCCAGGCGCTGCGCCAGGCCCGCCTCATCCATTGACTCACTGGCCAGCAAGACACGCGCGAACATGAGGATCTCGGCACGCGACGCGACATCGAACAGGGTCGGGCTGCCGAGCTGTTCAGGCCAGGTGCTGCGATCCAGCGTCGCCACGTCGCCGGGCGCCGCCAGGGCACCGAAACTCAGAAGCCAGGTGAAGCAGAAAAAAACGATACGCAATGGGATGTCTCCATAACAAAACCCGCGCGGCACTATATATCGGGAAGATCAAAAGATCGCAGCCTCGCTGCGCTCGACAGCTCCCACAGATACACCTCAATCCCGTGGGAACGATCAGGCCCCCTGTAGGAGCCGTCAAGCGAAGCGAAGGCCGCGATCTTTTCCATGACACCACCGATCACCTATCACCCTCATAGCTGGAGTCAACAGAGACAACCCCCTAGAATCGCCCCCACGATTAAAGGAGACGACTTCATGCTGATGGTGATTTCCCCCGCCAAGACCCTCGATTACGAAACACCGCCGGCGACCCAGCGCTTCACCCAACCGCAATACCTTGACCATTCCCAGGAGCTGATCCAGCAATTGCGCGACCTGACGCCCGCGCAGATCAGTGAGTTGATGCACGTCTCCGACAAGATCGGCGGGCTCAACGCCGCGCGCTTCGGCAGCTGGACGCCCGCGTTCACATCGGAAAATGCCAAGCAGGCATTGCTGGCGTTCAAGGGAGATGTGTACACCGGGCTGAACGCGCAAACCTTCAGCGAAGACGATTTCGATTACGCCCAGCAACACCTGCGCATGCTCTCCGGGCTCTATGGACTGCTGCGCCCGCTGGACCTGATGCAGCCGTATCGACTGGAAATGGGCACCAAACTGGCGAACGCACGCGGCAAGGATCTGTATGCCTTCTGGGGCACGCGAATCAGCGAATGGCTGAACGAAGCCCTGGCAGATCAGGGGGATGACGTGCTGCTGAACCTGGCGTCCAACGAATACTTCTCGGCTGTCAAACGCAGCGCCCTGAACGCTCGCATCATTAATACCGACTTCAAGGACTTGAAAAACGGCCAGTACAAGATCATCAGTTTCTACGCGAAAAAAGCCCGCGGAATGATGAGCCGTTTCGTCATTGATGAACGCATCAACGACCCGGCAGCCCTCAAGCAATTCGACGTTCAAGGCTATCGCTACAGCGCCGAACAGTCGAAACCGGACCACCTGGTATTTCTTCGCGATCACGCGCCCGAGTGACGCCCCGGATCGGCGCACGAGCTTCGTGCGCCATCGATTGATCGTCTGACAATTCCCCGTCAAATTCGCCGACTTATTGGCGCCAAAAATCCACCGCGCAATCTTCTAACTTTTGTTTCACTCGACTTCGGTGATTTTTTTCAGTAGTGGCACTGAAAATTTTTATCAGTAGTGGCACAAAACTATCCCCGCCGATTATCCGCCTATATATAAAGGGCGAAACCACACGTGCTATCAATATGAGAGCAGTGCCATCTTTCTCAATATTTCAAGAAATTTCAGGTTTCACGATGGGCGGACCGGAACTATGTCCAAATGCGTCGCTCATACCACCGGTAACGATTATCCGTGAGGTTGTACGAGATAACTTACGCAGATAAGAGATTCAGATAGCGAAGTTGTCACATTAACTAACGCTGATTAATCCCTCATTTGGACAACATCTGAAGGAAAGGAGATACGCAGCACTCATATCCCCTAAAAGGCCAAGGCTGCGCCCTTATAAACGTGCTCGCCAGAGCACCCAACCGCTTGATCTACGGGCTTTTCGCCCGCCATTGAGCGCGCACGACCTTTGCACAAGCGGTCCTCCGATTCGAGGATCAGCTGCATAACAGGGCACTTCATAATAATAAAGCCTGGTTGCGCACATCTTGAGTGCACTTATTTAGTCACTCGGAACTTATATGCCTGCACGCGGCACTGTGGCGCTTAACTGCGGCACTTGCGAGTGCACTAAGACCGCTGAACACCATTAATACCGGCCATCTAATGGCCTGGTTAATACCGGCTTGAAAATAGAGAGGTAATTGCGATGCGCATCAGCATATTTGGTTTGGGTTACGTTGGCGCAGTCTGTGCCGGTTGCCTGTCTGCACGGGGCCATGACGTCGTTGGCGTTGATGTAGCCAAAGACAAGATCGATATGATCAACGCCGGCAAATCGCCGATCGTTGAACCGGGTCTGGGCGAACTTCTGCAGAAGGGTATCGAGACCGGCAAACTGCGCGGCACGACCAACTTCGCAGAAGCCATCCGCGACACTGACCTGTCGATGATCTGCGTCGGTACGCCGAGCAAGAAAAACGGCGACCTGGAACTGAACTACATCGAAGCCGTGTGCCGCGAGATCGGTTTTGTCCTGCGTGACAAGACCACCCGCCACACCATCGTGGTTCGCAGCACCGTTCTGCCGGGCACTGTCGCAAACGTTGTCATCCCGATCCTCGAAGACTGCTCCGGCAAGAAAGCAGGCGTCGACTTCGGCGTTGCAGTGAACCCTGAGTTCCTGCGTGAAAGCACCGCGATCGCCGACTACGACCAACCGCCAATGACCGTCATCGGCGAGTTCGACAAAGCCTCGGGTGACGTTCTGCAATCGCTGTACGAAGAGCTCGACGCTCCGATCATCCGCAAGGACATCGCCGTTGCCGAGATGATCAAGTACACCTGCAACGTGTGGCACGCCACCAAAGTGACCTTCGCCAACGAGATCGGCAACATCGCCAAGGCTGTCGGCGTCGATGGTCGTGAAGTGATGGAAGTGGTCTGCCAGGACAAGACACTGAACCTGTCCCAGTACTACATGCGTCCAGGTTTCGCCTTCGGCGGCTCGTGCCTGCCAAAGGACGTTCGCGCCCTGACCTTCCGTGCCGGTTCCCTGGACGTCGATGCGCCGCTGCTGAACTCGCTGATGCGCAGCAACGTGTCGCAAGTGCAGAACGCATTCGACATCGTTTCCAGCCACGACAAACGCAAAGTCGCCCTGCTGGGACTGAGCTTCAAGGCCGGTACCGATGACCTGCGCGAAAGCCCGCTGGTGGACCTGGCCGAAATGCTGATCGGCAAAGGCTACGACCTGAGCATCTACGACAGCAACGTCGAATACGCCCGTGTTCACGGCGCGAACAAGGATTACATCGAGTCGAAAATCCCCCACGTCTCGTCCTTGCTCAACTCGGACTTCGACGACGTCATCAACAATTCCGACGTGATCATCCTCGGCAACCGTGACGAGAAATTCCGCGCCCTGGCGCAGAACGCCCCGCACGGCAAGCAAGTGATCGACCTGGTCGGCTTCATGTCCCAAGCCACCAGCGTCGCGGGTCGCACCGAAGGCATCTGCTGGTAACACGGAATCCCGTCTCCGTTAAAACCTGTGGGAGCACGGCTTGCCGGCGATGACGGTTTTGAAATCGCCATCGCCAGCAAGCTGTGTTCCTACACGGGCAAGGAGCTTGCAACTGACTTTAGGATTCCGATTATGCACAGGCTAAAGAACGGCCTACTACAGGCCGCCGGTTGGCTGTTTTACCTCAGTATTTTGATGGGCATCGCCATGGCGTTGCCTGTGTCCACCTTCGACTCCGAATCGAAAGACTTCATCTTTCTGATCGGCATCGTCGGTATCTGGCGTTACTCGATGGGTGCCACGCACTTCCTGCGCGGCATGCTGTTCTTGTACGTGGTCTACCCGCACCTGCGACGCAAAGTGCGCAAGCTGGGCAAAGCGGCAGACCCGTCCCACGTGTTCCTGATGGTCACCAGTTTCCGTATCGACGCGCTGACCACAGCGCAGGTCTACGCCTCGGTGATCCGCGAAGCGATCGACTGCGGTCTGCCGACCACGATGGTCTGCTCCATCGTGGAAATGTCCGATGAGAAGCTGGTGAAGAGCCTCTGGTCGCGGATGAATCCGCCGGACCGGGTCAAGCTCGACTTCGTGCGCATTCCCGGCACCGGTAAACGCGACGGCCTGGCCTACGGTTTCCGCGCCATCTCCCGCCACCTGCCGGACGACCGCGCCGTGGTTGCCGTGATCGATGGCGACACCGTGCTCGGCGAAGGCACCGTGCGCAAGACCGTGCCGTGGTTCCAGCTGTTCGGCAACGTCGGCGGCCTGACCACCAACGAGTTCTGCGAAGTACGCGGCGGCTACATCATGAGCGAATGGCACAAACTGCGTTTCGCCCAGCGCCACATCAACATGTGCTCGATGGCCTTGTCCAAACGCGTGCTGACCATGACCGGCCGGATGTCGGTGTTCCGTGCCACTGTGGTGACCAACCCGGAATTCATTGCCGACGTCGAAAGCGACTCGCTACAGCACTGGCGCCTGGGCCGCTTCAAGTTCCTGACCGGTGACGACAAGTCGAGCTGGTTCAGCCTGATGCGTCTGGGCTACGACACCTTCTACGTGCCCGACGCCGCGATCAACACCGTGGAACACCCGCCGGAAAAAAGCTTCATCAAGGCCAGCCGCAAACTGATGTTCCGCTGGTACGGCAACAACCTGCGCCAGAACTCCCGTGCCCTGGGCCTGGGGATGAAACGCCTCGGTCTGTTCACCTCGGTGGTGCTGTTCGACCAGCGCGTGTCGATGTGGACTTCGCTGCTCGGCCTGACCGTCGCGATCATCGCCAGCTTCAAATACGGCACTGCGTTCATCCTCGCGTACCTGCTGTGGATCGGCATCACCCGCCTGATTCTGACCCTGCTGCTGTCCTGCTCCGGTCACAAGATCGGCCCGGCTTACCCGGCGATTCTCTATTACAACCAGATTGTCGGCGCGCTGGTGAAGATCTACGTGTTCTTCCGCCTCGATCAACAATCCTGGACTCGCCAGCCCACTTCCCTGACCCGTGATCTCGCCAGCTTTCAACGTTGGTTCAACACCTGGTCGTCTCGGACCATGACCTTCTCCGCCGGCAGCATTTTTGTCGCCGTGCTGCTGATGATGGTCTGACCGCCCCCTTATTGAATTAACCAGGAAATCGCCCCTTATGAATACCGCCGTCAACGCCAACGTAGTGCACGAATCTGAAGCCCAGCGCCAACACGCCCGAGTGAAAATCCCGGCCAAACTGCGCTTCTTCGGTCCTGACCGGACCCCGGTTGAAGCTCGAGTGATCGACCTTTCCGCTGGCGGCCTGGCCTTCAACGCCGGTCAGCTGCCGCTGAAAATCGGCGATGTGCACAAGGCTCGCCTGCAGTTCGTCATCGATAACCTCGGCCTGGCCATGGACGTGGAGTTGCAGGTTCGCTCCTATGATCGCCAGACCGGTCGCGCCGGTTGCCAGTTCCAGAACCTGGAACAGCAGGACATCTCGACCTTGCGTCACCTGATCACCTCGCACCTGGCCGGCGACATCGTCAGCATGGGTGAAGTGCTGGCGACCTTGCAGCGCGACAACTTCACCAAGGCGCGCAAGGTCAAGGACGGCGGCCACGGCATGACGCCGTTTGGTCGTCTGCGTGCAGTGACTTTCAGCCTGGCGATTTTCCTGGTTGGCCTGACCGCGTTCGGTTTCATCTTCAAGTCGGTGTACGGCATGTACTTCGTCAGCCACGCCCAGGCCGGTCTGGTCAGCGTGCCGGGCATGAACATCACCATGCCGCGTGACGGCACCGTGCAAAGCCTGATCAAGGCAGACGGCGTTGCCGCCAAAGGCGCACCGCTGGCGACGTTCAGCACCAGCATGCTCGACGTGCTCAAAGGTCATCTGGACGAAGACCAGCTGCAACCGGCCAAGGTTGAAGAGCTGTTCGGCAAGCAAATGACCGGCACCCTGACCTCGCCGTGCGATTGCACCGTGGCGCAGCAACTGGTTGCCGACGGTCAGTACGCCAGCAAGGGCGATGTGATTTTCAACCTGGTACCGCGTAACAGCGAAGCCAACGTCGAAGCGCGCTTCTCCTATCGCCAGTTCGGCGACGTTCGTCCAGGCACCAACGTCAGCTTCCAGATTGCCGGCGAAGACAAGACCCGCACCGGCAAAATCGTCAGCAGCACCAGCCTGAAAAGCGCTGATCTGTCTTCCGACATCCGCGTGCTGATCCAGCCTGACGAACCACTGGACAGCAAGTTCGCCGGTCGCCCGGTTGAAGTGAACAGCGACCGCGGCCCGAACCTGAACTGGCTGATCGACAAAGCCATGGCTGCTGGTCTGTAACCGGAGGACATGCCCGTGACGATTCCACTTATCCTCAGAACACCGCAATCCCTGTGGGAGCGAGCCTGCTCGCGATGGGATCGCTGCGGTTTGTCTGATGCACCGAGCCGCTTGAATCGCCAGCAGGCTGGCTCCCACAGGGGTGCGATGTGTGCACTGGCATTGGCCGTCAGCCTGGCCGGTTGCGCCGGCCTGCCCGACCAGCGCCTGGCCAATGAAGCCCTCAAGCGCGGCGACACCGCGCTGGCGCAGCAGAACTACAAGCAACTGGCCGACCTCGGCTACAGCGAAGCGCAGGTGGGCCTCGCCGATATCCAGGTCGACAGCCGTGACCCGGCGCAGATCCGGCAGGCCGAAGCGACTTACCGCGCCGCCGCCGATGTCTCGCCACGAGCCCAGGCTCGCCTGGGTCGCTTGCTGGTCGCCAAACCGGGTTCGACCGAAGCCGAACAGCACGAAGCCGAAGTCCTGTTGAAAAAGGCCTCGGCCAATGGCGAAGGCAATACGCTGATCCCGCTGGCCATGCTGTACCTGCAATACCCTCACAGTTTCCCGAACATCAACGCCCAGCAGCAGATCAGCCAATGGCGCGCCGAAGGCAAGCCTGAAGCGGGTCTCGCCCAAGTGCTGCTGTATCGCACCCAAGGCACTTACGACCAGCACCTGGACGAAGTCGCAACCATCTGCAAAGCCGCGCTGAACACCACCGACATCTGCTACGTCGAGCTGGCCACGGTTTATCAGAAACAAGCCAAGCCCGAGCTGCAAGCCGAGCTGATCAAGCAGATGCAAGCGGCTCACGCTCGCGGCACCGTTTCCGCTCAGCGCGTGGACAGCGTCGCTCGCGTACTCGGCGACCCGACCCTGGGCACCACCGACGAAAAAACCGCGCAGTCGCTGCTCGAAGGCATCGCCCCTGGCTACCCGGCGTCGTGGGTCAGCCTTGCCCAACTGCTCTACGACTTCCCCGAACTCGGCGACGTCGACACGATGATGAAGTACCTGGACAACGGCCGCGCCGCCGATCAGCCGCGCGCCGAGCTGTTGCTGGGCAAGCTTTACTACGAAGGCAAAATGGTGCCGGCCGATGCCAAGGCTGCCGAAGAACACTTCCAGAAAGCCGTTGGCCGCGAAGTCGCCGCCGATTACTACCTCGGCCAGATCTATCGCCGTGGTTACCTGGGCAAGGTTTATTCGCAGAAAGCGCTGGACCACTTGCTGACCGCTGCGCGCAACGGCCAGAACAGCGCCGACTTCGCCATTGCCCAGCTGTTTTCCCAAGGTAAAGGCACCAAGCCCAACCCGCTCAACGCGTATGTCTTCAGCCAGCTCGCCAAGGCTCAAGACACCCCGCAAGCCACCGAGCTTGCGCAAACACTCGAAGCCCAACTGCCGCCTGCCCAGCTCGCCGAGGCCCAACGCCTGTTGAAACAAGAACAGGCCGTTCGTGGTGCCTTGAGCCAGAACACGCTGGATCTGCATGCCCTGCAAGAAGAAGACGGCGAGGAATCCCTATGAAGTTGAATCCATTCGTTAAGGCCGGTATTGGCCTGACATTCGCCTTGATGTGGTCGTGCCCGACCCTCGCGGCCCTGACTGAAAGCCAGAACTACGGCCTTGATGTAAAGGTCACCGCCCAATCCGAAGACGATACCGACCTGGGCACGCAAAAAGGCGGCGACGTCAACGGCGTCGGCCTCGACCTGCGCCCTTGGGTGTATGGCGAAAGCGGCGCGTGGAGCGCCTATGCGATGGGTCAGGCGGTGACGTCGACCGACATCATCGAGACCGACACGCTGCAGCAGTCCGACAGCGACGGCACCCAGACCACCGACAACGGTGATCGCAAGACCAAGAAAAACTACCTGGCGATGCGTGAGTTCTGGGTCGGCTACAGCGGCCTTACGCCCTACCCTGGCGAGATGCTCAAGCTCGGCCGCCAGCGCCTGCGCAACGACGACGGCCAATGGCGCGACACCAACATCGAAGCCTTGAACTGGACGTTCGACACCACCCTGTTGCGTGCCAACGCCGGTGTCGCCGAACGCTTCAGCGAATACCGCACCGACCTCAAGGAGCTGGCGCCAAAAGACAAGGATCGCCTGCATGCCTACGCCGATGCGGCGTACCAGTGGACCCCGGGCAACTGGGTCGGCATTCGCGGTCATCACACCCACGATGACGGCAAGCTCGACTACGCAGAACCGGGTGTGGCACCTGATTCCCTGGACAAGAAACAGAACGGCGACCTCAGCTGGATCGGCCTCACCGCTGACAGCGATGCCTATAACTGGCGCAACACCAACACCGTCAACTACTGGGGCAGCGTCACCGGCATGAGCGGCGACCGCGACAAGGTCAACCCGCTGAACGCTGACGGCACCGCGCCTGCGCAAGCCAAGACCAGTGGTAACGTCGATGGCTGGGCCACCGACCTGGGTGTGCGTCTGCGCCTCGATCCGCAATGGCAAGTCGGTGCGGCGTATGCCCGTGCCAGTGCCGATTACGAACAGAATGGCCTGGAAAGCAACCGTTCGAACTACACCGGTACCCGCTCGCGCGTTCACCGTTTCGGCGAGGCTTTCCGCGGCGAAATGAACAACATGCAGAGCGCTTCCCTGTTCGGTTCGTGGATGCTCAACGACGAATACGACGCCAGTGTGATCTACCACAAATTCTGGCGTGTCGACGGCAACAAGCCGGTCGGCAGCAACGGCATCAACGCCGTACAGAACGACACCGACGACGTGACCGGCGCCATCCTCTCCAGCACGTCCCTGCCGCTGGAAGACGGCAACAAGGACCTCGGCCAGGAAATGGACGTGGTGGTCACCAAGTACTTCAAGCAAGGCTTGCTGCCTGCTTCGCTGAGCCAGTCGATCGATGAGCCTTCTGCCCTGGTGCGTTTGCGTGGCGGTGTCTTCAAGCCAGGCGATGCCTACGGCAAAGGCGTTGACTCGTACATGCACCGCGCATTCATCGACGTGATCTGGCGCTTCTGATGCGAACCGCGAAGGGAGTGCCCGACATGAATAATCCGAAGCGAGGTTCGATCACCTTGCTGGCCGGCGCGATGCTGCTGGCAAGCTCGGCTGCCTTCGCCAACGTGGAGCCGGCGACCAAGCCTGTAACCCTCGGCAAAGAGCTGCAACAGGCCAAGACCTACACCGTCACCAGCGCGCCAACCGCGCCGCTGGAGCTTGCAAAGCCAACACTGCCTGATACCTCCGGCTACACCGCCGAAGCCATCGCCGCGAAAGTCGTGCGCACCAAGGCCGGCAAAATCAGTGTGCGCCGGATGATGCAGGAAAACGCCCTGAAGGACTTCATCGGCGGCGATAACAAAATGGCCGAGTGGGTAGTGCGTCAGCACGGCATTCCCCAGGCGATTTTCATCGACGACGGCTACATGAACCTCAAGGACCTGGCGAAGAAAGTGCCCAAGCAGTACTTCAGCGAAACCTCGCCGGGGGTTTACCTGGCGAAGTTGCCGATCGTGGTCGGGAACAAAGGCATCCTGGAAATCGACAAGCAGACCCAGGAATTGCGCCTGTCCCAAGAGGCCGGTTCGTTCCTGGTCAACGACGGCCAGTTGTTTGTGCGCGATACCAAAATCACTGGCTGGCGCGAGAAGGACAACGGTCCGGCGACGTTCAAGTCGCCGAAGGAATTCCGTCCGTTCCTGCTGTCCTGGGGCGGCACCGAGACCTACATCGCCAACAGCAAGATCGCCAGTTTCGGCTACGCCAACAGTAAGTCGTACGGCGTGAGTATTTCTCAATACACGCCAAACATGGCCAAGGTGCTCAAGCGTCCTGAACCGACCGGCTGGATCGTCGGCTCCGAATTCTCGGACATGTGGTACGGCTTCTACTGCTACGAAACCACCGGCTTCGTGGTCAAGGGCAACACCTACAAAGACAACATCGTCTACGGCATCGACCCGCACGACCGTTCACACGGTCTGATCATTGCGGACAACACGGTGTACGGCACGAAGAAGAAGCACGGGATCATTATTTCCCGTGAGGTCAACGACAGCTTCATCTTCAACAACCGCAGCTTCGACAACAAATTGTCGGGCCTGGTGATCGACCGTAACAGCGTCAACAACCTGATCGCCTACAACGAGATCTACAAGAACCACACCGACGGCATCACCCTCTACGAGAGTGCCGACAACCTGATCTACGGCAACAAGGTCATCAGCAACCGTCGTCACGGCATCCGTATTCGTAACAGCGTGAACATTCGCCTCTACGAAAACCTGTCCCTGGCCAACGGCCTGACCGGCGTCTACGGCCACATCAAAGACCTGACCGACACCGACCGGGACATCAAGCTCGACCCGTTCGACGCCCAGGTGTCGCTGATTATCGTCGGCGGTGAACTGGCCGGTAACGGCAGCGGACCGCTGTCCATCGACTCGCCGCTGAGCGTCGAGTTGTATCGCGTGTCCATGCTCGCCCCGACCAAATCCAGCGGCATTAGCTTCAACGGCATTCTCGGTGAGCGCCAGGATGAAATTCTCGACCTGCTGGTACGCCAGCAGAAAGCCGTGCTGATCGACCCTGTCGAACGCCAGACCGAAATGCAGGACTGAGGATAATTTTATGCACCCACACTTGATCAAATTACTCAGCCTGTCAGGCCTGACTCTCGGGATTCTCGCGGCCAGCAATGGCGTCCGTGCCGATGAAGTTAAAGCGCCGACATTCACCGCTGATCCGTGCTGCAACCTGTGCCCGGAAGCGCACGACGCGAAGAACTACACCACGCGCTATCAGCAGAACTTCACCACGCTGGTGCAGGCTCAGGGCGACTGGCTGTTCCGTACGCAAGAAGACTTGCGCACCGAATTCGACACCACGCCGGCCGGCTACAAACGCATGAAAGAACTGCACGATGCGTTCAAGAGCAAAGGCGTGGAACTGGTGGTGGTTTACCAGCCGACCCGTGGTCTGGTGAACCGCAACAAGCTCAATCCGGAAGAAAAAGCCAAGTTCGATTTCGACAAGGCGCTGAAGAACTACAAGACCATGCTCGGGCGTTTCGCGCAGATGGGTTACGTGGTGCCGGACCTGTCGCCGCTGACCAACGAATCGCTGCCAGACACCCTGCCCGCCCACGATTTCTACTTCCGCGGCGACCAGCACTGGACGCCATATGGCGCCCAGCGTACGGCGAAAATCGTGGCTGAAAAGGTCAAGCAGATTCCGGCCTACGCCGACATTCCGAAACGCGAATTCGAGACCCACAGGTCGGGTCGCATGGGCAAGACCGGAACATTACACAATATGGCCGGTCAACTCTGCGGCACCAGTTACGCAATCCAGTACATGGATCAATTCACCACAGAACCCAAAGGCGAAGCCGCCGATGGCGATCTGTTCAGTGACTCCGGCAATCCGGAAATCACCCTGGTCGGTACCAGTCACAGTGGCAAGAACTACAACTTCGCCGGTTTCCTCCAAGAGGCCATCGGCGCCGACATCCTCAACGTGGCGTTCCCCGGCGGTGGCTTGGAAGGTTCGATGCTGCAGTACCTGGGCAGCGAAGAATTCCAGACCAAGCCACCGAAGATTCTGATCTGGGAATTCTCGCCGCTCTACCGCCTCGACCAGGAAACCATCTACCGCCAGATGATGGCGCTGCTGGACAACGGTTGCGAAGGAAAGGATGCACAGATGACCGGCAGCACCACGTTGAAACCGGGCAAGAACGAATTGATGGTCAACAGCAAGAACCTGAACCTGCAAAACAGCAGTCACCAGGTAGACATCCGCTTCGCCGATCCATCGGTGAAAACCCTGCAAGCCACCCTCTGGTACATGAACGGTCGCCACGAGGACATCAAAATCGACAAACCGGAAACTTCCGACACCGATGGGCGTTTTGCCTTCGAGTTGCGCACGGACGAAGACTGGGCCTCGCAGAATCTGCTCGCCGTCGAAGTCCAGGGCCCTGAAGCAGGTGCCGCGCCACAGAAGGTCGAAGCGAAAATCTGCAAACGCAACGTATTCCCGAGTGCTGAGCAACGTACCGCTCAGGTCGGGCAATGAGGTCTGCCATGCGAAACCGAACGTTGAAAAATTTACTCGCGCCATCGCTGCTAACGCTGGCGATGTTCGCCGGCGCCACCCAGGCTGCCGCGCCGTTGCGCCCGCCACAGGGCTACTTCGCGCCGATTGAAAAAGTCAAAACCGGCGACAGCAGCAAAGGCTGTGATGCGATGCCGACGCCGTACACCGGTTCGCTGCAATTCCGCAGCAAGTACGAAGGTTCCGACAAGGCCCGTTCGACCCTGAACGTGCAGTCGGAAAAAGCCTTTCGCGACACCACCGCCGACATTACCAAGATGGAACGCGGCACCAGCAAGCGCGTCATGCAGTACATGCGTGACGGTCGCCCGGAACAACTGGAATGCACGCTCAACTGGCTGACGGCCTGGGCCAAGTCGGATGCGTTGATGTCCAAGGACTTCAACCACACCGGCAAGTCCATGCGCAAATGGGCACTGGGCAGCATGGCCTCTTCGTACATCCGCCTGAAGTTCTCCGACTCGCATCCGTTGGCCAACCATCAGCAAGAGTCGCAGTTGATCGAAGCCTGGTTCAGCAAAATGGCGGATCAGGTGGTCAGCGATTGGGACAACCTGCCGCTGGAAAAAACCAACAACCACTCGTACTGGGCCGCCTGGTCGGTGATGGCAACGTCCGTCGCCACCAACCGCCGTGACCTGTTCGACTGGGCCGTCAAGGAATACAAGGTCGGCGTCAATCAGGTCGACGCCGACGGCTACCTGCCGAACGAACTCAAGCGTCAGCAGCGCGCCCTCGCCTACCACAACTACGCCCTGCCACCGCTGGCAATGATCGCCAGTTTTGCCCAGGTCAACGGTGTGGATCTGCGTCAGGAAAACAACGGCGCGTTGAAACGCCTGGGTGATCGGGTGCTCGCCGGGGTTAACGACCCGGACGAATTCGAAGAGAAGAACGGCAAGGAACAGGACATGACCGACCTCAAGGTCGACTCGAAATTTGCCTGGCTGGAACCGTTCTGCACGCTCTACACCTGCTCGCCGGATGTGCTTGAGAAAAAGCACGAGATGCAGCCGTTCAAGACCTTCCGCCTCGGGGGTGACCTGACCAAGGTCTACGACCCGGCCAATGAAAAAGGCAAGGGTTCTTAGACTCAACACAGCCACCCTGTAGGAGCTGCCGAAGGCTGCGATCTTTTGATCTTGCTTTTAAAGATCAGGATCAAAAGATCGCAGCCTTCGGCAGCTCCTACAGGGTCAGTGTCAGGTTTCAGTTTTGTGTGTTGCCCTCCGGTTTTCTGTGGGGGGTTTGGGGGGGCCGTTGGCCCTTGACTGTTGGTTAAACATGGAGAGATCGGGATGGTATTTTCATCCAACGTGTTCCTGTTTCTGTTCTTGCCGATCTTTCTCGGCATGTATTACCTGAGCGGAATACGCTATCGCAACCTGCTGCTTCTGATCGCCAGTTATGTGTTCTATGCCTGGTGGCGCGTGGACTTTCTGGCTTTGTTCGCGGCGGTTACGCTGTGGAATTACTGGATCGGCCTCAAAGTCGGCGCCGCAGGCGTGCGGACCAAACCGGCCCAGCGCTGGCTGCTGCTTGGCGTGGCGGTCGACCTGTGCATTCTCGGCTACTTCAAGTACGCCAACTTCGGCGTCGACAGCATCAACGCAATGATGACGTCGGTCGGCCTGTCGCCGTTCATCCTGACGCACGTGCTGTTGCCGATCGGTATCTCGTTCTACATCTTCGAGTCCATCAGCTACATCATCGACGTCTACCGTGGTGATACCCCGGCGACCCGCAACCTGATCGACTTTGCGGCGTTCGTGGCGATTTTCCCGCACCTGATCGCCGGCCCGGTATTGCGCTTTCGCGACCTGGCCGATCAGTTCAACAACCGCACACACACCCTCGACAAGTTCTCCGAGGGCTGCACGCGGTTCATGCAGGGTTTCATCAAGAAGGTCTTCATCGCCGACACCCTCGCCGTCGTCGCCGATCACTGCTTCGCCTTGCAGAACCCGACCACGGGTGATGCCTGGCTAGGCGCCCTCGCCTACACCGCGCAACTGTATTTCGACTTCTCCGGCTACAGCGACATGGCCATCGGCCTGGGCTTGATGATGGGTTTCCGCTTCATGGAAAACTTCAAGCAGCCGTACATCAGCCAGTCCATTACCGAGTTCTGGCGTCGCTGGCACATCAGCCTGTCCACCTGGCTGCGCGACTACCTGTACATCACCCTGGGCGGTAATCGCAAAGGCACGTTGATGACCTATCGCAACCTGTTCCTGACCATGCTGCTCGGTGGTCTGTGGCACGGCGCGAACATCACTTACATCGTGTGGGGTGCATGGCACGGCATGTGGCTGGCGATCGAAAAAGCGCTCGGCCTGAACACTTCGCCGCGCAGCATCAATCCGGTCCGTTGGGCGCTGACGTTCCTGCTGGTGGTCATGGGCTGGGTGATCTTCCGTTCGGAAAACCTGCACGTCGCCGGCCGCATGTATGGCGCGATGTTCAGCTTCGGCGAATGGTCGCTGTCGGAACTCAACCAGGCCAGCCTCACCGGCCTGCAAGTCGCGACGCTGATTGTGGCGTACGCAACCCTGGCGTTCTTCGGCATCCGCGATTTCTACAGCAACCTGCCGCCTGAGAAGACTAAGCCGGTGGTGAACGTCGAAGCCGACGGCCCTGCCACCGCAACACCGGGAATGATCAAAGCCGTACCGGGCGATAACCCGGCCAGCATCCACGAACCGGGCTACACCGTTGGCGTTGAAGCCACCGTGCAACCGGCTTACTGGACCGCTGACTGGTCGCGCTACGTGATGCGCACGCTGGTACTGCTGCTGTTCATCGCCTCGATTTTCAAACTCTCGGCGCAAAGCTTCTCGCCGTTCCTTTACTTCCAGTTCTGAGGGATCTGACCATGACCCGCTCATTACGCATCTTCTACATCGCCCTGTTCATGGTGACGCTGGTTGTCCTGGGCCTGTGGTCCACGCGCAGCTTCATGGGCTTCAGCACCAATGCCGAAACCACGGTACTCAACGGTCGCTGGACCAAGGCCGTCGAGACGCACTACGACGACGAATTCCCGATCAAGCGCCTGGGTACCAACCTGTGGGCTGCACTGGATTTCAAACTGTTCAACGAAGGTCGTCCGGGCGTCGTGCTCGGTCGCGATCAGTGGCTCTACAGCGATGAAGAGTTCAACCCGATCGTCAACGAAGAGCTGAACCTGCAAGGCAACTACGCGCTGGTTGAAGGCGTACGCCAGACCCTGAAAGAGAAAGGCGTGAAACTGGTGATGGCGATCGTGCCGGCCAAGGCGCGCTTGTACCCGGAGCACTTGGGTGAAGTAAAACCTTCGAGCATCCACGGCAACCTGTACCAGGACTTCCACGCTCGTGTGGCGGCCGACAAGATCCTCGCCCCTGACCTGCTGGGCCCGTTCAATAAGGCCAAGCTGAACGGTGAGCAAGTGTTCCTGCGCACCGACACCCACTGGACCCCGGAAGGCGCGCAGGTCGCCGCCGAAACCCTGGCGAAAACCATTCAGGCCAAGTTCCCGCTCAGCGGCGAGCCGCAGCAGTTCGTCACCAAGCCTGCGGAGAAAGTTACCCACAAGGGCGACCTTCGTCTGTTCCTGCCGCTGGACCCGCTGTTCGAAAACCTGATGCCGGCGCAAGAGCCGCTGCAGAAGCGCAACACCGTGGCCGTCTCTGATCAGCCTGCAGGTGATGACGCTCTGTTCGCCAACACCGAAGTGCCGGTGGCCTTGATCGGCACCAGCTACAGCGCCAACCCCAACTGGAATTTTGTGGGTGCGCTCAAACAAGCGCTGAACAGCGACGTGGTCAATTACGCCGAAGACGGCCATGGCCCGATTCTGCCGATGCTCAGCTACCTGAAAAGCGATGCTTTCAAGAACAGCCCGCCACAGGTGCTGATCTGGGAGTTTCCTGAACGTTATCTGCCTGTGAACAACGAAATCGGTGACGCCGACCCGCAGTGGGTCGCAGAGCTTAAACAAGCCGGCGCCCGCCAACAAAACGTAGCCGCAAACACTAAATCCGAGACGCCCGACCGGGCGCAAAACTGAAAGAGAGGTACACCATGACTTTCACTACTACTCCTCGCCGTCTCGCTAAGACCTTTGCTCTGGCAGCCACCTTCAGCGTTCTGTCCATGAACGCCTTCGCTGGCGGTGACTCGGCGCTCTACGGCCCGACCGCACCGAAAGGATCGAGCTTTGTACGTATCTACAACGCCGGTAACGCTGAAGTCAGCGCCACCGTCGGCACCACCAACCTGAGCGATGTCGCGCCGCTGTCCAGCAGTGACTTCAGCTTCATGCCGGGCGGTGACTACAGCGCCAAGGTCGGCAGCCAGTCCCTGCCGGTGAAACTGGCCGGTGATCACTATTACACCCTGGTCAACAACGCCAGCGGCGCGCCGCAATTGATCGAAGAGCCGCCGTTCAAGAACAAGCAGAAAGCCCTGGTTCGCGTGCAGAACCTGAGCGACAAGGCCCTGACCCTGAAGACTGCCGATGGCAAGACTGAAGTGGTCCCGTCCGTGGCCGCCAAGGGTCGTGGCGAACGTGAAATCAACCCGGTGAAAGTCAGCCTGGCCCTGTACGACGGCGCCACCAAAGTCGGCGACGTGAAGCCGGTTGCCCTGGAACGCGGTGAAGCTGCGGTGCTGTACGTCACCGGCAACGGCAGCAGCCTGTCGCCAGTCTGGGTAAAACGCCCGGTGTCGACGCGCTAAAGAATTTTCCTGACTGACCCATGCCCCCTGTAGGAGCGAGCTTGCTCGCGAAAGGCTCAAGGACAACGCGTACATCCAGGATGCACGCGTTTTCGTTGACCTCCATCGCGAGCAAGCTCGCTCCTACAAGGGACTGAGGTGTCAGTTGGGACACGAAACAAAAACAAGAGTGAAACGACACAGCGTTCGTAGCTCTAACCAAACGATTTTCAAGGAGTAACAACATGATTCCGGTGATCTTGTCAGGTGGTAGCGGCTCACGTCTTTGGCCGCTTTCGCGTAAGCAATTCCCTAAACAGTTCCTCGCCCTGACCGGCGAACACACACTGTTCCAGCAAACCCTGGAGCGTCTGGTGTTCGAAGGCATGGACACTCCGATCGTGGTCTGCAACAAGGAACACCGCTTCATCGTCAACGAGCAGTTGAGCGCGCGTAACCTCGACACCCAACGCATCCTGATGGAACCGTTCGGCCGCAACACAGCGCCAGCGGTTGCCCTGACGGCGATGATGCTGGTCAATGAAGGTCGCGATGAATTGATGCTGGTGCTGCCGGCGGATCACGTGCTCGAAGATCAGAAAGCCCTGCAACGCGCATTGGCCCTGGCCACCGTTGCGGCTGAAAATGGCGAAATGGTGCTGTTCGGCGTCCCCGCCACCAAACCGGAAACCGGTTACGGCTACATCAAGTCGACCAATGATTCGCTGCTGCCGGAAGGCATCAGCCGCGTCTCGCAATTCGTCGAAAAACCGGACGTGAAACGCGCCACCGAGTTCGTCCAGTCCGGCGGTTACTTCTGGAACAGCGGCATGTTCCTGTTCCGCGCCAGCCGCTTCCTCGAAGAGCTGAAAAAACACGATCCGGACATCTACGACACCTGCGTCCTGACCCTGGAACGCAGCGAGCAGGATGCCGACACCGTCGACATCGATTCCGCGACCTTCGCCTGCTGCCCGGACAACTCCATCGACTACTCGGTGATGGAAAAAACCCAGCGCGCCTGCGTCGTGCCGCTGACCGCTGGCTGGAGTGATGTCGGCTGCTGGTCGTCGCTGTGGGAAGTGAATGAAAAAGACGCCAACGGCAACGTCACCAAAGGCGACGTGGTCATCCAGGACAGCAAGAACTGCATGATCCACGGCAACGGCAAACTGGTGTCGGTGATCGGCCTGGAAAACATCGTGGTGGTCGAAACCAAGGACGCCATGATGATCGCGCACAAGGACAAGGTCCAAGGCGTGAAACAGATGGTCAACACCCTCAACGAACAGGGCCGCAGCGAAACCCAGACCCACTGTGAAGTCTATCGTCCGTGGGGCTCCTACGACTCGGTGGACATGGGCGGCCGCTTCCAGGTCAAGCGCATTTCGGTCAAGCCGGGGGCGTGCCTGTCGTTGCAGATGCATCACCACCGCGCCGAACACTGGATCGTGGTCAGCGGCACCGCTGAAGTGACCTGCGATGAGAACGTGTTCCTGCTCACTGAAAACCAGTCGACCTACATCCCGATCGCCTCGGTCCACCGCTTGCGCAACCCGGGCAAGATCTCGCTGGAAATCATCGAAGTGCAATCGGGCAGCTACCTGGGCGAAGACGATATCGAGCGGTTTGAAGATATCTACGGTCGTTCCAACCCGATCGAGCGCGGCGTGTCGGTGAAAACCATCGCGCAGTAATTGATCGGCAAAAAAAGAAGCCCCCGTCCAGCCCGTTGCGTCCCCTATCCGCAGCGGGTTGGGCGGGGGCTTTTTTTGTCTGTTAACCAAGATCAAAAGATCGCAGCGTGCCGCAGCTCCTACAGGGTTATGCATTTCCATGTAGGAGCTGCGGCACGCTGCGATCTTTTGACCTTCCTTTTCAATCGCCAACCTCCCCTGCGCTTAGGTAGGATGTCCTTCTCTCCCCCCGAGGTTTGCGTGATGTTCATCGGCGTCCTGCTGGTCATTACCTGGTTGATCCTGTTACTGCGCTACCCCTCCAAAGCCTTGCCTGTCTCTGTGGCCGCCGCCATCGGATTGGGGTTGGTAGCGGCGTGGGTGATCTGGCTGGACAACCGCGAGGTCAAGCAGTTGGCGCGGCTTGAGTTGCGCATTGCCTATGCGCCCGAACAGTGCCCGGCGGATCGCCCGTTGCAGCTGAAAATGAACAACGGCAACGATGTACCGTTGACGGAATTGCGCTGGAAAGTCGCCGCGTACGCGCCGGGAGACACGGTCAATCTGGCCGATAATCAATACGCCGCGCCCCGCTACCGTGGCCCCGGCGAACTGCAGGCCGGTGCCAGCTGGGAAGACTGTTTGCCCATGCCGCCATTGCGTCCGGGTTATCGCCCGCAAACCCTCGAGTTTCGCGCCGAGCGATTGCAAGGTAGTTTCTCCGACTGATCGTCCCATTCCTCCCGTTGCACAAGGACCGCGCCATGCCCGTTGCATTGATTACCGGATGTTCCAGCGGCATTGGCCGCGCCCTCGCCGATACGTTTAAAGCGGCCGGTTACGAAGTTTGGGCCAGCGCCCGCAAGGCGGAAGATGTTGCCCTCCTGTCCGCTGCCGGGTTCACCGCCGTGCAACTGGACGTTAATGACGGCGCGGCGCTTGAGTTGCTTAGCGCACGGATCAATCAGGAGCGTGGCGGGCTTGATGTGCTGATCAACAACGCCGGTTATGGCGCCATGGGGCCGCTGCTCGATGGCGGTGTTGCGGCGATGCAGCGTCAGTTCGAAACCAATGTATTTGCCATCGTCGGTGTCACCCGGGCGCTGTTTCCGGTGCTGCGTCGCGCCAAAGGATTAGTGGTGAACATTGGCAGCGTGTCCGGGGTGCTCGTCACGCCATTTGCCGGTGCGTACTGCGCGTCCAAGGCCGCGGTGCATGCACTTAGCGATGCCTTGCGCATGGAGTTGGCGCCATTCGGTATTCGTGTGATGGAGGTCCAGCCGGGGGCCATCGAATCCAGCTTCGCCAAAAATGCCGGTCACGAAGCCGAACAGTTGATCACCGAGCAGTCGCCATGGTGGCCGTTGCGTGAAGGCATTCGGGCGCGGGCCAAGGCGTCCCAGGACAAGCCGACGCCGGCCAGTGAGTTTGCTGCCGGTTTGCTGAAGGCTGTGCAGCAGAGCAAACCGCCACGGTTGATTCGCCTGGGCAATGGGTCTCGGGCTTTGCCGCTGTTGGCGGGGTTGTTGCCAAAAGGGTTGTTGGAAGCTGGGTTGATGAAGCGGTTCGGGTTGAAGGGGCAGCTTTGAGACCGAGGTGACGCTATCGCTAGCAAGCTAGCTCCCACAGGGGATTTGCGCCGTACACAGTGGATGTGTTCACCCTCGATCCTGTGGGAGCGTGGCTTGGTCTGGGCGGCATTCCGACGATTGGGCCAGAACAGTCACCGCAACAATCAGCCCCACGCCTTCATGAAATCAATAAACGCCCGCACCTTCAGCGGCAAGTGCCGGGTGTCCGGGTACAGCGCATACACCCCTTGCCGGGCAAACGAATGATCCGCCAGCAAGCGCACCAACCGCCCCGCCTGAAGATCCTCTTGAACCAGCCAGTCAGGCAGCACTGCCACGCCTTGCCCGGCCAAGGCAAACGCCCGCAGCGTGACCGAGTTGTCCGCGACGATCGCCGTTGTCCACGGCCCCGGAGGGTACAGATGCTCCACGCCCTCGGGGTCTGTCACCGTCAATTCCGGTACTCGCCCATGCCCCAGCGTCGGCCATTGCTCCAGTGCCGCCAACGTTGATGCCGGGGCAAAACGCTCGATCAGGGCAGGCGCCGCCACCGCGAAAATATCGAAGGTCGATAACTGCACCGCGCGCAGGTTGGAGTCCAGCATGCGACCCAACCTGATCGCCAGATCAAAGCGTTCGGAGATCAGATCGGCATGGGTCGAGGACGTCGACAGGTGAACGTGCAGCTGTGGATGCTGCTCACGAAAGACCGTCAACGCCGGCACTACCTGCGCCAACGCAAACTCCACGGTGGTAGTGATGCGCAACGTACCCCGCAGTTGCAGGTGCTCGCTGCGGGCTTCCTCGACGGCCATTCGGGCCTCGTCCAGGGTTCGCACGCAGCGCTGGTAAAAACGTTCGCCGGCATCGGTCAGCGCCAGTTTCCGTGTGCTGCGGGTCAGCAACGTGACACCGAGTTCGGCTTCCAGGCGTTTGAGATTGAAGCTCACCACCGCGCGCGTCTGCCCCAGCAGATCGGCCGCCGCCGTCAGCGACCCCGCCTCTACTACGGCCTTGAAGGTGTCAAAACGGTCCAGGCTGACCATGTCAGAGAATGCTCACTGTCAAAATAATTTTGACAAACTAGCAGCCAAACCAGCGTTTCCATAGTGCTTCGTGCGCCCTACCCTGCACGCATCAACACAGGGAAGTCGTCATGTCCTATCGCTCGAAAGTCGCGCTGGTGTATCTGCTGGGATTTGCCCTCGATCTGCTGAACATGTTTGTCGCCAACATCGCCTACCCCGACATCGCACAACACCTGCACGCCTCGGTGACCCAACTGGCCTGGATCAGCAATGCCTACATGCTGGGTCTGACGCTGATCATCCCGATGAGCGTGTGGCTGGCGGCAAGGGTTGGCGAGCGGCGCTTGATACTCGCATCACTGCTGCTGTTCGGTCTCGCTTCGCTGTTGGTTGCAGGGGCTGACTCGATTGAAGCGCTGATCGGTTGGCGACTGGTGCAAGGACTCGGCGGCGGGTTGTTGATTCCTGTTGGTCAGGCGTTGGCGTTTCGTCATTGTCCAGCGCACCTGCGCAGCCGCTTGACCCTGTGGGTGCTGTCCGTTGCGTTGCTGGTCCCGGCGCTGTCACCCATGGTCGGCGGATGGATTGTCCAGGCCCTGTCCTGGCGTTGGGTGTTTTACCTGAACCTGCCGTTGACGTTGCTGGCGTTGGTGCTGGCGGCGCTGTGGTTGAAGGTCGACGACCCCGCGAGCGATCGCCCGACGCTGGACAGCCGTGGCCTGCTACTGGCCGCCTCCAGCCTCAGTTTGCTGCTGATTGCCTTGAGCCTGTTGAGTGAAGCTGGCACACGTCAATTCGGTTTGATCGGCCTGCTGTTGAGCGCCGTCACATTCGGGCTGTACCTGCGCGATGGTTGGCGCAAGCCCGCCGCGCTGCTCGATCTGCAATTGCTGCACAGCCCTTCGTTGCGCCTGGCGATGTGCGTGTATTTGCTGGTCCCCGGCGTGTTCATTGGCACCAGCCTGATCGCTGTGCTGTACCTGCATCAACTGGGGTTCGGCACTGCGCAAATCGGTGGGTTGATGTTGCCCTGGGCACTGGGTTCGGCAGTTGCGATTGTCGTCGGCAAACAGGGCTTTAATCGCTGGGGGCCCAAGCCCTTGCTGGTGTTCGGCATGCTGCTACAGAGCGCGGGCATTGGTTTGTTGATGCTGATCGAACAACCTCACGGATGGTTACCGGTCACCGCATACGCCTTGATGGGACTGGGTGGCAGCTTGTGCAGCAGCAGCGCGCAAACCCTGGCCTTTATCGATATCCGTGCTGATCGCATGAACCACGCCAGCGCGTTGTGGAACATCAATCGCCAGCTGAGTTTCTGCCTTGGCGCAGCGGTATTGAGTTCGTTACTGGGTGCTCTCAACCCCCAGTTGCCTGATGCCTTCAGGCACTGTTTTCTGGTCGCAGCAGTCCTGACGTTACTGCCGATTTTCGCCGTCCTGCGTTTCGATGCGACGCACGTGAGGGCCCTTGTCCGACCCGCTCCCCTACAGGAAAAAACCACATGAATGATTACCAAGACTACTTTGATGAAGTGATTGAAGCCCACCGACTGATCGAACAATGGTTTGCACTTCCTCAGGGCAACGACGCCCTGGATAACTTGCTGACCCGTTTTTCACCCCGGTTTTCGATGATTACGCCGTTGGGCCGGGTGCTGGATTTAGAGGCACTGACCGCGTTGTTCAAGATGGCTGGCGGGATGAGGAACGGGTTCAGGATCGAGCTCAGTGAGTTGCGCGGGATTGATCAGCATGAGCGCGGCGCGACGGTGAGTTATCGCGAGCGGCAAGTGGATGCGACGGGGCTGGAGACAGATCGGCGGTCGACGGTGGTGTTTGCAAGACAGGTTGATGGCCGGGTGGTGTGGCGGCATTTGCATGAGACGTTTACAGGCCTGATTGTGTAGACGACTGAGATCCAATGTGGGAGCTGGCTTGCCGGCTCCCACAATGTTCCGGTTCCTACCGAAAGAATGCAGTGATTCAGAGCCCGTTGTTGACCACCACCGTGCAAGTAATCCCCGCCGCCAGCAGCACCCCTTCCGGCACTTCATCGATGTGAATCCGTACCGGCACCCGCTGGGCCAGGCGCACCCAGTTGAACGTCGGGTTTACATCGGCGATCAGTTCGCGGCTTTCCGGGTTGTCACGGTCGTAGATGCCGCGAGAAATACTCTCCACGTGGCCCTTCATGACTTCGCCGCTCATCAGTTGCATGTCGGCCTTGTCGCCTACCCGTACGTGGGGCAGTTTGGTTTCTTCGAAGAAGCCGTACACCCAGAACGAGTACATATCCACCACGGCCATTTTTGCCTCGCCGATGCGCGCGTAATCACCGCGATGCACGTTGAGGTTGGTCACGTAACCGTCCACCGCTGCGCGTACTTCGGTGCGTTTGAGGTTCAGCTGGGCGGCTTCGAGTTGTGCCTGGGCGTGTTGGTAATCAGCCAGGGCAGAGTCGGCGATGTTGCTGGCGTCGTCACGGTTTTCCCGGGAGATCACCAGGTTGTCCATGTCGGCGCGGCGGTGGGCGTTGACCTTGCGCATCTCCCAGGTCGACTTGCGTGACGCCACCAGTGCCTGCGCCTGTTTGACCGCGATACGGTAGTGCTCAGGGTCGATCTGTATGAGCAAATCGCCCTTCTTCACCAATTGGTTGTCGCGCACCGGCACGTTTACCACTTCCCCGGTGACGTCAGCCGCAACGTTGATGATGTCGGCGCGCACCCGGCCATCACGGGTCCACGGCGTGTCCATGTAATGTACCCAAAGGGTCCGGCCGATCCATATCGCCAGCGCCAGTACCAACAAGGTGGCGAGCAGGCTGAAAAGCTTTTTCATCAGGGCCTTCTTCAGTGTAAGAGTCAGTGGTAAATGGTCAGCGACAAAGCGCCGAACAGACAGGTAAACAGGCTCAGGCGCAGCAGCGCCGGGTGCCAGAAAAAACGGTACAGGTCGAACCCGGACAGGAACCGGTCCAGCGCCCAGGCCAGTGCCGCTGCGATGAAGAACATCAGCGTCATGGTCGGCATGTACACGCCGTGGAAGGCGATTTCACGAGGCATGTTCAAGTCCTTGAGGGGTACTTTTCGCGTAGGCGGCGAGTGGCGATTGCGGGTCGAGCAGCGACGTGCGGATGAAGTGCAGGTAGCTCTTCACCCGGCGTAAAGCCGAGGTGTCGAAGTGCGGGGCGAAGGGTTCGTCGGTGGCCTGCACACGGCTGATTGCATGATCGACGGCGATCAGTCCACGCTCCAGATTACTGGCGCTGGGTTGCAGGAACAGGCGCATCAACGAACGGCCCATGACGCGGATCGCCTGACGCCACGGCTGGGCTTCGGCGTAGGCCGGATGCACCGGCAGAATCGCCTGCTCCTTGCGCAACTCGATGATCGCGTGACCGACTTCGAGCACCACGAACATCCAGCGCAGCAAGTCACGCTGCACCTGTGGCTGACCCGCTGCGAGGCCATAGGCCTGGTGCAGCAGGTCCCGGGTACTGCTTTCAAAAGCGGAGGCCAGGCCCTTGAGCTTGCCGCTGATGGCGTACACCACTTGCCCGCGTAAATCCTGCTCCAGCCGACGCCATAGCCAGCGACTGTTAGGCGGCAGAATGATCGCCCCGGCGGCGGCGCACACCAGCATGCCCAGCACCATGGCGATGTAGTCGTTGATGAACGCGTAAGGGTTGTAGACCGTGAGGTTGTCCGGCACTGATCCGGTACTGAAAAAGATCAGCAAGCCAAGGCCGACACCGGCGTACTGGGGCCGTGACGTCAGGAATGAGCCGAGCACGATCACCGGCGCCAGCATCACGCACAGCAATGGAAAACCATCGATCCACGGGAAGATGAAAAACATCTCGACGAAGCCGATCAACGCCCCGAGAAAAGTCCCGCAGGCCATCTGAAAGGCCATGCGTTTCGGATTGGGTGTCGCGGCTGAAAGCCCGACGGTTGCCGCAGCAATCAGGGTCATGGTGGCGCCGCTCGGCCACGCCGTCGCTACCCAGTAACTGCCGAGCACTACCAGAATGAACGCCGCTCGAGTCCCCGAGGCGGCCGACGCCATCCAGTTGGTTTGCGGGGTAAATGGTTCATCCCACTGCTCTCGAGCATGACTGTGATCCGCCAGGGAGGCGTGAGTCTGTGCATAACCGTGCAGGTCGTCGACGAAGCGGTAGAGCAGTTCGTAGGCCGTGTGGAAATCCAGTTGCTCGGCGTCGCTCGGATCGCTCTCCTGAAACGCTGCTCGCAGGCTGCGGACACGCGCTGGCAGCGCTTCTTTGTACGCGCTCAGGGCCGCGACCAAACGGACAGCGTCAGGGCTGGTCAACGCGCGACCGCTGAAACCGTCGAGCACTTCGGCGAGGTCCTGCAAGCCCGGTTTGATGGCGGCCACCACATGATCCGCGTCACTGTTGCGCAAGCGTTCGAGCAACTGGTGCAAGGCATTGAAACGTGTGGTGATGCCCATGAACTCGCTGTTCAAACGACTCAGGCGACCGTTGCGCCGACGCATGTGCGGGTCTTCGAACACGGTGACGCTGCGCAGCCCTTCCAGCCCCACCGCCTCGGCAATGAACCGCACGTTGCTGGCTTCAAAGGCGTCCCGTTGGCTGCGACCGCGCAAGCCGTCGGTGACGAACAAGGCGAACACACCGAAGCGCTGGTACAACGCATTGCGCATCGCGGCGCTGGCGGTTTGCGGCAGGATCGCGGCGCTGACTACGGTGGCGCAGAGAATCCCCAACGAGATTTCCAGCACCCGCCAGACCGCCGCCATGAACGCGCCATCCGGATGAGCCAAGGCAGGCAAACCGACCATCGCCGCGGTGTAGCCGGCCAACACAAAACCATAGGCGCGGAAGTTGCGGTAACGCGCTGCACCTGCCGAACAGATGCCCACCCAGATCGCCAGCGAGCCAAGGAACAGTTCGGTGTTCTGCGCGAACAGGGCAATGAGCGCGACCATGACCGCCGAGCCGGTGAGTGTGCCGAGGAAACGATAGAAGCTTTTGGCGAACACCTGTCCGCTTTGCGGCTGCATGACGATGAACACGGTGATCATCGCCGTGCGCGGCTGCGGCAGCTCCAGGCGCATGGCCAGCCACAAGGTCAGGAAAGCGGCGAACAGCACTTTGAATATGTACACCCAGGTCACGCCGTCGCTGCGTGCCCAGTCAAAGAAACCCCGGCGCCATTCAAGGGAATACAGCCAGCGCAGTGGTGCGGGCAAGGGAGTCATGGAATCCTGTTCAACGAATTTAGGTTGAATACTATTTTGTGGTGAGGGCATTTATCAGAATGCCGCACCACCTGTGGCGAGGGGATTTATCCCCGTTCGGCGGCGAAGCCGTCGTAAACCCAAGCACCTTGTTCTTCCAGACACACCGCATTCACCTGATCTACGACGGCTTCGCCGCCGAACGGGGATAAATCCCCTCGCCACAGATTGTGGTTCGGGGTGGTGCGGCATTCCGATAAATCCCCTCGCCACAGATCGTGTGTTCAACGTAATAGAACCGGGGTTTTCGGTGCCTGGGTCTGACTGTCTTTCGGCACATCGTTACCCGCCCCCAGCCCGCCGCCGAGCGCCGTCACCAACTCGGCATGAGCGCCGAGGCGCGCGGCCTGGACCTGTTGCTGGACTTGTTGCTGTTTGAACAGCAGCGTCTGGGCATTGAGCACGTTGAGGTAATCCGTGAGCCCACGCTGATAGGCGATCATTGCGATGTCGTAGGTCTTCTGCGCGGTCGCCACCGACTCGGCGGCGAAGGTTTGCTGCTTTTCCATGGACTCACGACGGATCAACTGGTCGGAGATATTTTTCAGCGCGTTGATCAGGGTCTGGTTGTAGTGCGCGACGGCAATGTCATAACCGGCTGACGCTTCACCCAGTTCGGCGCGTAAATGCCCGCCATCGAAAATCGGCAGCGAGATCGCCGGACCGACGCTGTAGTTGAGTTTTTTGCCGGTCAAAAACTCCAGCGCCCCGCCGCCGGTCGCCATGTAGCCGAGGCTGCCGACGAGATCGACGTTGGGATAGAAACCAGCGTGAGCGACGTCGATTCCCCGCGCCTGCGCCGCGACCTGCCAGCGACTGGCGACCACGTCCGGGCGTTGACCCAGCAACTGCGCCGGTAACGACGACGGTAGTTTCAGTGCCGCTGCGAGCGACATCGTGGGTCGCTGCAACTGGGTTCCCTGGCCCGGTCCGAAGCCCGCCAGTGCGGAGAGCTGATTGCGGCTGAGGGCGATTTCTTCGTCCAGCGCATCGATCTGGCGATGGGTTTCGGGCAGCGGGGTTTCGGCCTGGCTGACTTCGAAATGCGTACCGATGCCACCCGCCAGGCGTTTTTGCGCGAGGTCGAGAATCTGTTGTTGCTGCGTCAGCGTCGCGGTGACGATGTCCCGTTGTGCGTAATGCAACGAGAGTTCGATATAGGCGCGCACGATGTTGTTCTGCAGTTCCAGCTGGGCAAGGCGCGCTTCGGCGGCGCTCATGTGCGCCATGTCGACGGCGCGTTTGGTGGCATTGCTTTCACGGCCCCAAAGATCGAGTGCATAGCTGAAGCCCAGCGAGGCGTTGTTGTCCCAGGTCGTGGTGTTCGCCAGCTCGCCCGGCCCGTAGAACTGATCGGTGGGCCAGTTGTGACGTTTGAAGGTGGAGTCTGCGTTGATGTGCAAGGACTCGGCGGACTCGGCAACGCCGGCCATGGCTTTCGCCTGACGTACACGGGCGGCAGCGATGGCCATGGTGGGGCTGCCTTGCAGGGCGAGGTCGATCCAGCGGTTCAGCTGCGGGTCGCCGTAAGCCTGCCACCATTGCGTGGCGGGCCAGTGAGCGTCCTGTGCGGCGCTTTGGATGGCTTCGTCGGTGGCCAGTGAATTGGCCTCCAGTGCCTTGCCCTGGGGGGCAATTCCGCCGGTTCCGATGCAGCCGCTGATTGTCAGGGATAGAGCCAAAACACTGAGCGTCTGAAGCGCTCTGCTGATGCGACGCGGCACTGCTGCAAATTCCTGAGCTGAGGGGGATTCCCTTGGAGGAGCGGTCGAGTGAAACGAGGCTCCTACAGAGGTGGGCGCAATTCTAGGGGGCGCCCGGAGTGGCGATAAGCTGGGATTCTTGTGAATCTTTGTTACCGTTAACGCGATAATCCCTTCGTCGGGGGTCTCAGACCCTGAAACTTCGTGTCACAATTTGCCATCGAACCCGAGAGCACCCCATGGACACTTTGCAAAACATGCGCGCCTTCAGCTACGTGGCCGAGGCTGGCAGCTTCACCGCCGCCGCCGTGCAGCTCGATACCACGACAGCCAACGTCTCGCGCGCGGTCTCCAATCTGGAAGCCCACCTGCAAACCCGACTGCTCAATCGAACCACGCGGCGCATCGCCCTGACCGAAGCCGGCAAGCGCTATCTGTTGCGTTGCGAACAGATCCTGGCGTACGTAGAAGAGGCGGAAGCCGAGGCCAGCGATGCTCACGCACGCCCCGCCGGGCAGCTCAAGGTGCACACCATGACCGGCATCGGTCAGCACTTTGTGATCGACGCGATCGCCCGCTACCGCAAGACCCACCCCGACGTGACGTTCGACCTGACCATGGCCAACCGCGTGCCGGACTTGCTCGACGAAGGCTATGACGTGTCCATCGTGCTCGCCAGCGAGCTGCCGGACTCGGGTTTTGTCTCGCAACGCCTGGGCATTACCTACAGCATCGTCTGCGCGTCGCCGGCGTACGTAAAAGCCAACGGCTGCGCGCACAAACCCAGCGATCTGCTGAACCACGCTTGCCTGCGCCTGGTCAGCCCGGTCATCCCGCTGGAAAAATGGACCTTCGACGGCCCTGAAGGGCAGGAAATGGTCACCATCAATAGCTCACCGTTTCTGGTGAACTCGGCGGACGCCATGAAAACCGCGATCACCAGCGGCATGGGCGTTGGCGTGTTGCCGGTGTATGCGGCCATTGAGGGTTTGCGCAATGGCACGCTGGTGCGGGTGATGCCGAACTACCGCTCGCAGGAATTGAACCTGTACGCGATTTATCCTTCGCGCCAATACCTCGATGCGAAAATCAAGACATGGGTCGAGTACCTGCGTGGCTCGTTGCCGGAAATACTGGCAGCGCATCAGGCGGAACTGACGGCGTATGAATTGAGCGGAAGCCTGGCGGGGGCTCGGTTGGCGAATTGAGCCGTCATGCCACCGGCTACTGTAGGAGCTGCCGCAGGCTGCTCCTACAGGGTTTATCTGCGTCGACGGTCTCGCACAAAACCCGGGAAGAATGTTAGCGTGCTTGGCATTCTCCAAGCACGACGAGCCTCCTCTCATGAAAAAGACCGTACTCGCTTTCAGCCGCATCACGCCCGACATGATCGAAAGCCTGAAACAGGATTTCGACGTGATCGTGCCGAATCCGAAAAACGGCGACATCAATGCCCAGTTCAATGAAGCCCTCCCTCACGCCCACGGCCTGATTGGCGTCGGTCGCAAGCTGGGGCGGGCGCAACTGGAAAATGCGGCGAGACTGGAAGTGGTCTCCAGCGTCTCGGTGGGTTACGACAACTACGACGTTGCCTACTTCAATGAGCGCGGCATCATGCTCACCAACACCCCGGACGTCCTGACTGAAAGCACCGCAGACCTGGCGTTCGCTTTGATCATGAGCAGCGCGCGGCGGGTGGCCGAGCTGGATGCCTGGACCAAGGCCGGTCAATGGCAAGCCAGCGTCGGTGCTCCGCTGTTTGGCAGTGATGTACACGGCAAGACCCTGGGCATCGTCGGCATGGGCAACATCGGTGCAGCCATTGCCCGCCGTGGCCGGCTGGGGTTCAACATGCCGATCATCTACAGCGGCAACAGTCGCAAGACCGCACTGGAGCAAGAACTCGGCGCTCAGTTTCGCAGTCTTGACCAGTTGCTGGCTGAAGCCGATTTTGTGTGCCTGGTGGTGCCGCTCAGCGAAAAGACCAAGCACCTGATCAGCCATCGCGAGCTGGCATTGATGAAGTCGAGCGCGATTCTGGTGAACATTGCCCGCGGCCCCGTAGTGGACGAACCGGCACTCATCGAAGCGCTGCAAAACAACCGCATCCGTGGCGCAGGGCTGGACGTCTATGAGAAAGAGCCCCTCGCTGAATCGCCGCTTTTCCAGCTGAAAAATGCTGTCACGCTGCCGCACATCGGCTCAGCCACCCACGAAACCCGTGATGCAATGGCCAACCGCGCTATTACCAATCTACGCAGCGCTCTGCTGGGTGAGCGACCACAGGATCTGGTCAATCCGCAGGTCTGGAAAGGCTGATAAAGGCGACGGCACGTGCTCAAGCGCGTGCCGACTTCACCAACGACTTTCATAACAAATGATCAAGTAACAGCGACATAACCTGCAACTCAGTCGCCGGCAACTTACACGCCATCCGCTATAAACTCCGACAACGCTAAAAGCACAATACGTACATTCGGAGATTACTTGCATGAGCAACTTCACCACCCTTTGCACGATCAGGCGGAGCAAAGTACTGATTGTTTTAATGGCCGCACTCTTTGGATTGGTCACCTTGACCAACAACTTCACCGATTACACGGCCTACTCCGACTACATCGGGCGCATCATCAGCATGAGCGACACCGTCGGCAACGAATCACGCCGCTATCGCGCGGTCACTTCAACACTGTTCCATCATCGGTTTTACTGGGCGGTCATTACGCTCGAGATTATGTTTACGCTCAGCTTCCTGGTGGGCACTTATCAGCTATACCGAAATATCAATGCCCCGCGTCATGAATTTCATGACGCAAAGAAGTTTGCCATCGTCGGTTTTACCACCGCTATTTTTGTCTATTTCACGTTCTACGTTATTGTCCTCAATGAATGGTTCGACATGGACAGTTCGATACAAGGCAACGGCTTCCACTGGGCGCGAAATAACATTGAATTCATGTTTCTCGGCCTTATTTATCTCGTGCTGGTTAAAGATAATTAAACAGCGTGCGCTTATGCCAACTTTCCCTCTACCGGTTTTACGCTCACACCAGGTTTGCGAAACACCAGTACGTTGCCCAGCATGACCATCACCAATCCCGCCAGCGCTGGAGCGGTCCACTGATAGCCTTCGGCAAATGCCGAGACATTCAGCGCCACGACCGGGAACAACACCGTGCAATAAGCCGCGCGTTCAGGCCCCATCCGCCCAACCAGCGTCAGGTAGGCCGTAAAGCCAATCACCGAGCCCGGGATGACCAGGTACAGCAAAGAGCCGATGTAACGCGTGCTCCACTCCATGTCGAACGGAGTGCCCTTGACCAGGCACCAGACCGACAGCATCGCCGCGCCGTAGGCCATGCCCCAGGCGTTGGTGGTCAGGGGTTTGAGGCCCGCCTTCTGCTGCAGGCTCGACAACAGGTTGCCCGCCGAAAAACACAGCGTGCCGATCAACGCCAACCCCAGGCCAAGCAAGGTTTCGGGGCTGGCGGTATGACCGGCGAGCTCAGGCCAGAACAACAGACCTAATCCCAGCAGACCCAAGGCACCCCCCATCAGCACATTGCGAGCAATTTTCTGACCGAAGAACACCCGCGCATTCAGGGCATTCCACAAGGTGGCTGTGGAGAAGACCACGGCGACCAAACCGCTGGGAATCCATTGGCTGGCGGTGAGGAAACACATGAAGTTGACGCAGAACAGGCACAGCCCTTGCGCCACGCAGATCAGATGTCCGCGACGGTTCATCACTTGCAGGCGACGGCTGAGCAACAGAATCGCGAACAACACCAACGCGGCGAGACCGAAGCGATAGACGATCGACACCGGGATCGCGACCACGCCCAGCTGCCATTTGAGGGCAATCCAGGTGGTGCCCCAGATCAACACGGTCAGCAAATACAACGAAAGGTTCATGGCGCAAGCTCCTCGGTAGAGCATCAGTGTCCTGCGTCGGCGCTGGTCGCACTTGCAAAAACTTGCGCATTTGTCGAGCGACGGGCTGGCGAGGCACGCTCTACGGAGTAGGATGCAAGGCGTTAGAGAGAAGTGATCATGCCCGCATTGGAATCGTTGCAAGTTTTTCAAGCCCTCAACCGCTCGCACCATGCTCGCCTCGAGCACAGCGCCGAGCTCGGTGACGGCATGGCTGCAGCTTTGTGGAGCAACCATCACGACGCCCAGGACTACGAGGCGCCCAGCCATCACACGCTGTCCTGCTACATCGCTGGCGGCACCGGGACGTTTCGCCGCGACCGGCCCGGTGTCATGGGGGCTCCGGACAAGCTGTGTATTCTGCCAGCGGATCAACCTTCCGCCTGGGTGATCAACGGCGACATTCGCCTGGCCCATGTGTATTTCAGCCCCGAACAATTCGCGCTGGGTTGCGTCACGCTGCTGGACCGCGAACCTCGTGAACTGCTGCTGCGCGAGCACACCTTTCTTGATGATCCCATTCAGGCCCGGCGATTTCGGCAACTGATCTCGCTCAATTGGGACGAACCCGGTGAACGCCTGCTGACCAGCAGTCTGGCGCACGAAATGCTCAGCCATGTGCTGCTGAGTCAGGTCGGCAAGCGCGAAGGATTGCGACTCAAGGGCGGGCTGGCGGCGCATCAGCGTCGGCAGCTCATTGAGTTCATCGACAGCCAGTTGGCCGAGGCCATCAGCCTTGGGCAATTGGCGGGGTTGTGCGCGTTGTCGGAGTATCACTTTGCGCGGATGTTTCGCGAGAGCTTTGGTTTGCCGCCGCATCAGTATGTGCTGGCGCGACGACTGAGCCGGGCGCAGGAATTATTGCGCACGACGTCACAGCCATTGGGAGAGATTGCACTGGCGTGCGGGTTCTCCAGTGCCAGTCATTTCACCAATCGATTCCGCCAGTCCTTGGGTGGAACGCCTGGGGAGTATCGGCAGGCGTTTTTGCGGTAATCCTGAGATCCATGGTGTTCGCCCGGCCGTCATCGCGAGCAAGCTCGCTCCCAAAGGGTCTGTGTGTAGAACGCGGATCTGGTGTTCACCGCCGATCAAATGTGGGAGTGAGCCTGCTCGCGATGAGGCCCTCTCAGGCAACATCAATGCTGGATGTACGACCGTCATCGCGAGCAGGCTCGCCCCCACAATGGATGTTAGAACTCCAGCGTGCTGGACAATGTCACCTGCCGTGAATCCCCCATCGACACGAAGAACCGGCTTGCCGCTGAGGTGTAGTAGGTGCGATCGAACAGGTTCTTCACGTTGAGCTGAAATTTGACCTTCTGACCTTCGACCCGAGTGTCGTAAGTGGCGAAGGCATCGGCCACGGTGTAGCTCGGCAAGTCGAAATCATTCACCGCGTTACCTGCCCGCTCCCCGACGTACCGTGCCCCCGCCCCCACCCGCAATTGATCCCCACCGGCAATCGTGCCGAAGTCATACACAGCCGACAGCGAGCCGCTGTTTTTCGCCACGTTTTGCAGTTTTTTACCTTTGTAGGTCGGGTCCTCGGTGACTTCGGCATCGGTGTACGCATAACTGCCGATCATGCTCCAGCGATCGCTGAGCTGACCGCTCAGGTCCAGTTCCAGACCACGGGAGCGCACTTCGCCGGCGGCGCTGTAAATCGTCACGGGGCCTTCGAAATTGGCCACCAGCACGTTGCGCTTCTTGATGTCGAACAACGCGATGTTGCCGGTGACACGCCCTGGCATATCCAGCTTGGCGCCCACTTCCCACGACTTGGCCTCTTCCGGCGCAATACTGCCGTCGAGCACGGTGCTGCTGCCACTCAGCGGGGCGATGGTGGAGTTGGGTTTGAAGGATTCGGTGTAGCTGCCATAGAAGGACAACGCATCGGTGTAGCGATACACCAGGCCGGCCCGCGGCACCCACTTCTGCCCGTTGCTGTCGGTGTTGGCCTGGAACGGCACGCCTTTGCCGGCGTACTGGTCGTACGCCTGAAAGCGCGCGCCGCCGACCAGAATCCATTTATCGGTGAGGTGGATCGAGTCCTGCAGGAACACCGAATCGCTGCGCAGCAGATCGGTCTGCGCACTGTCCGCGGGGCTGACAGTGGTGCCTTCGACTTCGCGACCATAGACCGGGTTGGTGTAGCTGAAATTACTCAGGCTTTTCTGGCGGATCAGGTCGGCGCGATAGATTTTGCGGTACTCATCATCGATACCGAACACCAGGTCATGCTGCATGCCGGCCACGTTGACATTGCCTTCGAGACTGGCGGTGGTGAAGCGGTCAGTACTGATCGCGTTCTGCGTGCCGTCCATGCTGCGGGTCAGCGTGCCTTTGGTGGTGTCGATAGCGGTGACGCGCACCTGGCTGGCGTCGTAGGTTTCACGGTTCCAGCTGTAGCCGAAATGAGCATTCCAGTTGTCGTCGAGCGCGTGATCAGCTTCGAAGTGATAGAGGTCCGAGCGACCTTCCATGTTGTTGAACGGCTCATCAAGGCGACGGTCACGGGGGATGTCCAGCGGATGATTGTCCCGCGGGTCGATGACCGTGCCACGGTCGAACGGGGTGAGAAATTCGCGGTGCTCATAGGCGAACAACAGGGTGGTGCTTTCACCGAACCAGGCCAACGATGGCGCGACCAGCGTCTCGCGATGAACACCATAGTTGCGCCAGTAATCTTCGTCTTCGTGGTCCAGCACCATGCGGTACGCCAGCCCGGAATCTCCCAGCGCACCCGTGCTGTCGAAGCTGCCACCGCTGCCGTTCTTGCCATCGCCATAGGTCGAGCCGCGCAGGGTCAGCGCGTTGTACTGCTCAAGTTCGGGCTTCTTGCTGACCATGTTGACCACCCCGCCCGGGTCCTGGATGCCATAGAGCAACGACGCCGGCCCTTTCAGCACTTCGACCCGATCCACCGTGGCATTCAACCCCCTTCCCTGCACCACCGGCATGCCATCGCGCATGATCGAGCCATTGCGATTGTCACCAAAGCCCCGGGTCATCACCGAGTCCTGGGTGCTGCCCAAAGTGTTGCCCTGAGTGATGCCGCTGACGTTGGCCAGTGCGTCATCCAGATTACGCGGCGCCTGATCGCGAATGACCTGGGCCGGGATCACGTTGACGGTCTGGGGGATTTCCTGAAGCAAGGCGGAGGACCGCATGACCGAACTGGTCGGCGGGGGTTGATAGCTCTGGGATTGATCCATCACCGAGGTGATGGTGGTCGCGCCCAGGTTCAACGCGCCATCGGTGGGCACGGGTTCAAGGGCCAGGGTGTGCGCGTCGGTTCGACGGAAGGTGAAACCCGATTGGCTGAGCAAACGCTGCATCGCCTGTTCGGCACTCATCTGCCCGTTCACGGCGGGCGCGGTGATGCCGTACGGCGCTTCATCGGTGTAGACCACGCTGATGCCAGTGATCCGGCTGAAGTCGCTCAGGGCCTGAGGCAGCGGTTTGGCGGTCATTGCGAAACTGAATTGCGTTCGCTGCTGCGCTGTCCCGGTATCGGCGGCCATTGCAATGCTCGATGGCAAGAGCGCCAGCGCCGTGAAACTCAGTGCAGAAGCACCCAACCATTGTTTGACCGACACCGATTTTGCCCTGGACTTCATTGCTCATGACCTGTGTAAAACTGTTTCGGATGCGAATGACTCGCAGTTTCAGTCACTACACGGATGGCGATCGGTTTTACCTCATCAGAATGTTGAAAATATTTTTGGAAGATCAAAAAATCGCGGCTTGCGGCAGCTCTACTGTTTGAAAACGCGCCCCCCTGCAGGAGCTGCCGCAAGCTGCGATCTTTTGACTTTTTTTCACTGCAAAATAATCAATCGCCCCATTACCGCATGCTGCTCAAACCCCAGCACCCCCTGCAATGAACTCAGCACGGCCATCGGGTCTTTGCTGGGAAAACTGCCGCTGACCCGGCGCGCCGCGAGCTGATCGTTGAGCAGTACGATCCGGCCCGGGTAATAACGTCCCAGGTCCTCCACCACGTCGGCCAGCGACGCCTTGTAGTAATTGAGCCAACCCTGACGCCAGGCCAGTTGCGCTTCGCTGTCGACCGCATGGGATTTTTCCGCAGCGCCTTCGCCATACGCCACCTGCTGGCCGGCGGTAAGGATCTGTTGTTCGGCGTTCTTCTGCGCGGTCACCCCTACCCTTCCGGACAACACCGTCACTTGGGCGCCGCGAGGTTGCAGGCGCACTTCAAACTGCGTGCCCAAGACGCGTACCTCGCCCTTTTCGGCGTCGACCACAAACGGCTCACCGGTGTGCGTCACACTGAAAAATCCGGCACCGCGACGCAGTTGGACATGCCGTTCGCCACGACTGAAATCCACCGCAATGGCGCTGTCGGCGTCCAGGGTGATCTGGGATTGATCGGCCAGCGTCACGGTGCGAATTTCCCCCGGTGCCGAGACATAGTCCGCCCCCAGATCGTCCATCCAGCGCGATGGCTGCCATCCCGCACCGATGCCGACCATCAGCACCAGGCACGCGGCCATCGCCAACGCCCCGGACCAACGCCGAACGCGGGTCTGGCGTGAACGGTTCATGGCGTTCAGATACCCCTGCAAGGCCAACGCGTCCTCATCGGCCAGGGTGCGCGCCGGCGCTTCGCTCATCTCCCAGACCACTTGTGCCTGGGCGTACGCCTCAGCATGGGCCGGGTCGGCTTGCAGCCAATGACTGAAGGTGACTTGATCACCACTGCTGGGCTGGTCATGCAACAGGCTCAGCCAGGCAAATGCTGCCTGTTCCTGTGCGGGCGTCGGAGTGACGCGTTCTTTGAGATTCACGGTGCTTTCCCTGGCGTGCGCGGTTCGGGTTCCCGCAGGCTGGCCTTGCAGGCTTCGAGGGCGCGCATCATATGTTTTTCTACGGCGCTTTGGGACAACCCCATTGCCTTGGCGATCTCGGCGTATTTGCGGCCGTGGATACGGTTGAGCAAAAAGATCTGCCGCGTACGCTCAGGTAACGCCCGCAACGCTGCCTCGACATGACGCAGATCGTTGCCGGCTTCCAGCGCCGCTTGCGGTTCACTGCCGCGACTTTCCGGTTGCTCCGGCAGCCATCCTTCGTTTACCCGCACTCGCGCGCCTTCACTGCGCAAATGGTCAATGGCAATGTTGCCGGCACACCGCAGCAGATAGGTGCTGAGCTCTTCGACCTGCACCAGCGGTCGGCGCCAGAAGCGCAAGAACAGGTCCTGCACCAGGTCCGCAGCGGTCGCTCGACAGCCCACACGACGACTCACCAACGCTTCCATCTGTGATCGCTGGGAAAGGAACACCTGCAGGAAATGCGCACGTCCCCCACGGACGTCGTCTTCACTGGATTCGGGAGGGGGGATGATCATCAAATCACTGCTGCGCAAGAGCCGCGACGGGGCTGGCAAGCAGACTCAGCCCGGCCAGCGACAACGCCAGACGCGGGCGATAAGGCAGCAACAGCACCAGCACCAAGGCACTAAGCATCAACACTGCAGACCACTCGACCAGCCCGAGCGACCAACCCGTCTTCGAGACGGCGGCCCACAACGACAGGGCAAGCAATATCCAACCGGCGATCTTCATCCCGTGCCGACGACGGGCCGACGGCTTATGACCGAGCAGTTCAGTGTGATGCCGATCCATGGATAAACACAGCGCAGTAAAACCGCCGTAACAGAGCATCAGGGCCAGTAGCATTCAGTTCGCCTCGCGCGCAAGGGTGATCGGTTTGGCCCGCTGTTCGGTCGCGACTGGCACCTGTCCCGAGCGCTGCATTTTCCATGCAGCCCACGCCAGAAACAGGCCACTGACCAGACACGCCAGATCGAAGCCGGCCATCATCCAGTCACCTTGCGGCAGCGTCGCACCCAAGTGGTACGGCGTGGTCAATGCGTTGAGCAGCGGCACGGCACAGAACAGCAACGCAGCCACTGCCAACTGTTCGATCCAGGCAGTGCGACCCCGGCGGACCATCGCATGAATCACGCTCAGGCCCCAGACGATGAAGAAGCTGTTCACTTCCCAATCCGACCGGTTCGTCATCTCGACCGGTAGCAAGCGGTTGGCCCAAAAGAACGCCGCCACGGCGACCGTCAAGCCTGACATGCTGGCGATGTTCAGCACTTCGACCAATCGCAGCTCAAACGGCATCACGGCGCTTTTCGCATGTTTGAGCTGGCGTTTGCCGAGCCAGATCACCAGCCCGGTGCCGATCAGGGCCGTGCTCGCCAGACCAAAAATGAAGTACAGCCAGCGCACCACGGGGCTGGCAAAACGCCCCATGTGCAAGCCATAGAAACTGCCGGCGATGGCCATCGCGACCGGCTGCTGCGGGGTGGAGCTGAGCAGTTGCCCGGTAACGCCGTTGAACGTCACGGCACTGCTCACGTCATGAACCACCCGGTCCGCACCGTCACGCACCAGCACCACCGAGGCATTTGCGTCTCCCGGATTGTTCACCGTCAACCGCTGTACGCGACCGCCCGACCACTGCTCCCGAGCCCGCTCCAGTAGCGGTGCCATCGGTGCCAGCTGACCCGGTTTCCCGGCGAGCTCAGGCACGCTGGAAGCGGGGAAGACGTCATCGAAAAATGCCCGGACATCGCCCTCGTATGACGCAAGAATGCTCGCTGGCATGACCATCGACATGAAAATCACCAGGCTGCTGTAGGTGATCATCAAGTGGAACGGCAACACCAGAACACCCACCGCGTTGTGCCCGTCCAGCCACGAACGCTGCCCCTTGCGCGGGCGGAAGGTAAAGAAGTCCTTGAAGATTTTCTTGTGCGTGATGATCCCGGTGATCAGGCCGATGAACATCACCATGGCCGCAATCGTGGATAACCAGCGGCCCCAGGGGTAGGGCATTTGCAGCTGGAAATGAAAGCGATAAAAGAACTCGCCCCCCCTGGTTTCCCGGCCCTGCACTTCGGTGCCGGTTTGCGGGTCGAGGCGTTTTTCGGTGAATTGACCGCGCTCGCCTCGCTTGGCTGGGGACTGTTGCCAGCGCACCGACAGGCCTGGCTCTCGGGCACTCGGCAAATCGATCAGCCAGCGCGAGGCACCTGGGGCGTGCTGCTGCAGGTAGTCCTGCGCCAGGGCCAGACTGGCCTCGGAAGACACCGATCGCGCGGGAATCTCCGGCTGCATCCAGTGACTGATCTCATCCTTGAAATACGCGAGGGTGCCGGTCAGGAAAATCGCAAACAGCAACCAGCCAAAGATCAACCCGGTCCACGTATGGAGCCAGGCCATGGCCTGACGAAATCCGTCCTTCATGATTGCCCCAACCAGTACGCCACGCCGGATATTGCCGCCAGCACCCCACTCGGCACGATCACCCCCAACCACGCCTGCCACGCACTGCGGCAGGCGAAGCACCACAACACGGCGCACAGGTACGCCAGAAAAGAAGTCATCATGCCGGTCACTACCGCTTCGGCGCGGGGCATGGGCAGCCACATTGTCAGGCTGACACTGGCCAACGCCGCGACGACATACCCGCCCAACACGGCGGCAAGCACCCGCGAAGTGACGGCAAGTCGGTAGGAAACGGGAAGCGAGCGGGTTTTGACTTTCATGTTTCGGCCTTGAAACAGGTGGAGCTGCGTGAACGTCACGAAGCCAAGCAGGCCGCAATATTAATGATAAATATTCTCATACGCAAAAGAGTCCGGCGAGAACTGACTGCCGGGAACCGCGTAACGCACTTTTGTAGCAGCCGGAGGCAGGCTACGCCAGCTGCTACATGGAGGGTCTTGGGGCATGGATCGTGGAATGCACAAACAAAAACGGGCCTGCATAAGCAGGCCCGCTGTCATTGGAAAAATAAAAATCAAATAAAGCTTCAGCCGTTTTGCGCAGCCTGTTCGTTCTCGAGAAACTCGTCTTCCAGCAATGCGTCCGCAGCAACCCTTTCGAACGGCACGATAGCGGCACGTGGTTTGCCCCGCAGTTTGCCGAACAAATGCTCCAGTGCATGTTCGAGTTTTTCGGCCGCACCGTCGATCGCTTGCTCCAGGGTGTCGGCTTTGTGGGTGACGGAAATCGGTTGATGGCCTTTTGGCCGCGCCTCCAGCTGGCAGCGCATATCGTGGGGACCGGGCTTGTCGCCATTCTCGTCCCGCAGGTGAACCTCGACCCGGGTCAGGTCCTCTTCATAACGTTCGAGCGTGCTCTCAATGGTAGTACGTACCCACTCCTCCAGTCGGATGCTGCTTTGAATATGGTTATCACTGTTGACTTGGATTTGCATAGTTCATCCCTTATTTCAGCTAGCTCGCGAGAGGCCGTTCGGCTAGCCCTTGGGCGTCATCACCGTGACCTCTTACTTACACAATCGGTCTGCACGCAGAACAATTCAACCCCTAAAAAAAGATAATTTTTCATTCGCAAAAAAAGCCGGACAGGGAGCAAAAGCGCTGTTAAGGTCGGGAGTTGGGTCGACCCTCTCTTTTGTCATAATTGGTCACATCTGTCGCTCCGCCAGCGGGTGCAGGCTGCGAAAAATCCCCGCCTCTTCCACCAGCCAGTCATGTACCGCACGAACGCCCGGATGGCTCAGCGCGCCCGGCGCATAGAGCAGCACGTAGCGTTTGTGATTGGGCACCGCCAGGCCAAACGGCACGATCAACGTGCCCCGCTCCAGTTCGTCATTGAGCAACGTCCGACGCGCAATCGCCACGCCCATGCCCGCAATGGCGGCTTCGATCGTCAGGTGATTGCGATTGAACGTGTGCCCGCGCCGCACATCCGCGCCCTCGAAACCGATGGCGTTGAGATAGAACTCCCATTCCGCATATTCATAACTGCCGCGCCAGGCGGTGATGTCGTGCAATAGGGGAAAGTGCAGCAGGTCGGCAGGCCCATGCAGCGGTGGGCGCCCACGCAGCAGGCCTGGCGAGCAGACCGGAAAGATCTGCTCGTCCAGCAAGGTGGTGGATAACAGTCCGGGATAACTGCCGTCATTCAGGTCGATGGCCAGATCGAAGTCGCCTTCGTGCAGCGGCACGCTGCTGTCTTCTGCCACCAGCCGCAGCTGAATGTCCGGAAAGCGCTGCTGCAGTCGCGGCAAGCGCGGCGTCAGCCATTTGCTCAAAAAAGACGGAATTGAACGCACGCGCAGAATTCCGCTGATCATTCCGGCGTCCAGTCGTCGCAATTCCGCATCGATACTGCCGTACGCCTCGTTGACGGTAATGGCCAACCGCTGGCCTTGCGCGCTCAATTCCACGCCACGGGCGCGTCGGTGAAACAGGCGAAAACCCAGACGCTCTTCCAGTTGCCGAATCTGCTGACTGACTGCACCCGGCGTGATGTGCAGCTCTTCGGCACAACGGGTGAACGACAGGTGCCGGGCGGCACAGGAAAATACGTGCAGCCAGACGTAGGTCTGGGCATGCAATTGACGACTCATCGTTTAGTCCTGCTAAAGGCTCGAGTAGGAAATTTCGTTGGTCACGTAGGACCGAGGTGGGCAGTATCGCCGACATTGCGCTTGTCCTACAAAAATGGCAGCGATTCCTCTTCCATTGCTTGTATAGGCTTTAGCATGGCTATCAGTGTTTTCGATCTTTTCAAAGTCGGTATCGGTCCGTCCAGCTCCCACACCGTCGGCCCCATGCGCGCCGCCGCCACCTTCGCTCAAGCACTGCTCGATCAAGGAATACTGGCAGCCGTCCGTCGGGTAGAGATTCGCCTCTACGGTTCTCTGTCTGCCACCGGCGTTGGCCATGCCACCGACCGCGCCTGCGTCATGGGGCTGATGGGGGAATGGCCGGACAGCATTGATCCGACGTCCATCGAAGACCGAATCAACACGCTGCGTCAGACCGGTGAACTGAACCTGGCGGGCCAGGCGACCATCGCGTTCAACTGGCAGACCGATCTCCTGCTGCTCGAAGAGAGCCTGCCCTACCACCCCAACGCCATGTCCCTGACAGCCTTTGGCGAAACCGGCGAATTGTCCGAGCAGACGTATTACTCGATTGGCGGCGGTTTCATCATTGAAGCGGCTGAAGCCGAGTCAGGTATTGCGCCCTCAAGCGACGTGGTGCTGCCCTACGATTTCTCCAGCGCTGCCGAGCTGCTCAAGCTGTGCAACCAGCACGGCCTGCGTGTTTCCGAGCTGATGATGGCCAACGAACTGGCCTGGCGCAGCGAGGCCGAAATCCGTCAGGGCCTGTTGCACATCTGGTCGGTGATGCGTGAATGCGTCGAGCAAGGCATGCGTCACGAAGGCATCCTGCCGGGCGGTCTGAATGTTCCGCGTCGGGCAGCGAAACTGCACCGCAGCCTGCTGGAAATCGGCAAGCCGAATGTCATCACCTCCACCCTGTCGGCCATGGAGTGGGTCAACCTGTTCGCCCTTGCCGTCAACGAAGAGAACGCGGCCGGCGGTCGAATGGTGACAGCGCCCACCAACGGGGCGGCGGGGATCATTCCTGCGGTGCTGCACTACTACATGAAATTCAATCCGGACGCGTCCGACGATGACGTGGTTGCGTTCTTTCTGGGCGCTGCGGCGGTAGGCATTCTCTGCAAGAAAAATGCTTCGATTTCCGGCGCCGAAGTCGGCTGTCAGGGCGAAGTGGGATCTGCCTGCGCCATGGCGGCTGCCGGGCTGGCTGACGTACTGGGCGCAACGCCGGAACAACTGGAAAACGCCGCTGAAATCGGCCTGGAACACAACCTCGGCCTGACCTGCGACCCTGTCGGCGGGCTGGTTCAGGTGCCGTGCATCGAGCGCAACGCAATTGCCGCCGTGAAGGCGATCAATGCCACGCAAATGGCCCTGCGTGGCGACGGCAAACACTTCATTTCCCTCGACCGGGTGATCCGCACGATGCGCGATACCGGCGCCGACATGCATGACAAATACAAAGAGACTTCACGGGGCGGCCTGGCTGTTAGCTGGGTGGAGTGCTGAGGAGCATTCCCTGACCGCCTGCACCACGTGAGCCCGAGCAAGAACAATAACGAGGCCATAACGATGACCGATGTGCGTACACCTGCTGCCGAAAATCCCGCTGTAGACGTAAAACATGAGACCGCGACAGTCAGCAAAGGCTGGAGCAAACACGACACCACCTGGATGCTGGGCCTCTACGGCACGGCCATTGGCGCCGGTACGTTGTTCCTGCCGATCAACGCCGGTGTGGGTGGCTTCTGGCCGCTGTTGATTCTGGCGGTGCTGGCGTTCCCGATGACCTTTTTCGCCCATCGCGGGCTGACCCGTTTCGTGTTGTCCGGCCGCTCGGGAGACATCACCGAAGTGGTTGAAGAACACTTTGGCGTCGGTGCCGGCAAACTGATCACCTTGCTGTACTTCTTCGCAATCTTCCCGATTCTGCTGGTGTACAGCGTGGCGCTGACCAATACCCTGAGCAGTTTCATGGAACATCAGCTGCACATCGCCCCGCCGCCCCGGGCCATTCTGTCGCTGGTGTTGATCCTCGGTCTGATGGCCATCGTTCGTTGTGGCCAGGGCGTCATCGTCAAGTGCATGAGCGTGCTGGTTTACCCGTTTGTGGCGGCGCTGCTGTTGCTGGGCATCAGCCTGATCCCGAACTGGAATGGCGCATTCTTCGCCACCGCCAGTGAAGGCATGCCGATGCCGTTGTTCTTCAAGACCTTGTGGCTGGCCATTCCGGTGATGGTGTTCTCGTTCAACCATTCGCCGATCATTTCCGCGTTTGCGGTTGATCAGAAGCAGCGTTACGGCGAGCAAGCCGAAGCCAAGAGCAGCGGCATTCTGGCCATCGCCCACGCCATGATGGTCGTGACGGTGATGTTCTTCTGCTTCAGCTGCGTGCTGGCCCTTTCCCCGGCTGACCTGGCCGCTGCGAAGGCGCAGAACATCTCGATCCTGTCGTACCTCGCCAATCACTTCCAGACGCCGGTCATCGCGTACGCAGCGCCCTTGATTGCGCTGGTGGCGATCACCAAATCCTTCCTCGGTCACTACATCGGTGCCAGCGAAGGCTTCCAGGGCCTGATCGTGAAAAGCCTGCGGGGTCGTGGGCGAGTGATGTCGGCGAGCTGGCTGAATCGTGCGACCGCACTGTTCATGATCCTCAGCTGCTGGGCCGTGGCAACCTTCAACCCGAGCATCCTCGGGATGATCGAAACCCTCGGCGGACCGATCATTGCGTGCCTGTTGTTCCTGATGCCGATGTACGCCATCCGCCGCGTGCCGGCCTTGCGCCAGTACTCGGGTCAGGCCTCGAACGTGTTTGTGGTGTTGATTGGTTTGATTGCACTGTCAGCGATCATTTACTCGTTTCTGCCCTGAATCGGGCAGATAAGGCACGTCCCCTGTAGCAGCTGGCGCAGCCTGCGTTCGGCGGCGCAGCCGTCGTAAATCCTGCATTCGCGGTTTGACTTGAACACCGCGTTGCCTGGTTTCACGACGGCTTCGCCGCCGAACGCAGGCTTCGCCAGCTGCTACAGGTCGGGTTACCGCCCGCTAACTGATTAGTCAGCTAGCCCGCCGCATTGAGATTATTGTCCGACAATCTTTCCGGCATGCCCCTTGCTACATCCCTGTAGTAAACAGGGAATGCCAATGGTCCGGTATTGCGAACCAACATGATCATGGCCGGTCAACAACTGCACGTTCAATCAGGCGGTGACGCATCATGGACAACCCTTTTCAGCTCATTACCGATGCCTTTGCACCGGATTATCAGATCAACCTGAGCATTCAGGGTCTGGACGGCAGCATCATGCTGACCTTGTCCAACAGTGGTCGTGTGGTGGCCAAACGGATGATCAGCGCCGAGCAGCGTAATGATCCCAAACGCCTGAAGCGTCTGGTGCAGAGCATCCAGTTTGGCATCGCCATCGAGCAAGGCCACAGTGCAATGGCGATTCTTGAAGCGATGACAGACGGCGACAATCGCAACCTGCCGCCGCCCCTCATCAAAGGTCAGCCCCGCCCCGCCATGGGGATTTAAAGCTCGCCCTTCTCTACTTCAGGATGCTCGCTGGAACCCGCACCCACCTTGCGTTGCGGGTGCTCGATCTTCACCGAAGGAAACTGCGACGAGGCGTAACGCACCACCAGAATCGCGAAGGCCAGCAGCAGAATGCCGCCGCACAGGTAGATGATTCCGACGTCCGGCGGATTGTGGTGCGAGACGTTGGAGATCAGCAGCCGCGTCAGTGCAGTGATCGCTACGTAGATCAGGAAGCGCACGGGCATGTGGTTGGTCTTGACGAAATTGCCGGGGGTTTTCTGAAAATAAATTTAATATTTTTGCTCATATTAACTTTCCAAAACTGAGATGCAGATGATGTTCCTGGAACTCACCTTCAACACGCTCAATCCTCAATCGCCAAGCTTGTAGAGTTTTTCTCCCTTACGACATCTTGAGATGTCCTAGAGCAGATCCTTTGCGCCCTAGGCGTCATTCTTTGTTTTTACGAACTCGGCGCAATGACTCACATCGCACAGGTAAAAAAGCTCGATGTGAACTGGAAAGCTTCCACCGAATCCGGTCACAGTGGTGATTGACACCAATAGTTTTTGATCTATGCTGGCATTTAGCCTGCCATCATGCCATTTGTCAAAATGACTTATGGAGTTAAAGCTCGCGCATGGACAGCAGATCAACTCAGGAATAAGGGAATAAAATGGCTGGAGGAGAAAGAGCTGGTATTGCCGCAATTGCCGGTAAAGTTGCGAACGAAATTATTCCTTGGTTGAAATGGAATATACATCCTCCATCAGACCAAAATTTCGAATGCGTATTACCCCAGAAACATAACCCACCTAAAGCCGAGCCCGACTCAGAGCAGAAAGCACACAATCATCCTACAGACGTAGTTTATTCTTATATAGATCCGTACACAGAAAAAACAATCGCTCTTAACACAGATCTTAAAAGCTACGCGACCGGAACAATAAAACAATTTGCTATTCGAAAAGCATTAAAGTCATTGGCACACTCAATAGATTGCGCTCGTTATAGCGATGAATGGAAAACCCGGTACTCATTAACCCAGGAAGATCTTGAAATTAGAGGCATGCTATTCGTATACAATCACGACGGCGGATGGGACAGCACTTTCTACGATATTTTCTATGGAAAAAAAAGCTCAAAAAAATCTAGTACTAGCGCGGAAAGCGAACAAGACATCAACATCCTGAACATAGACCTACAGAAAGACCAGCAAATACACATACTAGAACCAAGTAGCATAAAATATATAAAAACCGTTATAGATGACTTGGAAAAACTCGATTCTAGAGGAGAGTTCAATAGAGCAAACTATCAATTCTTCTACCCCGACCTAAACCTTCACAAAGCCAAAAACCTTCCAAGCTCCAGACCAGCGACCCTTGAGCTGATATCTGCTCCTTTCATGATCATTGAGTATCAAGAAGAACATTTATTTAACGCAAAGCAAGAGGCAATCAAATCTATCGATGCTGGGTACAAAATTTACTACAAAGCGAGAATAGATGATTGGAAAGATATGTTCTTCTTGCTTGACTCCCTATCTAACTACCAGATTTTAAATAGTAACAAAAAGATATCAATACGCGCGATTGCATCTGACCAAAGCGACATGGCAAAAAATTATTTTAGGACAGCCTCGCAAGAATATATAAAGAAATGGGGCAAATCGGAAACTATAGAAAAAATAGAGTTTGAGCTCATTCCTACTGTGAGTGATTTCTTCAGTAAAGAGGAGTTGGACTGGTGAGTATAGAAAAACAAAGCATATATATGCCAAATGACAAAGCAATTTGTGATGCCGTAAACAGTTCAAAAGTCAGCAATCAAAGCCTCGCAGAAATATTCTTTAAGCGTGGCATTATTATCTCACCCAAAACAGAAAGAAAAAACCTTTCATTCTATTACTCCCGAATGTTCACTGGTTATAGAGACTATGACGAATTAACGTCGAATCTTCAGTCGATCACTCAACGAGAGAAAACCACCTCAAGATTTATCACCAACACAAGTTCTGGAGAAGTGCTACAAGCTGCAAATGAATTAAAAAGCATAATAAACTCTAAAGACTATCCGAAAGACGCATCTGCCACCATTGCCAAACATCAAAACGAAATCAGGCTAACAATAACCTACACAGATATAAACCCCAATAAAAGTCAACTTCAACAGACAGTCACAAAAGAATCCACCATCGTAATCACGGAAGAAAAAGGAGAACTTACACTTCGCTCCCCTTATAATGAAGACTCTGAAAAATGGGTAAACCATCTTATCGAAATCCTCAGTAAAGACAAAGAAACACCGCCAAAGATAGAAACGATTTCGCTAGAGTTCTTAGACAACCCAAAGATTAGGTCACAATTCCTAGAGGAACTGATCAAAGCAATCAAGGGATACTCATTAAAAGATGTTTCAAAAGTTTCAGTTTTCAACCCGGAAAAAATCAATAAATCCTCGGGAAGCTCAGATGAACTGGAAGCTGAAAATGACGATATCGACTCTGGCACTCATGTATTTCGTGCGTCATTGAATGGGAAAGGAGTACTAAATTCAAAAGAAGTAGACTCATTACATGAAAAAGGATTTTACACGTCCCACGTAGTATGGACATGTAGTGAAGATTCAGCGACACCGGACATTTATGAAATCGAGATAAAATTTGAAGATGCTGAAAATTGCAGTAGATTCTCTCAAAAAGTAAAAGGTTTTTACAGATACATGTCACTGGAAAAGTATTCCACGAACAGGTTTCCACCTTCAGGAACCATAGAGCGAGACATTCACACAAAAATAGAAACCACCGCGAGAACTTTAATTTCAAAATTCATGCAATCGACTCTTCCAACGACAAAAGAAGCGGAGGCTGAAAGTGCGTAAACTTTTCAGCATAAAAATTGATCTTGATCAACCAACAATATTTGAAAGGATAAGCAATCATAAAAACAAACAATCTGACCATGGAATCTACGACATAATCGCGACAGGAAAATTTTTAACTGGAGCATTTTGGATAAGAGAGAAAATAGTTGTTTTTAACGAATTAAACATATACGAATCTGGAGAACCAGTTACCTTCTTCAAAGTTAGTAGATGCATATTTAGCATTCAGAGCATCACGAGAAAATCTCTATTACTGACTATTGACTCGTCAACAAAATCTATAAAACCATTTTTAAAAAATCTAGAAGAGGCAATTAGCTCAAAAATCTTTATTTCGCAAATTAAGATATCCCTACTCGACCTGTCCAAACACATTCAAGATTCTGACAATTCGCGAGTAAGAATCACACACTCCTACTCTTCCAATCAGATCATTACAAGACACGACAAAATATCATTTTCAATTTACATCGATGAAAATGCGATTCTATCGGCTCAAAGATTAATACAAGGTGTCCCAGTGGAGTTTGAAAGAGTGAAGATAGAGTCTTACCAAGATGGGATCCCGGTAATTTTGGACATCAAGTCAAACTGTCTTTATAGTATTTCCATCCCAAACTCTGAGCTAGAAAAATCACTCGTAGATTTCGTGATTAAAACAGAGGTAGGTGATTAATCACCATGAAGCAGATGGATATTCAGTTAAGAACCCTTAGATGAAGAGCTTTCTATCGGAAGTGAATTTAAAATACTTAACAGTTTTGCTTTGAAAATTCACCCGCCATCCACGGGAATGCCCCATATCAAGAATCCATGAAGCATAAGAAGCACAAACGCAATATGTTAAAAATTCCATCACCCTCGGCAAGATACGCTGGGCTCTATTTCATGTGCATTAATTCCATTTTTTGATGTGCGCTTTTTTTCTCTAAAGCAGACATCCAATTATGATGGATCTCCTCGACAAATCGCCTAGGAAAGTTTATTCAAAATCATAATCTGGTACATAGTATCTGTCCAAAGCGCCAAAAATTCTTACCCCATTAGCTAGAAAATATTCGGAGTCAAGAAGTGCTTTGCAAGCTGCTAACTTCCATTGATCAAACGTAAACTGCGCACATGAATAACTGACTGAGTTATCCTTAATCTTGTCAATCTCCAAAGTTACGATATCTCTTAACTCCTGGCCAGTTTTCTTAGCAAGAGCAACCAAGCCTTTTAATTTTTTCAAAGCAAGCGCTTCATATAAGGTGTCAAGATTATGAACTTTTATATGATTAGAAATACGAGAATAGGCAACAGTTCCCTTCGGATAATTTCTCTTATTTGGACTAAACACAACCTTTCCTTCTGAATCAGAATAAAAAGCGTCCAGCCAATCAGATTGAAAAAACTTGTCGAACCTGGAGTGAATTGTCTGTTCCGACTCAGCTTTAGGTACATATGTGGACTTCTTACCGTTGCACGACAGACAACTTGGAATTAAATTATAAGAAGAAATTGACAGAGACGGAAAAAACTCTTTAGGAAGGTAGTGATCAAGACTATCCGCCCCTCCATACAAACATATCTGGCATTTATTATCTGGAGCCAACAACTTTAATTTATCATAATAAAACCTTCCTGCAACCTTCTTAGGTACAAGTTTTTTCTCATACAGAGAAATCAAAAAATCTTTATTCCAGCCATAAGATATGGACTCGTCTCTATACAAATAAAAAATATTATAAAAGCCATGAATGCGAAAAACTTTATGAGCCCCTCTGAGAAACTTTTTTAACTTTATCTCCTCCCTAGAAAGTTCTCTATTCTTATATCTTTTTCCCTTAACACAAGCAGCAAAGACCTCATCGAATTTATATACGATTTTTTTCATCAGCCATCACCCCGAGGAATAGAAGCTATTACAACCGCCCTGCCCTCTGAACCGACCTGCCCCTTGTATAAGCTCATAACCCCCTTGTAGCTTTTTAAAGTCTTAGCATCCGCTTCAACAAGAGAGTAAAAGCCAGAATTCCTCATATCCAGATTAAAAACATCAGATGTAATCTCGCCAACCCCTTCACCAAATATTTCAATATTTGGCCTAGCAAATTCACCCCCTCCGTTGACGCGCCAAACGCAAGAACGTGGAATTTCTTGAAGAACTACAGGAGAGTGAGTGGCAACTATTGCAATACCGTTATTAGTAGACAAGACTTCAGAAAGAACTCTTATAAACGCGGCAAGCAGCGGTGGATGAAGATGGTTTTCAGGCTCATCAAACAAGCATATGGTCTTATCTTCAACTAACTCAACCACGCTTGTAACGTAATAAAGAACGGCTGCATGCCCAGAACTCAGAGATGAAAACGCTGAGGACGCCTCTTTTTTTAGCTCGCTTTCGGTCTCATAGAAAGCCAATGTACTCAAATTTAAATTTTTAAAATTAACATCCGCTTCTAGCACCCTCACCGCGTTTAACCAGCGATCTCTTTTTACCTCTGACCCGTGGAGGCAATTATAAATCGAAACAGAAAACTCTTCAGACATTTCTATAGCTATGTCTTTCAATTTTTTAGTTTCTTGATTATATATCCCTATATATTTCTTTTTAGTTCTCTCAATTCTTATCTTAGAGTCATTAAAGTCAACACATTCAAGAGGACTACCAAACACGCCGAGAGAAAAATAAAGCAACTGCCCAAAATCAAATGCAGTTACATTATCCCCATTTACTTTCACGACTCTACCATCTCTTTTATCAATAGATGACGCAATCGTCTGAAGTATATAACTTTTGCCTACCCCATTCCTCCCAATCAAAGCATGCACATTTGTCGGCGGCTTAGAATCTGGTACAACTTGAAAATCAAGAGACTCTCCAGACTCGTGACAGTACAAGAAACCATATTTTTCCAACGAAACGCCTGTTGACAAAATCTCTCTAAACTGACCTTTAATTGTTGAAATACTGACAAATCGAGACAGCGACTCAATAAAAACTCTTTCTCTATATGACCTCTCAAATATATTGTCATTATAAACAACATCTTTTAGAGCAGAGAGGCAGTCGCCTACGGTTTCATGCCCAAATAAACGTAATAAATTTGAATAATAGTCAGGGTTTTGGCCTAGAGAGAAAAATTTATCAGAGAGCAGGCCGAAATCTTTGTCAATAACGCTATAAGTAGAGTTCTCTGTACTTTGACCAAAAAAACCAATTTTTACTTCCCCTACATCCTTAATACCATCATCGCGAGAAACGTAGGCATGAAACCCCGTAACAAAGGAGTAGTCGTTCCATCTCGTATTTGGTGTCAGATAGACAATTGACTCACCAGAGTACTGAACAGGCTGTCCAACTATAAAACGCATAAGTTCCTCCCTAAAAATGCCCAACGCTTAGTGAATCGGAACAATCCTCACTTACCGCTAGGGCTACTCACCAAAATTTTGGTGCTTTCCGCGAGACAAGACCATTTATGATAGTTAATCAAATTCCCATTATTTCCGCTTTGATTAAAATATCGATCGTTTACTACCATTTTGCAACCTGATCATGCCTGATAACAAGGTTAGTCTGCTTTTTCTTTTACTGATGGATATTTATAAGACGAATACCTAACCACCAAAATCGAAATCGCCAGCAGCAACACACCACCACACACGTAAAGAATCCCCGTATCCGGCGCATTGTGATGAGAAACATCACTTATCAACAATCGAATCAATGCGGTTACGCCGATGTACAACAAAAATCTCAGGGGCATGTGATTAGTTTTAAAATAAATGCCCGCCATGGCTAACAACTCTAGATAGATAAAGAGCAGCAAAATATCATCAACCGATATTTTCGGCTGTTGAAGCATACCTATAAATGTAGAGACTCCAGCCCAAACGGTGATTAATCCAATTGCGAAAAGGGCGAGGTAATGAAACGTTTCTACGAATAAATTGCCAATCGAATCAGCACCACCATGCAGCTTTTTACGCAGGCTTTCAGCCCATTTCACTTCTTGCGTCATCGTACCCACCACTGTTTAGAAATTGAGCGAATCAAGCCAATCACACGCGTATCAGAAGCGGGTCATGCACGCCATGCCCCAGCATTATCAGGACTTGCAAGCATCTGGCAGCTACCGCGAGGAATGTTAGTAACGTACACCTTCGTCTTGAAATAAATCCCGACCATCGCCCCCAGTTCCAGGTAGATGAACAGCAGCAAGATGTCATCAATCTTGATGTGCCCCTCTTCGATCATCCCCAGAAATTCCATCACCGCGGCATACGCGGTCACCGCACCGATGGCGAACAGCGCCAGGTAGTGGAACGTCTCAACGAAGAGATTGCCGAGGGATTCGGCCAGTTGATGCACGTTCTGCCGCAGCTTCTCGGCCCAATTGATTTTCACGATGTTTCTTCCTTAGGTCGGTTCGACCGGATGATGCGGGTTGGACGTGACGGTTGTTCTGCAAGCAGAAAAAAGGCCAGAGGCTGTTGGGTGAGATGGCGATGGGCTGCTATTGGACACTTTTGGGGCGGATTCGCGGTCCTCATCGCGAGCAAGCTCGGCTCCCACAGGTTTACGCAGACCACCTGAATTCGGTCTACATTGAAAAGCCACTACCCAAAGCGCAGGGATTCGCTTATCCTTTTCGCTGTATATAAATACAGTGGTCGAATAAGACAACTTAATGTGAAGGCATGTGAGGTGGTGAATGGCCGTCGAAGTGGTATACCGCAGCAGCCGAGATCTGGAGCGCTTGTTCATGGATAAAGCCGAAGCTGACCGTCATGACAAAATGCTCGAACTGGCCGAGTTGCTGGCCGAAGTGTTGCAAAAAGCTGTTCCGTCCCTGACCGAACAGCAAGTGGAAGAAGCCGGGATCTACATGGCGAAGAACCGCGATGTGTTCGCCAAAGCGTTCAAGAGCCAGCCGGATGCCCTTTCCGAGCTGTTGAGCGCGCCTGTTGAAGTCGTTGCACCGGTTGAAGTTGCCGACGTCGCCGAACCGGCTGAAGCCGTTACGCCGACCAAGCCTGCCAAAGCGGCCAAGACGCCGAAGTAAGCAGCGCCAGAATTGAATGGGCCCTGAGTCAGAGATGACTCAGGGCCTTTTTCATTTTCATCTTTCTATCGGTACAACACTCTCTCCGCCAATTCATTCGCCACTCGCGCTGGCGACCGTTTTTCCGCCTGGGCGTGAGCGAATACCTCGGTCAGTCGTGAACTGATCTTCGACAAGTGCGCCGTGATAGTGGTCAGCTCTTCGCCACGATGTTTGAGTGACACGTAGATAAGCCCACCGGCATTGATCACATAATCCGGCGCATACAAAATGCCGCGCCGCTCCAGTTGATCCGCCACGTCCAGATGCGTCAGCTGATTGTTCGCCGAACCGGCCACCGCCGAGCAACGCAATTGCGCAACGCTGTGGCGATTGAGGACGCCACCCAGGCCACACGGCGCGAGGATGTCGCAAGGTGTGCTGAGTAGTGCATCGTTCGCGATCGGATGAGCACCGAGCTGCTCCATCGCCAATTGCACTTTGCCGTGGTCGATGTCGCTGACCAGCAACTCGGCGCCAGCGGCGTGCAGTTGTTCTGCCAGCGCATAGCCAACGTTGCCCAGACCCTGGATCGCCACTCGCAGGCCTTCAAGATTGTCGCTACCCAGCCGGGCCATCGCGGTGCTGCGAATCCCGGTGAACACGCCCATGGCGGCATGCGGCGCCGGGTCGCCGGCCGAGGTGGTGCTGGTGACGTGCTGGGTTTGTTGAGCGATGCAGTCCATGTCTGCGACCGAGGTGCCGCTGTCGATGGCCGTGATGTATCGACCGTCGAGCTGGTTGATGCAGCGGCCGAATGCTTCAAACAGCGCCGCGCGACTTTCCACGTGCACGGGGCGGACAATGACCGCGACACCACCACCCTGAGCAAGCCCCGCCAGCGCGGCTTTGTAGCTCATACCCTGGGCCAGGCGCACCGCGTCCTCGACAGCGGATTCGTCGTCAGGATAGGTAAGGTAACGACAGCCGCCCAACGCTGGCCCGAGGCGACTGTTATGAATAGCAATTACCGCCTTCAACCCGGTCATCGGGTCAACGCTCAGATGCAGCGATTCAAGGCGATTGCTTTGCATGAGAGCGAACATCGTAGGGGCTCCCGAATCACGACTTGTAGTCGCCAGTATAGGCTCGCGCCCGAAATTTGCTGGAGCGCGCCGGAATAAGCGGCGCCGCCATTCAGGCTTTCGGACATAACCTGGCGAGGTACTGGACGAATGATGGAGACGGGGCTAAAACGAGGCATTCCCTCGGAGATTTTGATGACGCCTCGCCAACGCTTTTTCGAATGCCTGCAACGATCACCGCCCGCGCTGTTCGAAGCGGCGCTGTGGATCGCCGCCGAGCATGACAAAGCAGTAAATCCCGGCTTGGTGCTGGAAGACTTCAAAGACCTGCAACAGCGGGTCAGTCATGGCCTGCCAATGTTACCGGTGAGCGAGTTGGCCCAGCCGTTGTTGCGCCGTATGAATGACCTGGGATTTGCACAGGACGATTTCTCGCCCCTGCGCCCGCAAGCAGCATTGGTCGACAAAGTGTTGGAACGCCGGCGCGGGCAACCGCTGGCCCTGGGTTTGATTGCACTTGAACTGGCCAGATGCCTGGAGATTCCCATGGTCGGGGTCAACTTCCCCGGGCATTTTCTGCTGCGCGTACCGGGCGCCGATCATCTCCTGGACCCCTGTGGCGGCCGCCGTCTGTATCCCAACGACTGCCGCGAGCTGCTGCAACGCCAGTACGGTCCGAGCATGAAACTCAGCGCCGAGCACCTCGTCACCGCCGCGCCCGTCCAGATGCTGCAACGCCTGTCACGCAACCTGCGTCAGTTGCACCTTTCCCACGATGACTACATTGGTGCCCTGATCGATGCCGAACGAGTGCTGGAACTGGGAAATGCCAGCGCCGCCGATTACCTGGCCAGGGCCAGTCTCTATCAACGCCTGGACTGCCCTAACGCCGAGCGCTTCGATCTGGAGCATGCGCTGATGCTCAGCGACGATCCTATTCAACGGATTCGCCTGACTGAGCGGCTCGGGCATCTGCCTCCGAACTCCATCGTCCACTGATTCATCAATCCCATGTCCTCCAGTGGGAGTAAAGCCTGCTCGCGATAAAGGCACCGCGGTCTACAGACTGACCACGTTATCGATCATCGCGGGCAAGTCGAACCGTCGCACCGCCGGCTCCCACAGGAACAGGTATAACGGTTCAGGGCGTATCCGGCTGATTCGCCGGATGAGCCTTGATGAAAGCCGGGTGAGTGGCCGCCAGTGCCGCCACCCGGCGAATTCGTGGATACGCTTCAAGTGAAATGTTGAACCGATCGGCCGCATACAGCTGAGGAATCAGGTAACAGTCCGCCAGACCCGGCTCGGCGCCGAAGCAGTAACCTTCCAGGCCGATCAGCTGCTCCACCGTCGACAGGCCCTGGCTGATCCAGTGTCCGATCCACTCCACCACCTGCGGTTCGTCGTGGCCCAACTGCCGAAGCTTGTTGAGCACGCTGACGTTGTGCAGCGGATGCACATCGCAGCCGATCACTGCCGCGACGCCGCGCTCGCGGGCACGAGCGACGAGATCCCTGGACAGCAACGGCACCTGTGGATAACGCTCCTCCAGGTACTCGATGATGGCGGGCGACTGGATCAGCAACTCACCGTCGTCCGTGCGCAAGGCCGGCACCCGGCCCTGGGGATTGATGCCCAGGTACGGCGGCTGGCGATGCTCGCCTCCTTGCGGGGCGATCAGGTTGATCGGCAGCGCCTGAAAGTCCAGGCCCTTGAGTGCCAAAGCGATCCGCACGCGGTAAGACGTTGTCGAACGGTAGTAGGTATAGAGTTCCATGACCCGCCCCTCTTAGCGCGCCGGCAGCACTTTGCCGCGGCACTCGCCGAAACCGATGGAAGCGAAACCGTCACGGCTGCAACGAGCGCGCAAAATGATTTCGTCACCGTCTTCGAGGAATTTACGCACCTCGCCTGACGCCAGTTCGATTGGTTTTTTGCCGCCTTCGGTGATTTCCAGCAAGCTGCCGAACTGACCACTCTCCGGACCTGACAAAGTGCCCGAACCGAACAGGTCACCGGCCTGCAACTGGCAGCCGTTGACGCTGTGGTGCGCGACCATCTGCGCCACGGTCCAGTACATGTGTTGGGTGTTGCTCAGGGTCAGACGGTGGGCGGGCAGGTTCTGCTCGCGCATCGTTTCGGTGAGCAGCATTACTTCCAGTTCGATGTCGAAGCCGCCAGCCGCTTGATCGCGCGCGTCTGACAGATACGGCAGTGGTTGTGGGTCCCCTTCAGGACGCGCTGGTTGCGCACGACGGAACGGTTCGAGTGCCTCGGCCGTCACCACCCAGGGCGAAATGCTGGTGATGAAACTCTTCGACAGGAACGGACCCAGCGGCTGGTACTCCCAGGCCTGGATATCCCGCGCGGACCAGTCGTTGAGCAGGCAGAAACCGGCAATGTGATCGGCGGCGTCACCGATGGCGATCGAGTCGCCCATCTCATTGCCCTGGCCGATCCAGATACCCAGTTCCAGTTCGTAATCCAGGCGTGCGCACGGGCCGAATGTCGGTTCGGTCTGACCGGCCGGCAGCGTCTGGCCTTTAGGGCGACGGACATCGGTGCCTGATGGGCGGATGGTCGAAGCACGGCCGTGGTAACCGATCGGCACGTACTTGTAGTTCGGCAGCAAGGGATTGTCCGGGCGGAACAACTTACCGACGTTCTGTGCGTGCTCGATGCCGACATAGAAATCGGTGTAATCATTGATTTTCGCCGGCAAGTGCATCGTGCAGGTTGCCGCCACTGGCAGCAGTTTTGCGCCTTGGGCTTCCATCTTGCCATGCAGGGTGCTGCCCTCTTTCAGCAGCTCCAGCAGACGTTCACGCAAGGCCACGCGTGCTTCTCGGCCCAGCTCGAAAAATGCATTCAGTTGACCGCCACGAGTGGCTTCTACCGCCGCTTTCGCGGTGCCTTCAAACAGCCCGGCATCGAGTGCCGCTTCCAGGTCGAAGATATGGTCGCCGATGGCAACACCACTGCGAGGTGCGCCGCCGTTCACGCTGAAGACGCCCAATGGCAGGTTTTGCAGCGGGAAATCAACATGGCCGTTGGCAGAGGCAACCCAGCTACGAGTGATGGAAGTCTGAGTCATGGGTTATCTCCGGGTCGGGTCGAAAGTGGCGGGCAGCGAGGCCCAGCAAGCGTCGTAATGGGGTTGCAGCTGCGGACAGTCCAGCGCGAAACGGCTCGGGCGCAGCACCTGGCTGGTTTCAAACATGAAGGCCATGGTGTTGTCGATTTTCGCCGGGGCCAACTCAGCGTTGATCGCCTTGGTGCAAGTTTCGCCGTCAGGCCCATGGGCACTCATGCAGCTGTGCAGGGACGCACCGCCGGGGACGAAACCTTCCGCCTTGGCGTCGTATTCGCCTTTGATCAGGCCCATGAACTCATTCATCAGATTGCGGTGGAACCAAGGTGGACGGAACGTCTTCTCGGCCACCATCCAGCGTGGCGGGAAAATCACGAAGTCGAGATTGGCCAGACCGTGGACACTGGTGGGCGAGGTCAGGACAGTGAAAATCGATGGATCAGGATGATCGAAGCTGACCGTGCCGATGGTGTTGAAACGGCGCAGGTCATATTTGTACGGGACATTGTTGCCGTGCCAGGCCACCACGTTCAGCGGCGAATGATCAAGCTCACAACCCCACAGCTCGCCGAGAAATTTCTGCACCAGCGTGGTCGGTTGCTTGAGGTTTTCGTAATGCGCGACCGGGGTCAGGAAATCCCGTGCGTTGGCCAGGCCGTTGCTGCCGATCGGGCCGAGGTCTGGCAGACGCAGCGGTGCGCCATGGTTTTCGGCGAGGTAGCCGCGCGCTTGCGGGTCGAGCAGTTCGACACGAAATTTCAGGCCACGGGGCAACACGGCAATTTCCAGCGGTTCGAGCTCCAGCACGCCAAGTTCGGTGGCAATGCGCAGTCGACCCTGTTCCGGCACCAGCAGCATCTCGCCGTCGGCATTGAAAAACACCCGCTCCATGGAGCGGGTGGCCCGGTAGCTATAGATGCTGATGCCGGACGGTTTTTCCGCGCTCGAATTAGCGGCCATGCTCACCAGGCCGTCGATGAAATCAGTCGGCTCACCCGGGATGTCCAGCGGGTTCCAACGCAGACGATTGGGGGTCACTTCACCCAATGGGCCACCCGCCAGTTGCCGCTCCAGCTTGACGAACGCCGGATGGTTCGCCGACGGCTGAATGCGGTACATCCACGTCCGGCGCGCTTCGGCGCGGGCCATGGTGAATGCCGTGCCGGAGAATAATTCGGTATAGAGACCGTAGGGGGCTTTTTGCGGGGAGTTCTGTCCGACGGGCAACGCGCCTGGCAATGCCTCGCTGCTGAACTCATTGCCGAAGCCGGACTGATAAGCCAGCGCGGGCGCCGTTGAATCGAGGTTCATGGAGCCTCCTGAACAGGGAGTAGGCCGTGGCCTGTCGCTCTATCGAAGAGGTATCGGCACGCCCGGGTTATTTTTATCGTAATTCGATTACGCATAACGTAATTTGATTGGTATTGACCGTCAAGCTATAAAGACGCCCATTCGTCCCTGGATCACACCGCCTCCCCATGACTAGCGAAAGCAACGGCAAACAGAAAGTCCGCTCGGCCGAGGTCGGAACCGACATCCTCAAAGCGCTGGCCGAGTTGTCCCCCTCGACATCACTGTCGCGCCTGGCCGAACACGTGCAAATGCCGGCGAGCAAGGTTCACCGTTACTTGCAGGCGCTGATTGCCAGCGGGTTTGCCGAGCAGAATGCCGCCACCAACCATTACGGCCTCGGCCGTGAAGCCTTGCGTGTGGGATTGGCGGCACTCAACAGTATGGACGTGCTGAAAGTCGCCGCCCTGCCCCTGGCCGAGTTGCGCGACGAGCTGAACGAAACCTGTTTTCTCGCGGTGTGGGGCAATCAGGGCGCAACGGTGGTGCATATCGAACCGGCGGTACGCGCCGTGACAGTGGTCACGCAACTGGGTTCGGTGTTGCCGCTGCTCAGTTCCTCCACAGGGCTGGTGTTTGGCGCCTACCTTCCCAAGCGCGAAACCCTGGATCTGCGTGAACAGGAACTGAAGAGCGCGAATGCCCATGCGCTGGCAGACGATCATGTTTACGCGACCTTGTGCGAACAGATCCGCGAGCGTGGCCTGCATCATGTACATGGCTTGCTGATGCCGGGTGTCGACGCCTTGTCGGCACCGGTATTCAATGCGGTTGGACAGGTGGTGGCGGTGTTGACCATCGTAGGTCCGGCATCGTTGTTTCATGCCGATGAAAACGGTCCCGCCGCACAGCGCTTATTGACGGCGACGCAGGCCGTGAGCTGGCGGATGGGTTATGAACCACCCGCCAGCGCTGGTTAAATCATTGTAGAGTCACGCCAGAAGGGTCTTGTCATTTGAATCGGGCTCGGCGAGCGCCTGCTTCATCAGTTCCGTGGCGACGGCGAGATCCATCGTTTTTCCTGTGCAAGCTGAAATGGCACCCATGCAGGTATTAACATTGCCCAACTGTCTGGCAATCGCCTTCTGCACCAGGGAGAAGCCCAAGTGGCCGATGCGCATAGTGGTCAGTTCCAACATGCAATCAAGGTAACTTGAAAACAACTGTTCATAATTGCTTTCCTGGTAAGCCTCCACCCCGTCAATGACCGCTTTTGTCATGACTACAGCGCTCAGTCCTAGACCGATAGGCGCGAACGGAATGCTAACGATGGCGACTGCCGCAACGGCGGTGTCGTATACGATTTTTCCGACAATCTCCATGAGACTGGTGGTTTTCGCGTCAACGCCGTTGATGATCTGATTGATTTTATCCGCGTAACACCGTGAGAAATCGCTGACACGACTATCGATTTGCAACGACGGCAATACTACTGCGCTGCCCCGCTGCACACTATTGATGTACTCATTGACGACTTTCTGCCGGGTGTACTTGGCTCGGTCGGTGTAATAACTTCCAAGCCCGCCGGTCTTCACCGAATCGCAAAACTCGCCCATTAGCCTGAACAATCTGCCATCTGGCGATGCAGGGGTATACAAGAAGTCCTGCCGGGTTTCAGCACTCATGAAGCGGAACACATAAACACCTTCGATCCGGCAGCCTTTCAAATGAAAGGCGTAAACAGCTTGGCGCCAGGTAATCTCAGGATCTTCATGAGTTACGGCAGGCTCCGGTTCGCGCAACTGATTAATGAGCAACTCAATCTGCTTGTATTGACTACGGTCCAGAGAACCACTGAACAGTTCCGCCAACGCCGCACGATGCATTTCATGTAATTGCACATTCACGTGCACATCGCGTTTCAATGTATAACCCGGGGCGTCTTTGTTCAGGTAACTGGACCGTAACATTGCAATGTACTTCTCACCCGGTCGCAATGTCCTCGACCAGCCCGGCACGTATTTAAGCAGCAAGCTGGAAACAGGTGGATGACCGGGTAACAACCGAATCGCCGGGTAGAGACCAGGGCTATGTTCAGGGCCGCTTTCTTCAGTGATGTGACGTTCGGTGATGATGAGCTGAGACAAGGTCATCTCTTGCGAAGGAGCCAGCGCCACCATGATCAGGTCAGGGTCCACCGTTACCGTCTCGCCATTTTGTGCCAGCACCTCTTCAGCGCGTTTTTTGATCAGATCATAGGCAAATTGCTCGTAGCTGATCAGCGCTGCAGCGCCGTTGGCAAGGTGGGTCAAACCTTTCAGTTCGGTATTTATCCGGGAGAAGTATTGCCGTTGACCGACGGTTGCCGAACGATATCCCGCAGGGACAACAGCGTTTAACTCCCCTCGCAGCCAACCGACATTCTGCATAACGGCCTCGCGCAATACACCTTCTCCACTGTTCGACCAGGTGTTGTGCTTGATGCCGAGCCACTGACTTGGCAGCTCCAGTACACGTCGCATGTAGGCGTCGGCGCTGTCACGCTCACGGGCTTGAGACTGTCCGCTCAGGTGGCTGCGCCCCTCGGGTTGAGTGATCCAGTCAAATAGATGGGCGTTCAGCTGTCTGAAGCTCGCAAACTCAAACCACCCCCTGCCACCCGGCGCCTCTGGCGCGTAAAGAGCGCAAAAGCCTTCTTCACCTTTGGGGCCGCAATAGACAATCATGCCCCGGACCGCGGTTTTCAGAGGTCCAAGCGTCAGGTCCCCCATGAAAGACTCGCTGTCATCCTGCCCGGCACTTGTCACAGTCCTCAGCGCCTCATCACTGATATGCCCCTGTAACTTCGCACTAAAGACACTCAGGCGAATGCGGCTTTCCAGCATGTGTTGCCAGGCCTGGAGTACAACCTCGTCGGTATACTTCTTCTCGAATTTTTCAGCGTAAAGCGCGCGCATGCTCGCATCGCCCATCGCGTCCAGAATACCGTCGACGCTCAAGCTGGACGGAATCAGTTCCCCCTCCAGACTGATTTCCAGTGGAACGGTGGTGGCGTCATTCATATCGTTGAGCATGAATTCGGGAAGCGTCAGTCGATTGGACTGCACGACCTTCTGTTTCCCAACGAAAAAGGAATGGCCGACGTTGACGAAGATTTCATCCGGGTCGACAACTTCACCGGTCATGAGCCTGACGATCTCTTGCGCGTAGAATCTTGCGAACGCTTTAAGGGATTTGGTTTCTCCAAGCAGTTGATCCAGCGCTGCCTCTCCTGCCGCCAGCGTCTGTTCAGCTTCAAAGTAATACTGGCGATCATCTTCCCCGGCACGCTGTAGCCAATCCGGCAACTCATGAAACTGGGTGGCGAAGGTTGGCCTCGACAGTTGAGCAATCGCTTGCCCTTCACCGCCGGCCTTGTTTAATCCATTAGTGTCCATGCATTTTCCTTTTGCATACGTCGCAACGAAAACCGTTACTACAGTTATAAGTTAATGCCGTTGCCAAGCAGTCATCCGATACTTAGGGTGAGCAGACAGTCAACTTCACGGCGCATGACTTATAAACGGACACTCCGGTAGAGCTCAACTCAAAACTTGTGTGCGTTCGCGAGCAGGCAAAGTGCCTGCTTACACTTCAAACAACAATTCCTAAAACTTTCGCTCTGGCCACCGCTTGGGTTCTACGCTCCACGCCTAACTTGCCATTGATTCGTCGCGCATGGGTTTTCACCGTGTGCAGTGAAATGAAAAGCAAGTCGGCAATTTGTTGGTTTGAGTTGCCTTGAGCGACTAAGGTGAGCACCTCTATTTCACGATGACTCAAGCAGGTCCGGGGTGAGGCCATCGTGTCCTGAACGTTGCCCGACTCCGAAATATCGATGGCCTCAGGCAGCCGTGGCTGGCGCAGTTTCAAATCGCGCAAAGCTTGTCGAAAGTTACAACGCTCGACGATTGCTAATCCGTCCTGCATCGCTTGCCGGGCGACTTGCGCGTTGCCAGTCAGCCACGCAACCTCAGCCAGTGCCAGCAGCAGTTGCGCTTGCAGCCCGACCATCCCCCGTTGTCCAGCCCACTGCGACAACGTCTCAAGCTGCGCCAGCGGCGATTGCGCCACGCCCAGATAAACCTCTGCAAGGACCCGCAGGTATTCCAGACCGGGAATCAATTCCAGCGTCGCCGGAGGAGCCTGGCGTGCGTGGGGACCGTGATAGTGACGCAACACTCGGGTCAACGCTTCGTGAGCCAGCTCCGGCCGGCCCTGCTGCAGCCAGAAATGGCAGCTCAACTGCAGCAGGACCCCGCGGTAGACTGTGTCTGGAATCCGCCGTTGTTGCATCAGACGTTCCGCATCACGCAGGTGGACAAATGCCTGGGCGTAATCCTGTTGGTTGGCCGCCAGTTTGGCCAAGCCGAGAAAGCCATACAGCGCTCGCTTGTCCTGGCTTCGCAGGCAAATCTGCAGGCCTGCCTCGAAGTACATGGCCGCTTGTATTTCCTGGTCCTGACACAGACTCAAGCGCCCGCGATGCAGGGCAATCCGTACCAGCAAGGGCTCGGCAAGCGGTTTTTGTGCACAGAGCAGATCGTGCACAGTGGCGAGCAGGTGTTCTGCTCTGCCCAACGCCCCCCGCTGTTCAAGCAACTGTGCGTGGTCGAGCTCCAGCAACGCCTCATACACCAATGAACCTTGCGCTCGAGCGAGGCATAACGCCTCTCGGTTAAGTGCCTGCGCAACGTCGAGTTCACCCCTCAGCAGGGCCTGTTGGGTTAACCCGGACAAGCACATGAGCCGTGCAGTCCAGAGCTCCGGATCCAGTTCATCCAACGCGTCCAGCAAGTGCGTACGGGAAGCGTCCATGCGCCCCTGCAAATGCAGCAACCAACCTTGTTGCGCCTGCCAGCGTGCTATCAGTTGCCGCTGAAGAAATTCCGAAGGCTGAGGCGTGAAACGTGACAACTGCGTGATGGATTCACCTGCCTGTTCGAATCGTCCGGCAAACAACAAGGCAGCAGTGATCAAACCGATGAGTTGGGGCGACCCGAACATCAATGTCTCGCTCTGTTGCTCGTGGAGTTGCAACAGAAGCGTCACCGTCTGAGCCTCGAACAAATGCGCGAAATTAAAATGCTGCAGCAGGCTCACCGCGACCTCGAATTCTTCAGCCAGCAATGCCTGCTCAAACGCGGCTTTCCAATCACGTTCGCCCGCGAACCACTGACAGGCGCGACGATGCCAGGAACGCCCTTCGGGCCATGGCTCTTCGCGCATCAATCGCGTCAGTGGCGCGAATATCTGCAGCCAGTCTGTGGAGTCTTGCCAGGGCTCGATAAAACAACCCAACTCCTGCAGCGTTTGCAAAAGTTGAATGCCTTCGCCCGCGCCAAACAGATGCTCGCACAATCGGCTGTTGAATCGCGGCAGATGCGCCAGCACCGTCCAGGTTTCCTTCAGTTCGGGTGCCAGACTGCCGAACAGTTCGTGCTCCAGATAATCATGCAGGGTGTCCGCTCGTCCCAGCGCGACATTACGAGTCCAATCGCATTTTTGCAGCAGGGCGATCCTGACACCGGCACACCAGCCGCCGCTTAGCTGAAATACCCTGCTGGCGGCTTTTACGGCTTTTTCCGGCTCCAGAAAATGCAGCAACTGTTCGACTTCAGACTGACTGAATGCGAGCGTGGCGGGCTCGCAATCGTAGAGTTCGTCATTGAGCAACAACCGGGGCCAGTTGATCTGCGGACGGCGGCGACCACTGACCCACCAGGTGACCATAGGGCTGCTGGCGGCCAGTATTTGATCGAGGCATTCGTCAAGTTCCGCAGAGCGAATGCGGCAATAGTCATCAAGAAACACCCAGACGGGCGTCTGCAACCGAGTCAGGGACGATAGAAAACCTGACTTATCCGGCGAGGCAAGCCCCAACACTTCTGCCAGCCGCTGTCGAAAATCGGCCGCACTCAACGCCTCTCCCGCCAACGCCAGCCAACAGACTTGAGTTCCTTCGGGCGCCCGTAAGAGGCACTCGACCAACAAGGCACTCTTGCCGCTACCGGCAGGCGCACAGCACAATTTCACCCGGGCCGTCGACGCCAGCAAAGGCTCGATCAACCGCGTGCGAGACAGGTGATGGGAGGCTAATCGGGGCAAGTGTCCAGGACGGTCCAGACATGGCGTCATGGCAGTCATTGTGGTGCGCCTTTTTTATCGTTGTGGCGCCACCCTAGTCTTCTCGCGAGGCCTTGTTGAAGAAGTATTCAGCGCACTGATCAACCGCCATAAAAAAGGTGACCGCGAGGTCACCTTTTTGTGTAAGAGCCTGTAGGACGTTTACCTCACGCCTGTACTCCGCAGGGCTGCCGGGGTGTAGTCCCCTGCTTTTGCATCGATGTTGAATTCAAAGCTGCGCTTCTCCTCGTTCTTCATTCCCAGTGCGATGTAGCGACCGGCGATCAGGTCATACAAAGCCTCGACCGTGTACGCCGGAACCTGGTGATCGTAGTAGAACTGCGCATGCCCTTCGGCGACCCGCCATAGCTGGCCACGTCCGTCGTAGTGGTCAGCCAGCGCCACTTGCCAGCTGTCCTCATCGATGTACATGTGCCGTTTGGCGTACACATGCCGCTCGTTGGGCTTGACCGTGGCGACGACTTCCCAGACCCGGTGCAGCTCGTAGCGGGTCAGGTCCTGATTGATATGACCGGCCTTGATTACGTCGGTGTACTTGAGGTCAGGCGAATCGAGTTTGTAGCTGTTGTACGGAATGTACATTTCTTTCTTGCCGATCAGCTTCCAGTCATAACGGTCCGGAGCACCGGAAAACATGTCGAAGTTGTCGGTGGTCCGCAGGCCGTCGGACGACGTGCCCACACCGTCATAGGCCACTTGCGGCGCCCGTCGTACACGCCGCTGTCCGGCGTTGTAAATCCAGGCCTTGCGCGGTTCCTTCACCTGATCAAGAGTTTCGTGAACCAGCAACACGTTGCCCGCCAGTCGCGCGGGCGCGGTGACTTCCTGTTTGAAATAACTGAGCACGTTTTCATCGCTGCCCGGCTTCAGGTCCCCCAGCAACGAAGGCACGGCGACTTCGTCCTTGAACCGGATAACCGTGAAGTCACCATTGGACTGCGGCGTTGCCTGGGTGATGGTGCGACGCAGGTTACCGCCGTGGTAACGGGTGACGTGGTTCCAGATGACCTCGACGCCGTTCTTGGGTATCGGAAAAGCGTAATAGCGATTGCCGGTGAAGTTGGCCAGTCCGTTACCGTCGTTGATCGGCGTCACATTGAGGGCGCTACGCTTGGCCGACTCGTTGATTTCCGCTGGCACGGCAACGGTGCGGTGCGTGGGGTAGACCGGGATTTTGTAAGACTGCGGATAGCGCTTGAACATCGCGATCTGGCCGTCGGACAGCTTGTCCTTGTACTTGTCGACCGTCGCCGCAGTAATTGTGAATAGCGGTTTTTCGTTGGCGAACGGGTCGGCCAGGAAACCTTTGCTGTCCACGGCACCGGCATTTTTTGCCAGCCCTCCCGTCCACGCAGGGATGGAGCCGTCGGCATTCCCGGCTTTTTCGCCTCCCAGCGGCGTCAGGCTGGTGCCGAGCTTGTTCGCTTCTTCCGGCGACACCGCAGCCATCACGTTGGCAGCCAGCAGGCTCAGGGCCAGGACGCCGCATTGCAGAATCATCGTGCGCATAAAATTATCCTTGTCAGCCAGATCAGAAGTTCATGCCAAAGCTCAACGCCAGGAAGTCGCGATCTTCCAGCGTGTTGTAGTCACCACCGAAGAAATCGGTGTAACTGAGGCTCGCGGTATAGGTGTTGCGGTAGTCCGCATCGACGCCGACGCTGACGGCCTTCGCGCCTTCGTTGAACAGCCCGTTGGGGCCATAACCGGAGACGTCGTGGGACCACGACAGATTGGGTTTGAAGTTGATGCCGGCGATCACGTTGTTGTAATCGAGGATGGCGCGAGCGCGATAACCCCAGGATGTCGAGGTCACGAAACCATCGGTGTCCCCGCCGAAACCATACTGGCCATACACCGAGTCGCGGCCATAACGCAGCTTGGAGCGCGCCTCCAATCCACCGACCCGAACCACGGCCGCCTCGCCCACCAGGGTCAGACGGTCTGCACCCGCCACCTGATCGATGAAGTGCGTCAGGGTGCTCTGGATCTGCGTCACTTCCTTGCGACGGTAGCCCTTGTTGTCGGCACCGGGTGCGGAAGCAATCGGAGAAGCGGCGCCACCCGCAATCGGGTTGAGCATGGCCAGGGTCAGGTCGGTGCTGTTGATTTGCACTGGCGCATTGGGGCGATAGCTGATTTCGCCGGTCCACGCCGTACCGGTCGGCAAGGTGGTGGAAAAACTCGCGCCGTACAAACGGATGTCCTCGGGGTATTCGAGGTAATACTGGCCGCGACCAAGCATCACGCTCTGGGCCAGCGCCGCGCCGGTGCCGGGAGCCAGACGGTTAGCGGTGGCGACGATCCCCGGAAGGCTGGCGAGCGTCCCCAGGCCAGCGGTCGTGGTCCCCACATTCGGGGAGCGACTGTGGTAATTCATGAAGTACAAGCCGTACTCGGTGTCGTCACCCAGCCAGCGCAGCGCCGTACCCCACTGCCCGGAATCGCGGGCATCGCGATCGCCGCCACGGGGCACCACCACGCCTTCCCTGGTGACTTCGAAGCCCTGACCAAAGGCTGCGGCGATCGGCTGCAAAGGCGCGATGGCCGGGCTCGCGACCGTATAGCCCTTGGTACAGCCGTCCGCGGCCACGTCACCGCCGAAGAACGTCCCGCAGTTGTCGAGAACGGTCTGATCCCACTCCAGCTGATAGAACCCTTCTACGGTCAACTTGTCCGTCAGCCCCTGGGAGGCGAACAGCATGTTGACCGGAATCAGGCCTTCCTTGATCTCGGCCCCCGGGCGCCGGAACGCGGAGACGTCGACCGGGTTGATGCTGTTGATCGAGTTGCCGATGAAGGTGCTTTCGCCCCAGCTCACCACCTGCTTACCGGCGCGCACCGTGCCCGGCAGATCGGCGAGCGAGTAGTTGTGATAGACGAAGGCGTCGAGAATCTGAGCGCCCGAAGACTTGGAGCCTTCTTTGCGATTGTGATCGCTGATCGGCTTGAAGGGACGGTCCTCGTCCTTCAGCTCGAAGTCGTACCAGTATTTGCCTCGAACGAACATGCCGGTGTCGCCATACTTGAGTTCGAGGTCGTGTATCCCTTTGAAGATCTTCGAGAAGGTTTCGCCTTTCTTGAAGTTCAACCGCCCGTCATCCCCGGTCGAAGCCTGGCCCGTCCCGCCGTTTACAGTGCCCACCAGCGACTTGTCGGCATCACGCATGCCCCAGCTCGCGCCCACCGACAGCGAAGAATCGAACGTCCCTTCAATTTCCCCGATGTTGAACGAAACAGCCTGCGCCTGGGCACAGCAGCCCATGGCCACCGCAGCGGCCAGCGCCTGTGGCGTGAAGATGGCGCGCATTGTTGTTTTTGTCATGCGTCTTCCCCGGTGAGTGACAGAAGGCCACACCCTACTGCTGCAGACCGGGAGCGATAAGCGCACGAAGGAGGTATTCGCGGTGTAGCTCTAAAGGATGAATGGCGTTGTGGAATCAGGATTTGCGCGGGGTATGAATGGGCTGGATTGTGCGTTATCAATGAATCGCATGGCGCGTACGAACCCCGACCTGTAGCAGCTGCCGAAGGCTGCGTCCGGCTGCGCAGCAGTCGCAATTCCGGCAGGCAGTTTTTTCCTGATACAACGCGGTGATTGGTTTCGCGACTGCTGCGCAGCCGGACGCAGCCTGCGGCAGCTGCTACAGGATCGTGGGTGACTGGGGACTGTTGCTCAGGCTGCAACAGTGCATGTCCGGATTCGCTATTTTTCCTTTGCAGACAAGGCTTTATTCTTGCCGGGCTCTCAGGGAAACAGCCTGGATGCCAGTAACGATGCGTGTGTTCAGTCCACGCCGATATCTACCGATTTCAGATGAATTGAGTTTTCCGGTTCTTCGCCCCGTGTACACAGACGTTGATTTGTAGCTCCTTGATCCAACGTCTTACTTTGGCCGCTGCGTTTGCAGCGGCCTTTTTTATGGGCGCTGGTTTTGTAGCGCAGTATCAAATGGCGCTTCGGACAAGAGTGCCGTCCTATATTCATATACTTCAAGAACGCAGGATTTATTTACCTGCGCTGCAGACAATTCTATACATATCCATATTCATGGAAAACACCTTCAAACCTTCAAGCAGAAACCTACACCCTTCTCAGACCCATGTTTTTTAGTTTCGCTGTAACTTTAGGTTGCACGCAGCAGTATTGATAATTCTTTCACTTAACGGATCATCCCTCCCCGAAAATGCGCGCACATTCAAAGGACATGAATATGCAAAAACCACCAGTGGTCATAGTAGAAAAAACATCAAGACCTGGATTTATCGAGTTTGAAACAGCCATAGAAACAGTCGGGCTTGCTCCCGACCATATGAATCGTGCTCGCCCAACACCAAACAACGGCGGAAAATACGGCGCTTCTGTTTCTACTTATCATAAAAACTTGTACACCATCCAAGATAATTCACAATTAATGGCTCAGGAATATGACGCCAAAACCATTGCACTGCCACAAACAATTGAAAACGAACTGGCCGCCGTCCGATTAGAAGGCTCAACCGAGCAACTTCCACCCGTACAAGCGATTCTTCGAGAGCTGGATGTTCGCAACACACTCACTCAACGCATAGCCGCTGAATTTCACGACCAAACAGCAATCGCCAATGAGTTTTTCGGAGGTAGCCCATTCAACAGGCACGTCAATGACTTCATGAAAAGCTACAACCATAGAAAAGAGGCCCGGGCCTGAAGGCATTGCCATGCAGGCATGGTATCGCTCGTACCGGGCTGCTCATAACGCCCAGTTGTTATCGCAAAGTCTGACTTTACTCAGCCAGCAGCAAGTCAATGTCCAGAATTTTCTAATGGCGGCCCAGGCAGAAGAGCAAGCAAGGGCAGCAGCCGAGCAGGAAGCGCAGCGAGTCGCTGCCGAACTGGCACGGATCAATGAAGAAGCAGAAGTCCGCGCTCGGGAGCAAGCCCGACTTGCAGCCTTGGAAGAAGCCCGGCAAGCGGCCGAAGAACAAGCACGCATTGCGGCAGAGGCAGCGGCGCAGCAAGTCGCTGCAGAACGGGCGCACCTCGAAGCACTGGCAGAGTTGCAGCGACTCGAAGAACTGCGCCGAGCGGAAGAGAACGCTAGAAAAACGACGCTGGCCATGGGGGGGGCGACAGCGGCAGCCGGCCCCCTGTTCGCTGGCACAGCCGGAACGTTGGTGGTCAGTCAGGCCACATCGCTGGCAGTTAGATCCGCTATTCAATCAGCACTAACCGCAACAGTCTCGGCTGCCGTCGGCTCAGCGGGGGCCGTGGCCAGCGGGTTTGCGGCACTGGTGTACCCATCGCCTCTGGGCAATAGCGACCTCTACTCATTAAGCGTTCCGCTTTCAGACCTCTCGCCGGCTACCGATCAGAACTTGAGCGCAAATGCGCCCTCAGGCGGCCAAGTCAAACTGACGGTTGGCATCGGCTCAAAAGCTGACGGCAGCACCATCGAGTACTTCGTGGTCGCCATGAACGGCACGACGGCGCCTTATGACGTGCCGGTTCAACTCGCTACATACGATCCAACCCGGAAGGTCTACACGACTCAAAGTCCTGGCCTGCCATCCATAGGGATGACATGGACGCCGATTGTTCAGCCGGGTGACGCCTCAACGTCACTGCCCTCGACCGAGCCGGGCATTGTTGTCTATGAGGGCGCTACCGTAACTGCCCTCGAAGGACGCATAGATGCATTCCCTGAGCTGGATCTCGATAGTTTGGGAGGCTTCATCACCGTTTTCCCTGCAGACTCAGGGATACCCCCGATCTATACGATGTTCAGGGATCGGCGGAATGAACCTGGTGTAGCAAGCGGATCCGGGGAGGCGGTTTCGGGAAATTGGCTAGGCGCAGCCTTATCGCAAGAAGGATCACCCATTCCAACAAACATCGCGGATAAACTGCGAGGAAAGCAATTTTCCAGCTTCAGCGCGTTTCGTCGAGAGTTTTGGAAGGCAGTAGCGGCGGATCCTACCTTGAGTTCCCATTTACCTCGGCCAACAAAACTAGAAATGGAAAAAGGGCTTTCCGCAAAAGCACCTCAAGCCGATCAAGTTGGAAAAAGGACAAAGTACGAACTCCACCATGTGAAGCCTATTAGTGAAGACGGAGAGGTCTACAATATTGACAACATTCGAATATTGGGACCGAAGCAGCATATCAATGTCCACTCCAGCAAAGGGGGAAATTAAGATGACACTTAAAAAGAAATTGGAAGATTACACAGAATCCGAATACAAGACTCTTATCCAGCGCTTGTTCACTGGTGATTACACATCGGAAGCCGAGCTCGATGAAATCGTTGAAACCATCGTGAATACCTCTGAGCATCCTAACGGCTCAGACGTTATGTACTACCCATCAGCCGGGGCCGAAGATAGCCCCGAAGGGGTATTGAATACCATCAAGACCTGGAGAGTCGCGAACGGAAAACCAGGCTTTAAAGCTGAGTAATAGAAACGCGAAAAAAGGGGGAGCAAGTATTCTCACTTGCTCCCCCTTTTCAGTTTGTTACATCGAATACTTCTGCAAATTCCCCATCATCTCTTTCAACGCTTCAATATTGTCCTTCGGATGCGCCGCCCCTTCGAAATCGCAAATCTGCTGCCAGTGCGCCGCCACATCTTCGGGGGAGAATCCAACCCGCGGATCAAACCCTGCCCCCAGGCTGCGTTCCCAGCGCACTTTGCCCATCCAGCCGCCGCCGACCTCGAACAGCCCGGAGGTTTCCTGGCAGTTTTCGCTGGCGAGGTACACCACCAGCGGGCTGACGAGTTCCGGTTTGAGTTGTTCGAACACTTGAGGCGGGATGAGGCCTTCGGTCATGCGTGTGCCGCCGGTCGGGGCGATGGCGTTGACCAGGATGTTGTTCTTGCGCCCTTCAATGGCCAGTGTGCGGGTCAGGCCGTAGAGGCCGAGCTTGGCCATGCCGTAGTTGGATTGGCCGAAGTTGCCGTAGATGCCCGAGGTCGACGCCGTGAAGATCACCCGGCCATAGTTCTGTTCGCGCAGGTGCGGCCAGGCGGCGCGAGTAACTTTGTAGGCGCCTTCGACGTGGACGCGGTAGACCAGGTCCCAATCGGCGTCTTCCATTTTGTGGAAGGTCTTGTCGCGCAGGATCCCGGCATTGTTGACCACGACGTCGACACGGCCGAAGGCATCCAGAGCGTGTTGCACGATTTTGTCGCCATCGGTCACTGAGTCGTGGTTGGCCTCGGCAACGCCGCCCGCCTCGCGAATCTCCGCCACTACCCGGTCTGCCGCTGAAGCATTGGCGCCTTCGCCTTGAGCCGAGCCGCCAAGGTCGTTGACCAGCACCCGCGCGCCCTGTTTGGCAAACAGCAGAGCATGAGCTCGGCCGAGACCGCCGCCGGCACCCGTGATGATCACGACTTTATCTTCGAAGCGAACAGACTCACTCATGGGGTTTAACTCCAGCAGAACAAAGGACGATGAGTCCGAGTGTCAGGCACGGCGTTGCTGGTCACAATGAACACAGGTGAGGCTGAATGGTGCGCGATAAGGCAGGGGGATGATGCGGTCGGGATTGTGGATTGGAAATGGGACCGGGGGAATTTGAAAGAATCGCAGCCTCGTTGCACTCGACAGCTCTTATGGAACAAACGTTAAACCATTGATTTTAAAAATGAGCTTTTTACTCATCTTTAGACATCCAATGCGGCGAGCACCCAGTTCCTTGCGCGACAGCGTGGCGTCGAAGACGTGGCGCCCCTCCTGCAGGGATAACGTTGAGCGGGGCACGCCCGCAAAGTCAGGTCGGCTGTCAGGCCGCCTCGCATTGGCTTTCGATCTGCTTTTGATCTTGAATTTCTTGCCCCATGGGAAGGCCGAGCGCAGGTTCTGCGCAGTGGGCAACCCGGCAT
>NZ_JBYVMF010000018.1:0-136376 GCF_058145095.1 Pseudomonas sp. MDV22-iso1
TCCGCCGCCACCGCCGTTTCCGCCACCACCGCCACCACTTCCGCCACCACCGCCACCTCCGTTCCCGCCGCCGCCACCACCACTTCCGCCGCCCCCTCCGCCACCATCCTTCGCGTGAGCACTAGACATACCGGAAAAGCTGTCCGGTACAAGGACAGTGGATGCCGACAGAACTGCGCCAATAGCCACTGCGAGCAAAAGCTTCTTCATGTGCATATCGATCTCCGTCTTTTTTTCTGGGTTTATCAGTGAATACTCGAGGCGAGCTCGAATATGGGGATGTACATCAGGATGACGATCACCCCGATCAGCAGGCCGATGAAGGTCATGAGCAAGGGTTCGAACAGGCGCACGAACCATTCCAGCCAGCGGCTGATTTCTTCGTCGTAGAAGTCGGCGCTGCGCTCCATCATCTGCCCGAGGTTGCCGGATTGTTCCCCGGCGCGCAGCAGGCGCAGGGACACGGGTGTCACCAGGTGGTTGAGTTCCAGCGAGGTCGACAGGGATTGCCCTTCGCGTACTCGCTCGCACGCCTGGTCCAGGCGGCAACGCGAGGCGACGTTGAGCTGGGCGCGCACCATGCCCATGGCCGTGACGAGGGGGATGCCGCCCTGCAGGAGAATGCCCAGGGAACGGTAGAAACGCGCCAGTTCGTACATGACGATGCGCTGGTGGATGGCGGGAATTTTTTCGATCAGACGGTCGACGCCACGGCGAAAGCCCGGCTGGCGCTGAAGGAACACCAAGGCTGCGATGATCGCGGCCAGGGTTCCGAAGAATTCGCTCTGGTGAGCGTGCAGGAACATCCCGCTGCTCATCAGCACCTGGGACAGCCACGGCAGATTGTCGCCCAGGCCTTCGAACACCAGGCTGAAGCGCGGCACCACATAACCCATCAAAAATAAAACCACGCCACCTCCCACCACCAGCAACAGCATGGGGTAGATCGAAGCGCTGACGATCTTCTGTCGGACCTCGTCCATGCGCTGGCGATAGCTGACATAGCGGCCCAGGGCATCGCCCACGGCGCCGGTCTTCTCGCTGGACTGTACCAGCGCAACGTAAAGCGCAGGGAAAACTGCCGACAGCTGGCCGAGTGCCTGGGAGAACGATTTGCCCTCATACAAAAGGCGAACCAGCTCGCTCAAGGTTTTGCGGGCCTGCGGGGCGTTTTCTTTTTCGGCGAGGCTTTCCAGCGCATCGATCAACGGCAGGCCGGCATTGAGCAATGTGGTCAGTTCCTGGCTGAACAACACCAGGTTGAACGTCTCGCGCTTTTGCAAACGCAGCGCTCGCCAGTGTCGCTCGGCGTGCAGGCTCACCACGCGCAGGCCCTGGTCTTCGACGATGCGCCGGGCTTCGCTGTGGCCGGGCGCTTCGACAGTCATCGACACCACACCGGCCTTGCCCACTGCCTTGAGATGAAAGCGCATGCTCGCCACTCCCGTCATTGCCAGCTGGTGACTTCGGCGTTTTCGCCTTCGCCGCCGGGCTGGCCGTCCTTGCCCATGGAGAGCAGGTCGTACTCGCCGTTTTCGCCGGGGTAGCGATAGGCGTAGTTACGCCCCCACGGGTCCTGCGGCAGTTTTTTCTGCAGATAAGGACCGGTCCAGCGGGTTTCGTCGCTCGGCGCGGTGACCAGCGCCTGCAAGCCCTGTTCGGTGGACGGGTAATGGCCGACCTCCAGACGGTACAGATCGAGGGCCTTGCCCAGGCCTTCGATTTGCGCCTTGGCCACCTTCACTTCCGAGCGGCCAAGCTGGGCGAAATACTTCGGCGCAACGATGCCGGCCAACAGCCCGAGCACCACCAGCACCACCAGCAATTCGAGGAGGGTGAAACCGCGTTGGGTACGCGGGGCACAACACAGACGCTGATTCATGATGACCTCACACAGTCGGCAGAAGGGTCGCTTTGATGGCTTATGCAATTGCCATGCTCAGGCCCCGATATTCTCCTGCAGCCCCCGTCCTGCGGGCCTTTCCAGTTGCGGCACGGTGCTTGCGTAAGCCTCTTTCACGATCAGCCATTGGGGCATTACCCCCATTTTTCGGGGCAGGTCAGGGGAGGCACCATGATCAAATCTCTCACCGCTGGACTGCTTGGCGGGCTGCTGCTGACCGGCGTCGTGCAAGCCGATGTGTTCGTTTCCGTGGACGCCAAGGGCGGCTACGTGTTGTCCAACGTCCATCGCCCCGGGCGCCACTATGAGCGGGTGATTCGCGAGCCCGAACAGGCCCAGGTCAGCCTCGATCAACAGCCCCAGATGATTGCGGCCAGGCCCTATGCCGAGCTGGTGTCGGCGGCCGCGACCGCCAACCAGTTACCGGCGGCGCTGTTGCATGCGGTGATCCAGACCGAGTCCAGCTACAACTCCAGCGCGACGTCCCCGGCAGGGGCGGGCGGGTTGATGCAATTGATGCCCGACACGGCCCGGGAGATGGGGGTCAAGGATGTCTACGATCCGAAAGCCAACATCCAGGGCGGCGCCAAATACCTCAAGCGCCTGATGACCCTGTTCGACAACGACATCGCCCTTGCCGTGGCAGCCTACAACGCCGGCCCGCAAGCGGTGCTCAGCCGTGGCGGAGTGATTCCGCCGTTCGCCGAAACCCAGCGTTATGTGCCCAGTGTCCTGCGCCAGTATCGGCGTTTGCAGGGGCTGGCCGTGGATGCGCCGTTGTGAGTGATCACTGTCGGGGCCCATTTCCCCACATGTGGGGGAAAAAAAGGGCACTGACTCAGCGGTGAGCTGATTGTGCCAAGGGGATTCCTGTGGCGAGAGGATTCCGTGGCGAGGGGATTCCGTGGTGAGGGGATTCCGTGGTGAGGGGATTCTGTGGCGAGGGGATTCTGTGGCGAGGGGATTTATCCCCGTTGGGTCGCGCAGCGGCCCCCTCAGTTTGCGCCACCAATCAAAAGCTAACTGCCCGCCCCACGGTGTCCGTTCAGGGACAATGAAGGTTTTTTTGGAGGGGGCCGCTGCGCGACCCAACGGGGATAAATCCCCTCGCCACAGATTCCCAATTTCACAGATCCCCTTGGCCACAGAAATCCTAATTTCACAGATCCCTTTGGCCACAGAGTCCCATCACAGATCCCCTTGGCCACGGAATCCCAATTTCACAGATCCCCTTGGCCACAGAATCCCTAGCCACAGTTCCCCTCGCCAAGCTCGCTCTGGCGGGCACACCGCCTATCAATCTTGAAAGCCCCGAAAAGTGGGGGAATGGGTGGGGAATATCCCCCTACTTATCAAGTCGTTCAGATAACCATTTGATAACAAACAAAATTATTTATGGCATGCAGATTGCTCAAGATGATTTGTCAAGAATTGCTCCTAATGAGCATCTCCAGCGAGGCCCGTGATCATGACCGGCAAACCCAACGCTCATCATCTGCTTAATCTGCTGCTGTTTCTGATGCCGATGTTCGGCCTGGAGACGGCACAGGCGGCCCTGCGCTGTGAGCGCAATCTGGTCGCAAACGTCGTGGCGCTGGATCAGCCGCTGATGTTCAACCGGCTCGGCGCACAGAACGTCAACGGGATGATGTTCGCCCTGCGCCGCGATGTGGTCGACGACCACAACAGGTCACTGGCCCAGGGTGGCACGGCGGTGCCGGGCAAGGTTTCGCTGCGGCCCGACAAGCGTCCGCGTCCGTTGGTGCTGCGGGTTGCGGCCGGCGATTGCCTGACCATCAACCTGCAGAACCTGCTGGCCTACCAAGCCAACCCCGGCAGCCATGACAGCGGCGAGGAAGAGGAAGGCGAAATCGAAGGTGAAGTGGAGATCGGTGAAGCCGACGACTTCAAGGTCGACGAGCAGGTCACTGACCGGCATGTCGGCTTCCAGGTCAACGGCATGCAGGCGGTCAACAGCATTGATGACATTGCCTCCTTCACCGGCCGCAATGCCAACACCCTGATTGCCCCCGGCGCAAGCCGCTCCTATACCTTGTACGCTGAACGCGAAGGCGCGTTTGCCGCCAGCAGCCGTGGCGCCACCTTCGGTGGGGAAGGTGCTGCAGGTAACGTCGCCAACGGCCTGTTCGGCGAAGTGGTGGTCGTGCCCAAAGGCGGGCGCACCTATCGCAACACCGTGACCGAAGAAGAAATGCGTCTGGCCAGCACCGGGCGTACCCCGACCGGTCAGCCCATCGTCGACTACCAGGCGCGCTACCCGCAACGCGAGCCGTGGATTCGTGAAGGCAAGGCCGGCACGCCGATCATCAACATGGTCGACGGCAACGAAATCATCTCCAGCGAAAGTGACGCGATCGTCATGGGCAGCAACGCCGACGGCAGCTTCCCGCCTTCGACCTATCCGCTGGAAGCCGTTGGCAAACGCAACCCGGCGTTGCCCAACCGGCTGGAACCGTTCCGCGATTTCGCCTCGCAGTTCCAGGATGAAACCGCCGCGACCCAGGCATTCCCGGCCTACTGGGCAGACCCGGTCATGGCCCACGTGCTGGAGCCGACCCGCGACTCGTTCATGATCAACTATGGCTCCGGTGGCATGGGCGCCGAAGTGGTCGCCAACCGTCTGGGCGTCGGGCCGATGCACGACTGCCTGTCCTGCGCCTATGAAGAATTTTTCCTCAGCTCGCACACCGTCGGCGACGTGGCGATGCTGGTGGACGTACCGGCCAACGCCGGGCTGGAAAACATTCGTCCCGGTGAAACGCCACGCGCCGACCAGATCGGGGTCAAAGCCACCATGGCGCTTTACCCGTCCGAGCCATCGAACGTCAACCACAGCTACATCGGTGACTTCGTGAAATTCCGCAACACGCACAACGGCCACGAGCAGCATATCTTCCACCTGCACGGGCATCAGTGGCTGTTCAACCCCAACGATGACAACTCCGACTACGTGGATGCCCAGGGCATCGGCCCGGGCGCCGGCTACACCTATGAAATCGCCAACGGCGGTTCGGGCAACCGCAACCGCGTGGCCGGCGATGCGATCTATCACTGCCACTTCTATCCGCACTTCGCCCAGGGCATGTGGGCTATGTGGCGGGTGCATGACGTGTTTGAAGAAGGCACCAAACTCGAAGTCTCGCAGCAAGGCGACGACGGTTATCACAGCGAACCCTATGCCTTGCGCAGCGGCAAACCCGCGGCGGGCGCACGGGCCTTGCCCGATGGCGAAATCATCGCCGGTACGCCGATTCCAGCGGTCGTGCCGCTGCCCGGCAAAGCCATGGCGCCGATGCCAGGCAAGGTCGCGGTCGTACCGAAAATCGGGGAAACCCTGGTGGCCGGTCACGACGATGACGATGAAGAAGACGATGACGACCACCAAAGTGGCACCGGTGGCGCCCAGGCCATCGGTTCGCTGGCCCTGGTGGATCGCAGCGAAGCCAACCGCAATGCCGATGGCAGCCTGAAAAACCCAGGCTACCCATTCTGGATTGGCGGCATGGAAACCTCGGTCGGCCAACGCCCACCGACCCCACCCCTGGACATGCTCGATGCCGCCAAGGCCCAGGCCTTGAAAACCAGCGGCAACGCACTGTGGGCCAACCTCGACCCGGCGCAGTCCGGTGGTTGGGATGGCGGTTTGGGCCGGCACTCGCTGGACGGTTTCTCATCCGGTGGTGAAGCGCGTACCGTCACCACTTCGCTGGATTTCTCCAAGGAAGTCACCCGCGCCAAGCCGATCTACATGCCGGAAGAGGGCACCGAGGTCGAGCAGGCCGCCATGGCCTTCCACGCCAAGAAGGATCACCCCAGCTACGCGTTGCTCCCGGGCAACCAGATCGTTGCGAAAGCCTTCCGCACCAACGGCGCCTTGCCAATCGCCGGCGCGCCGTATTACGAACCTTGCATGGACGATCGGCAAAAACGCCTGACCAGCAGCGCCGGCACCGGCGAGTTTGCCAGTGGCGAACGGGTCGACGGCATGTCCTACACCGGTTCCTCTACGTTCACCGCCGACCGTCCGCGCGTCTACAAAGCGGCGAACATTCAGTTCGATGCGGTGTACAACAAGGTCGGTTACCACTTCCCGCAAGCGCGCATTCTCGCCCTGTGGGAGGACGCCTGGCCGGTGATCACCAAGCAGCGCCCACCAGAGCCTCTGGTCATGCGCATGAACACCTTCGACTGCGTGCAATACCAGCAAACCAACCTGGTGCCGGCCGTCTATGAGATGGACGACTATCAGGTGCGCACGCCAACCGATGTGATCGGCCAGCACATTCACCTGCCTAAATGGGACCTGACCGCGGCCGACGGTTCGGCGAACGGCTGGAACTACGAAGACGGCGTGCTCTCCCCAGGTGCCGTGCAGGAACGTATCCACGCGATTCGCGAGTTCAATCAGTGCCTCGGCGCCGATCCGCGTGACGGCACACCGGCCTGCCCGAAAGCCAAGAGTCACCCGTTCTTCGGTCAATATGGCCGGGCGGACTGGGTCGGGGCGCGCACGGCGATGCAACGCTGGTTCGTCGATCCGGTGGTGAACACCAAAGGCGTCGACCGTGGCCTGGGCACCATCTTCACCCATGACCACCTCGGCCCATCGACTCACCAACAGATTGGTCTGTACGCCACCGTACTGGCCGAACCTGCCGGTTCCACCTGGTTCCACGCCGAAACCGGCGAGCAGCTGTACAGCGGCGCACGGCAGGACGGCGGGCCGACTTCGTGGCAAGCGGTGGTGTCTACCGGTGACCTGGACGGCGACGGCAAGAACGACAGCTTCCGCGAGTTCTTCCTTGAGTACAGCGACTTCCAGCACGCCTATGAAGCCGGTGTGTATGTCGGCGCCGGCCCCAATGGCGTGCCGAATCCACAAGCGTTCCCGGCCACGGCTGACAGCTTCCGCTACGCCATCAACCCGCCTGTGCGCAACAACGCCAGCAACCTGCTGGACGGCATCATCGAAGTGCAGGGCGGCATGGTTCCGGGTTGCCCGAGCCGGCCTTGCCCGCAGGCAATTTCGGTCGATGACCCGGGCATGTTCGTCGTCAACTACCGCAACGAGCCCTTGGCGCTGCGGGTCTATGACCCGAACAAAATCGGCCCGGACGGCAAACGCGGCATGCAGGCGGACGGCCTGGCCGGCGACCTCGCTTACGCCATGCAAAGCCGTACCGACCGTGCCATCGCGGCGATGAACCTGGCGCCAAACCAGGTCACTTCCGCGACCGGCCCAACCGGCGGCACCACGCTGTTCCCACCGCACATCAACCGTGGCGGCGCAGAGGCTGGCGACCCGTTCACCCCGATGCTGCGCACCTACACCGGTGACAACGTGCGCCTGCGGTTACATGCAGGTGGCCACGAGGAGGAGCACAACGTGACCTTGCACGGGGTTAAATGGCTGCAGAGCGGTTCCGGCTTCGGCAACAGCTCCAACTCCGGCTGGCGCGCCTCGCAAATGGTCGGTATCTCCGAGCAGATGGGCTTCAATGCGCCAGTGTCGATGCTCTCCAGTTCGGCGGCGACCACGGGGGACTATCTGTACTCGATGGACGCCTCAATTGAAGGCTACTGGAACGGAATCTGGGGCGTGATGCGCAACTACACGGCCCAACGCAGCGATCTGTTCGCCTTGCCGAACAATCCGAAACCGGCGGGCATGCGCAACACCGTGGCGTACGAGGGTTCCTGCCCACGGTACAGCGCCAACCCCAATGGCATCGGCACCCGGCCGACCGTGCAACGTAACTATGAAGTGGTCGCGGCGCTGGCTAACGACATCCTGCGCAACCCGTTGAACCTGGTCATCGGCGATCCCGCCGGGCTTGGCCAGCATGTCGGCGGGCCGTTGAATCCGGCAGGCGGCACCTTGGTGTTCAACTCGCGGACGGTGAATATCCCGCAGGTCACGGTGGTCGACCCTGAAGACGGCGAAACCATCACCATCGGCGGGCAAAGCGGGCCGCTGCATGATCCAACCGCGATCCTGTATGTGCGCAAATCCGACCTCGACCCCACCACCGGCAAGATGAAACCGGGTGTGCCGGTAGAGCCACTGGTACTGCGCGCAGCAGCGGGTGATTGCATCAACGTCACCCTGGAAAACCGCCTGCCGCTGATCATGCCCGACCTGACCCAGACGGCTGTGATGCAAGGCCTGGTCAAACGTGATCGCAACAGTGGCCAGGGTTCGACCATCTTCACCAACAACCTGATCCGGCCGTCCAGTCATGTGGGGCTGCATGCCCAGCTGCTGGCGTACGACATCACCAAATCCGACGGCACCAACGTCGGCGCCAACCCGCCCCAGACGGTTCCACCACGGGCCGGCAACACCGGCGCCTACCCGACGCGTACCTACCAGTACTACGCCGGGCACCTGGAGCGTGAAGGCAAACCCGTCACGCAACTGGGCCGCAGTGTCGACAACATCAACGCCACGGCGGTGGAGTTCGGCGGGCTGAGCATCACCCCGGCGGATGTGATCAAGCAGGGGCAGAAAGGGCTGGGGGGTGCCATGAGCATCCTGCCGGTCGGCGCGACCTGGGTCGAGGATGCCCGCAAGACCAACGCCACGGTCACGGCGCCAGGGCAGGCGGTGTACCGCGACTTTGCGATGGTCTGGCAGAAAGCCTTGAACATGCGCTGGGCCAACGGCCGGCCAGTGGAAGGTATTGCCGCCGAAGGGTTCGGGGTGCCGACCGATCCGCAGGACAACTCGAGCATGGCCATCAACTACAAGGCCGAGCCAATGTGGTTCCGCTTCGGCCTGGCGCCAGACGCACCGTTCGGACATGCCGGTGGTGCCGGCTACGGCGACGTGCCTAATGCCCACATGGCCTACAGCAATGCGCTGATCGGCGGTGATCCGCAGACGCCGGTGCTCTATGTGAAACCGGGGCAACCGTTCCGCACCCACATCCTGTTGCCGACCGGTGGCAGCCGTGGCTCGACCTTCCAGCTGGATGGTCACGTGTGGTCGGTCAACCCGTTCCAGTCGGAGAAGAGCGACACCGGTGGTTATCCGATGGGTACCCCTGGGGTAGGGTCGGTGCGGTTCGGCTACAACCCGATGTCGATGTACATCGGCGCCCGGGAAAGCATTCTGCCAGCGGCGCACTTCAGCTTCATGCACCCGAGCGCCGGGGGCAGCAACGCCATACCAGGTGATTACCTGTACCGGGACTACGGCGCATACGGCAATACCTCCGGGTTGTGGGGACTGTTGCGGGTGACCAACGAACCGGAACCGGCGCCAGCACCGTAACTGGGGACCGCTCCAACGGTGGCGAGGGAGCAAGCTCCCTCGCCACAGGATTAGCATCGCACTGCACGCGACAGACAGGCACAGATCTGTAAGGGGAGTAGGCAATGAACAGGACCATCAAAATCACCACCAGTGCACTGGTTGTCGGCGCGGCGCTGATCGGGCTGGGGCTCTGGAAGACCATACCGTCGGACATGCTCAGCGAGATCGCGCTGCCGAATACCTGGTCCGCCAACGCCAGTTCGCCCGCGACCACGCAATCTCCTCTGTCCACCCCGCCCCCTGTGGGAGCGGGCTTGCCCGCGAATGCTTCACCTCGGTCTACCGACCAGCCACCTGTAGAAGCGGGCCTGCTCGCGATGAAGTCACCACAGACCCTCGAGCGAGACGGCGTATCAATCGCCTTGGAAGTCCGCCCCCTGGCCGAAGACGGCGTGCTGCGCGAAGGCGAGTTCGCCGATGTGCGTTTTCGCATCACCGACAGCGCCTCGGGTCAGCCACTGGCAGGCGTCGCGCCGGGTGCCTGGCTCGACCCGGAAACCGTCGCGGCGGATCAGGCCCAGGGCCGGGAAAAGAGTTGCAAATCCCGGGTCGGGGTGTTCCTCAAATCAAGCATCGGCGCACGCCCCATGCTCGATCTCAACAGCTACTTCCTGCTGGTGATGAATCGCGATGCCAGCGTCTCGGTGGTCGACCCTTCGGTCTCCGTGGGTGGCATCACCAGCACCATGTCGCGCATCGACATCAAGCAACCGCCGATGGACTGGACCACCCCCAAGGACAACAAACGGGTGTTCGTTTCGATGCCCACGGCGGGTGAAATCGCCGTGATCGACAGCGAGCAATTCAAACTGCTCGACTCGGTGCCTGCTGGCAGTAACCCGGTGCGCGTGGCACTGCAACCGGATGAGCGTTTGCTGTGGGTCGGCAACAACGCCAGGAGTGCCGAAGCGTCCGGGGTGACGGTCATCGACGCCCGCAGCCTCAAGCCTCTCAAACACCTGGCGACGGGTGCCGGGCACCATGAAATCGCCTTCAGCAAGGACAGCCGCTACGCCTTCGTCAGCAACCGCGACGACGGCACGGTCAGCATCATCGACATCGCCAGCCTGACCATCAGCAAGCAACTCAAGACCGGCTCGCACCCGCTGTCCGTGGCCTACTCGCCGCTGTCCCAGGCGGCGTACGTGGCCGACGGCAAGGACGGCACGGTCACCGTGATCGACACCGCCAGCCTGACGGTGCGCCGGGTGATCCAGCTCAAGCAGGGCCTCGGTCCGATGAGCTTCAGCGCCGACGGACGCTTCGCCATCGTGCTCAATACCCTGGAGAACCAGGCCTCGGTCATCGACGCCGCGACCAACTCGCTGATCCATGACCTGGACGTCTCTGCTGAACCCTTCCAGGTTGTGTTCACCAAGGCCTATGCCTACATCCGCGGCCTGGCCTCGGCCAAGGTCACCATGATCAACCTGTCTTCCCTGGGCGAAGGCCGCAAGCCCATCACCCAGGGCTTCGAAGCCGGTCCCCAGGCGCCGCGTCTGGCGGGTGATCTGCCACTGGCATCGAGCCTGGCGGTGTCCCGGGATGACAACGCAGTGTTCGTGGTCAACCCGGTGGACAACACCACCTACTTTTACGCCGAAGGCATGAACGCACCGATGTCCGGCTACCCCAATCGCGGGCAGGTGGCGCGTGCGGCGCTGGTGATCGATCGCAGCCTGCGCGAAATCGAGCCGGGGCTGTACAGCGCGCGGGTCAAGCTGCCGGTGGCCGGGCGATTCGACGTGGCCTTCCTGCTCAACCAGCCGAACATCATCCACTGCTTCACCGCGCTGGTTGAGCCCTCCATGAACCTCGCCAGGCAACCCGGTGTGCCAAAGGTCGAGTTCATGCTGGACAAATCCACCGCCGACCTCGGCAGCCCCTACGTCGTGCGCTTTCGCATCGTCCAGGGCCAGCAGAAAACCGAGCGCAGCGGGGTCAGTGATGTGAAGGTGCGGTACTTCCGCGCGCCGTCATCGAAAACCCGGACCGTCGCGGCGCTGGAGGTGGGCAATGGCGTATACGAAGCCCCGGTGACCCTCGACCAGAACGGTGCCTGGTACCTGCATGTACGCGCGGCCTCATTGGGCGCGAGCTTCGACGACAAGACTTTTGCCAGCGTCCGGGTACTCCCTGGCAACGCCCACTGAAGAGGACATCGACATGAACCGATTCGCACACTGTGGACTGCTGACGCTGTGCCTGCTGGCCAGTGGTATCGGTCAGGCCCTGGCTCACTCGGCGGATGAACACGCCGGGCACACCATGGACGCCAAGAGCGCCAGCTCCGAAAACGCGCAGGTCAAGTTCGCCGACGTTGCCCTGGTGGACCAGGACGGCAAGGCCGTGCGCCTGGAAAAAGACCTGGTGACCAACAAGATCGTGGTCATGAGTTTCATCTACACCAGCTGCACCACCGTGTGCCCGGTGGTGTCGTCGATCATGGGCAAGGTGCAGAAACAGCTTGGCGCACGGGTCGGCAGCGAGGTGCAGCTGGTGTCGATCAGCATCGACCCGCAGCGCGATGATCCCAAGCGCCTGAACGATTACGCCCGCGCCTTCCAGAACGGTCCTGGCTGGAGCTGGCTGACCGGCTCGACCCAATCGGTGAATGAAACCCTCAAGGGCCTGGGCAGCTTCAGCGGTGACTTCAAAAGCCATGCGCCGCTGATTCTGGTGGGCGATGGCAACAGCAGCCACTGGACCCGTTACTACGGTTTCACCGACCCGAGCGTGCTGATCCGTGAGGTCGAAAAACTCAGTGGTCAACGCAACACCCACGCCAGGCACACCGCCATTGCCATGGAGCAGCAGCCATGAGAGCGCTCATTTTGATCGTCCTGAGCATGTGCTCCTGCGTGTTCAGCTTGATGGCGCTCGCTCACGAAGGGCATGCAGAACCCGCACCCGCCGTGGCGGCTGCGCAACCGGCCACGGGCACCCGTGATGCCAAGGCCTGGTTTACCGACACGCCGCTGCAGGACCAGAACGGCGAGACCCTGCGCTTCTACAGTGACGCGCTGCAAAACCGCGTGGTGCTGTTGAATGTGATTTTCACCAGTTGCAACGATGCCTGCCCGTTGATTACCCGCAAGCTCAAAGAGGTTCGTGAAGCGCTGGGCGACAAGGCGGACGGCATCACCTTTATCTCCCTTACCAGTGATCCGCTGCGGGATACCCCGGCGGTACTCAAGGCTTACACCTTGAAACAAGGGGTAGACGACCCCCACTGGCTTTTTCTCACCGGCGACAAGGCGCAGATGGACCTGGTGCTCGGACGTATCGGCCAGATCGTGCCCACCCCCGAGCAGCACTCCACGCAGCTGATTGTCGGTGACGTAGCCAACAAGCGCTGGAGCAAGATCCGCCCCGATGCCCCGGCCGCCGCCATTGCCCAGCGCTTGCAGTTGCTGACAATGCCTGTGGTCGGCCGTTGAGCGCGCGCCATGAAAATTTCACTCGTCTTCGGCCTGTTATTCCTTGGCAGCCTGCAGGTCGCTGCCCAGGAACTGCCGTTGAGCCCCAGCGAAAGTGCCGGTAAACGGCTGTTCCGCGAAGGGCTGTCGGCGAGCGGTGAACCGATCATGGCGCGGGTCGGCGCGGCGGGGATGCTGTTGCCGGCCACCAGCCTGCCATGCGCCAACTGTCACGGTGCCGATGGCCTGGGTCGACCCGAAGGGGGCGTGCGACCACCGGACCTGAGCTGGCCACGGCTCAGCAGCACCTATGGCCAGCAGCAGGTCAATGGCCGCGATTACCCGGCGTACACCGACGCCGCGCTGTCCAGGGCGGTCCAGGAAGGCCTGGACCCTGGCAATAATCGGCTGGACCCGGCCATGCCGCGTTTCGTTTTGTCGATGAACGATCAGCGCAACCTCACGGCCTACCTCAAGCGCCTGGCCGATGACCGCGATCCGGGGCTGGACCCGGAAACCGTGCACCTGGGCACCTTGTTACCGAGCCAGGGACCCTTGGCCGAGGAGGGGGCCACAGTGGCAGCAGTGCTTAACGGCAGCGTGGCGCGGATCAACCAGGCGGGAGGCATTCATGGCCGGCGGATACGCCTGACCATTCTTGATCCCGGACCGGATCGCGCCAGCGCTGAGCAGGCACTGGATCAGTTGATCGAACGGGAACAGGTGTTCGCCCTGGTCGCACCGATGGTGCCGGCACTGGACGCAGAACTGGCGGCGCGACTGGAGCGCGCCCGTGTGCCGCTGATCGGTCCGCTGTCGCACCAGGGCATGTCCGGGACCAGCCGGCAGATCTTCGAGCCGTTGCCGGGTTTGCGCGAGCAAATGATCGCGCTGGCCGATTACGCCACCGGCGGTTTGCGCGTGTTGCAGGGACCGACGCTGATCACCTACCCAGACGAACCCAATCAGCGTCTGGCGGCGCAAACCCTCGGCCAGTATCTGCAAGACCACGCGTGGCAGAACGTCCATCTGCAAGTCTATGACCCGGCGCGGGACGACTTGCCATTGGGTTCGCGTTCGGTGTTCTACCTGGGCAGCGGTGGCGGGTTCAGACGCCTCGCCGAGCGCTTGCAGACCGCGGGGCAGGTGCCGTATTTGTTCGCCGCTTCGAACCAGGTGGCCGGGGACTTGTTCCAGGTGCCCAGCAGCTTTTCCCGACGGGTGTTCCTCGCTTATCCGTTCGTGCCCAGTGACTGGACGCGGGCCGGACGCCTGGCCCTGTCCAGGGTGCGCGAAACCCAAGGCCTGGGCGGCCAGCATGCGGTGCTGCAAGTAAGCGTTTTCAGCTCGATGCTGCTGTTCAGCGAAGGCATGAAACAGACCGGGCGCGACGCCAGCCGCGAGAAACTCATCAGCGCGCTGGAAGGCCTGCACGACTTCGATACCGGGCTGACCCCACTGATCAGTTTCGGCCCGGGCCGTCGCCTGGGCTTGAGTGGCGCCCATGTCGTCACGGTGGACCTGACTGACCAGCGCTTCTATCTGGTCGCCCCGTACAAACCCATTGCCGCGATCCCCTGACTGGAGGTCGACATGAAACTCAACACCTGGTTGATCCTGATGAGCCTGTGGGCGCCCGTCGCCTTCAGCAGCAATGGCCCGGCCGCTGCGCGGGTCAACGGCGAGGAGATTTCCGAGTTTCGTCTGGAGCGTTTTTTCGTCGAATACCTGGAAGATCAGGGGCGGGCAGTCGGCAGTATTCGCAACCCCACAGCCTACAAGCAGTTGCGGCGCAAGGCGCTGGACGCGTTGATCGACAAGGAATTGCTCTGGCAAGAGGCGGTGAAACGCGGGGTGGTGATCAGCGATGCCGTTGTCAAAAATCAGATCGATCAAACCCGCGAGGCTATGGGCGGCACCGAGGTGTTCGTCCGCCGATTGAATGATGCCGGTTTCGACGAAGCCGGTTTTACCGAGTACACCCGACGCGAATTGGCGGCGCAACAGGTGTACGCCGAGCTCACTAAAGTCGACGCGCCGGACGAACAGCAGGTCCGCGCTTTTTACGAGGAGCATCGCGCAGAAATGAGCCGGCCCGAAGAAGTCCAGGCCCGGCATATTCTGGTCAAAGTGCCGCAAGGTGCCGATGCCGCCACAATTGAAGCCGCGCGACTACGCTTATTAGAGATGAGAGTGAAGATCACTCAAGGTGCAGATTTTGCCAGTGTTGCCAGGAGCAGTTCCGAGGATGACTCCGCCAGCGCGGGCGGGGAGCTGGGTTACTTCCCTCGGGGCCGGATGTTGCCGGAATTCGAAGCGACAGCTTTTTCCATGGCCGCAGGTGAGATCAGTGAGCCGGTGCGCACCGCCGTTGGGTGGCACCTGATTTATTTACAGAACCACCAGGAGGCGGCCGATGTCACACAGGAGCAGGGGCTTGAAATGGTCAGGGCGTACCTTGCCCGACAGCAACAGACCCAGGCGCGCCTTCAGGCCTTGGCACAACTTCGGTCAAGCAATCGAATCGAACGGATTGACGACGATTGAAGATTGTTCCCCAATAGTGGGGCAAAGCTTCAGGGTACATCCGTGCGCTTCCCCCGCCTTTGGGGGGTGGGGTACTTGGGCGAAAATGATTTTTTATACATATCAACGACATGCAGTGGTAAAAACACCGGCGCTCAGCCTGGCATGAAGTGTGCGTTAGCCTCAGTAAGGCGCGCACTCCACCAGGTTCACTCGGACCTGCGGTTACAAGGAGTCCACCTTGTTAAACAAAGTACTGGTTGTTGAAGACGAACAGCTGCTTGCACAAAACCTCCAGGATTATCTGCAGGCGCAAGGGCTGGAAGTCCGGATAGCACACGAAGGTGCCAAGGCCATCGGCGAAGCCGCTGTATTTGCTCCCGACGTGATGGTGTTCGATTACCGCTTGCCCGATATGGAAGGTTTCGACGTTCTCGATGCTGTCCGCCAGAACAGGAAGTGTCATTTTGTACTGATCACAGGGCATCCAACCGCTGAAGTCTGTGAGCGGGCCCGGCAACTGGGAGTCAGTCATATCCTGTTCAAACCGTTTCCGTTGGCGGAATTGGCCCGTGCCGTGTGTGACCTTTTAGGGATGAAGCGCGAAGCGAGTACCGCTGAAGGATTCGTCGAACGACGCCAGAGCAGAACCGAGAGTTTCCCGCTGCAGTTGTACGACGGCAGTTGGCTGCTGGCGGATCGCCGACGAACGTCGGCCTCCATGGCACCAGACGACGAACAATTGCTCACCGGGGAGTAGTGGCGCGACAAGACGTTCCGGCCTCCACCGTAACTGCTCGCCGCGTCGACAGGGCTCAAAGCCCCCGGCGTTGGAGAGCATGCCATGGACCGTCTATCCCTTGCCGTAGAACCGGCGCTGTTGGATTGTGTACCGTCTCGTTTTTCCAGTGAGCAACTGGCCCAGGCCCGGTCCCGGGCGGCCACCTCCGGCGAGCGGGTCCTCGAAGCCCTCGGGGTACTCTGCGAACTGGCCCCCATGTCTTTCATCGAGTGCCTTGGCGCCACCCTGCATTACCCGGTGCTCGACACCGACACCCTGTTTCAAGCCACCCCGGTGTTCGACCGGGTCACCCTGGCTCAATGCCTCAAGCGCGAATTCATCCTGCTGCGTCACGACGAAGCGGTCATCGGCGTCTTCGCCGACCCCTTCGACACCGCGCGCCTGGCCTGGATCGATGACTGCCTGCACGGCGCACCGCTGTACCTGGTGCATGCCGATGACCTGAAAGCCTACCTGGCGCGTCACGAAGAAAGCTTCCATGCCGTGGAATCGCTCAACGCCCAGGCAGAGGGCGGGGTTGAAACCGACAAGTTGCAAAGCCTGTCCCTGACCAGCATCAGCGAAGACGCCAGCGTTGTCGTCAAGCTGGTCAACTCGACCCTGTACGACGCCCTGAAAATGCACGCTAGCGACATTCACCTGGGCACCACCGGCAGCGGCCTGGTGATCAAGTACCGCATCGATGGCGTGCTCAACAACATCAGCAAGATCCAGGGCAGCGAGTTCGCCGAGCAGGTGATTTCCCGGGTCAAGGTCATGGCCGAACTGGACATCGGCGAAAAGCGCGTGCCCCAGGACGGTCGTTTCAAGATCGGCATCAGTGGCCGTCAGATCGACTTTCGGGTGTCGATCATGCCGAGCATTTTTGGTGAAGACGCGGTGCTGCGGGTGCTGGACAAACAGGACCTGGCCGACAAGGTCAGCGGCGTGCAATTGCAAGCCCTGGGCTTCGAAGATGAAACCCTGCGCCAGCTCCGTCGTCTCGCGGCCGAACCCTACGGCATGGTGCTGGTGACCGGCCCGACCGGCAGCGGTAAAACCACCACCCTCTACGCCATGATCACCGAGATCAACCACGGCGTGGACAAGATCATCACCATCGAAGACCCGGTCGAGTATCAGTTGCCGGGCGTGCTGCAAATCCCGGTCAATGAGAAAAAAGGCCTGACCTTCGCTCGCGGTCTGCGCTCGATCCTGCGCCACGACCCGGACAAGATCATGGTCGGTGAAATCCGTGACCCCGACACCGCACAAATCGCCGTGCAGTCGGCACTCACCGGGCACCTGGTGTTCACCACCATTCACGCCAACAACGTGTTCGACGTGATCGGCCGTTTTACCCAGATGGAAATCGACCCCTACAGCCTCGTCTCGGCGCTCAACGCAGTGCTGGCCCAGCGCTTGATCCGCCTGGTCTGCGCCAGCTGCAGCGCGCCGCATCACCCGACCGATGACGAGCTGCACCTCTCCGGGCTCGATCCGCAACAGGTCAGCGATTTCCACTTCGTCCATGGCAAGGGTTGCGGCAACTGCCGTGGCACCGGCTACCGCGGACGCACGGCGATTGCCGAGCTGCTGCACCTGGACGACGAGCTGCGGCAGATGATTGTGGAGCGCCAACCGATTTCGAAAATAAAGGCCCACGCGTGCAAACGTGGCTTGCGCCTGCTGCGCGAGTCAGCTCTGGAACTGGTGCAGGAAGGGCGTACCACGCTCGAGGAGATCAATCGTGTCACTTTTGTCTCGTGATCGTTTTGTCGCCGTGCTCGGCGCCAGTGGTGTCGGTCTGGGCCAGCGCCGTGGCAACGAAACCCTGTGGCTGGGCAGCGTCGGTTTTATCGACGAAGGCTTCCATGCCTGGGCCGTCGCCCTGGAAACCCTCGACCGTCTGCTGGGCGAACATGCCCCTGCCGGTGCGCAGTTGAGCGTGGTGGTCTCCGGGCACTTCAGCCGTTTCTGCCTGGTGCCCTGGAGCGATCAAATCGGTAGCCCGGCCGAGCTGCAAGGGTTCGCCCAGTTGTGCTTTGAAGACCTGTTCGGCGTGCCGACGCAACCCTGGAACCTGGTGTTGTCGGCTGAACCGGCAGGCTACGACCGCATTGCCGCCGCGTTGCCGCAGGACTTGCTGGAGCGTCTGCGCACGATGGCCAGCGGCCGTGGGTTGCGCCTGCGTTCCGTGCAACCGTACCTGATGGCGGCGTTCAATCACTTCGATAAAAGCCTGGACGCCGGCGACTTCCTCTTCGTGGTCGCCGAGCCGGTGCGCAGTGTCCTGCTGGTGGCGCGGGAAGGGCGCTGGACTTCGGTGCGTTCGGTGGGCAGCAGCGACAGCGACACTGCACTGAGCGCATTGATCGGTCGTGAAAGCCAGCTGCAAGCGTCCACCAGCGAACGTCCGCTGAACGTTTACCTGCACGCCCCGGCGCGCCTCGATTCACACCCCGACGTACCCGGTGTGCACCTGCGCACCCTTGAAGAGGACCGGACAGCCGTACGCGATAGCCTGTACGTCATGTCCCGGGCGGTGGCCTGACATGCGCGCCCTGATGCTCGACTTCCAGCCGCGTCGCCGCTCGGGCCCTTTGGGCTGGAGCCTGCTGGCCGGCGGTGTGGTACTGACCCTGGCCTGTGTCGTGGTTCAACAACACGTCAGCGCCCAGGCCGCGCAACAGCAAGGTCACCTGCAAACCACCCAGCGCGTGCTGACCGGCGACACCGGCGGCAAGGTCGGCCTGACCCCGGCCGAAACCCGCGAACAGGCACAAAACCTGGCTGAAATGCGCAAGGTCTCCCAGCAACTGCGCCGGCCGTGGGAGCGCCTGTTCGCCACCCTTGAAAGCCTGCCCCGGGACAACATTGCGCTGCTGACCCTGACGCCGGACGCCCGCAAAGGCCAGGTGCGCATCAGCGCCGAAGCGCGGGATCTGGACGCAATGCTCGACTTCCACCGCCGCCTCGAAGCCAGCGACGAGCTCTCCGATGTGTCGCTGCTCAGCCACGAAATCGTCGCCAACGTGCCGGAACACCCGGTGCAATTCAACCTGTCGGCTACCTGGGAGATTGGCGATGCAAATCCCTAAATTGATCGTTCACGAATACCTGCAAGGGCTGGGTGTGCCCGGTCTGGCCGGGCTGGCGCTGGTGCTGCTGGCGCTGGTCTATGGCTTGGCGGGCCTGATGCCGGACTGGCAGTCGTTGCAACAGCTCAGCCAGCAGACCCGCGAAGCCGGCGAATACCTGGCCAAGGTCGAAGAAGGCAGCATTGCCGCGCCGGTGCTGCCACAGCGTCAGCTCGACGACTTCCGCAGCAAGCTGCCGTCCCAGCCTCAGGCGACCGTCGCCATCGACAAGATCTACGCCTTGGCCGCCCAGGAACGCATCACCCTGGCGCGGGGTGAATATTCCCTGGGCATCGACCCCAAGACGCACCTGGCCCGCTATCAGATCCTGCTGCCGGTGCGCGGTAGCTACCCGCAACTGCGGCGGTTCCTGCACGCCTTGCTCGGCCAGTTGCCGGCCGTGGTGGTGGAAGACGTGGAGTTCCAGCGCAAGAAAATCGCCGACGCCGACCTGACCGGCCGGATCCGCATGACCCTTTACCTGTCGAGGTCATGATGAATACCAAACGCGCAGTGGGTTGGGTGGCGTTCTTCGGTGTGGCGGCAGTGCTGACCTGGGGGCCTGATTACTTCACGCCGGCAGACGAGGGCGACGAGTCGGTCGCTGTCGTGGCCACCCCGGCCAAAAGCACGGTTCGCGGCGCGTTGCCGGCGGCCGCATCAACTCCGGGTAAAGCAGTGGAAATCAAGGACCTCAGCCCGGCAGGCGACCTCTTTGCCGCCCGCAGCTGGAAGGCGGCGCCGACCCTGGCCGTCGTCACCGAACAACCTGTCAACGTCACTCCGGTGGTGCAAGCCCCTAGCGCACCGGCCATGCCTTTCCAGTTCGTGGGAAGGCTGGATGACCAATCCGACCTGCAAGTGTTTTTGCAGAACGGCGAAAAAATATACGTCGTGCGCAAAGGGGACGTGATCGACGAAACGTGGCGGATCGAAGGCATTTCCGACGTGGAACTGAGCTTCGTTTACCTGCCTTTGCATTTGTCTCAGACGCTGTCTGTGGGGAGCACGCAATGAACCGATCCCGTTTGCTGATAAGCCTTGTCTGCCTGTGTGCAGGGCTGGCTGCGTGCAGTTCCGCGCAAGTCGCCAAACAAGAGGCCTCCGACCTGATGGAGTCGGGACAATACGAAGCCGGCCTGGCCCGCATCGAGGAAGGCCTGCGTGAGAACCCACGCGACACCGAGCTGCACCTGGCCCTGAACAGCGGCCGTGCACGCGCAGTGACGGCCTTGCTGACCCAGGCGGACATGGACCGCGCCCAGCGTGACTTTGCCTCGGCGCGCATGGGCTATGGCCGGGTGTTGACCATTGAGCCGAACAACCGTCGCGCCCAGGAGTCCCTGAGCCAGCTCGAACACATGCGTAGCCAGGACGAAAAGCTTGAACTGGCCCGTGGTGACCTGCGCCGTGGCGACATCTATGCAGCCGACCGCCAGGTTAAACAGATCCTCGAACTGGACCCGAAAAACGACGGCGCACTGGAGCTGCTGAGCAGCATCCGCCTGGTGCAGAGCCGCAACGTGGTGCAGTACCCACAGCTGCGTACGCGCCTCGATCGGCCCGTCACCCTGGAGTTTCGCGATGCCAACCTGAAAACCATTTTCGAAGTGCTGTCCCAGGTAGCCGGGCTGAACTTCATCTTCGACAAGGACCTGCGTCCGGACATGAAAGCCACCATCTTCGTGCGTGACGTGCGCATCGAAGACGCCGTGGCGCTGCTGCTGCAACAGAACCAGTTGCACCAGAAAGTGGTGAACGAAAACACCCTGCTGATCTACCCGGATTCGCCGCAGAAGCTCAAGGATTATCAAGAGCTGGTGATGCGCACGTTCTACCTGACCAGCATTGACGCCAACACCGCGCTGAACATGATCAAGACCATGCTCAAGACCCGCGATGTGTTTGTTGATGAACGCCTCAATACCCTGACCATGCGCGACAGCGAAGACGCCATCCGCATGGCCGAGAAACTCCTGCAATCCCAGGATCAGTCCAACCCGGAAGTGGTGCTGGAAGTGGAGGTGATGGAAGTCGCCCGTCAACGCATTCTCGACCTCGGCCTGCAGTGGCCCAACACGTTTGGCGTGCTCACCAGCGATGGTGGACCGGTGTCGGTGCTCGATCAGCTCAAAGGCATCAACTCCAGCCGGATCTCGATCTCGCCCTCGCCACAAGCCAAGATCAACGCCCAGGACAAGGACATCAACACCCTGGCCAGCCCGGTGATTCGGGTGAGCAACCGCGAACAGGCGCGTATTCACATCGGTCAGCGCGTGCCCATCATCAGCGCCACCTCGGTGCCGTCGACGCAGGGCCCGGTGATCACCGAAAGCGTGACTTACCTGGACGTCGGTCTGAAGCTCGAAGTGCAGCCCATCGTGCACCTGAACAACGAAGTGGCGATCAAGATCGCCCTGGAAGTGAGTAACGCCACGCCGCTGGAACCGACCCGCCAGGGCACGATTCCAGTACAGGTCGATACCCGTAATGCCCAGACCACCCTGCGCCTGCACGACGGCGAAACGCAGATCCTCGCCGGGCTGGTGCGTAACGACCACGGCAGCAACGGCAACAAGATTCCGGGCCTGGGCGACATTCCGGGGCTGGGCCGTTTGTTCGGCAGCAATCGGGACGACGTCAGCAAATCGGAACTGGTGCTGTCGATCACGCCGCGGATCGTGCGCAACCTGCCGTACCAGAGCCCGTCTGACATGGAGTTCCCGACCGGCACTGAAACCAGCATGCACATTCAGGCACCGGACCGGTCGATGGACACGGCGATCCGCACCGGAACCATGATCACGCCGGTCGCTTCCACCACCCCTCATGTCACTGTCGAGAAGCCTTGATCATGAACGCCTCGCAACGCGGTTTTACCCTGATCGAAGTCGTGGTGACGCTGTCCCTGATCGGCCTGTTGGCCGGCATGGCCGCGCCGCTGACCGAGACCGTGGTGCGCCGGGGTAAAGAGCAGGAGCTGCGCACGGCGCTGTACCAGATACGCGATGCCATCGACGCCTACAAACGTGCGTTCGATGCCGGTTACATCGAGAAGTCGCTGAACAGCAGCGGCTACCCGCCGAACCTCAAAGTGCTGGTGGACGGCGTGCGTGATGTGCGCAGTGCCAAGGGCGCCAAGTTCTATTTTTTACGGCGCGTTCCCCACGACCCGCTGGCCACGGCCAAGCGTGACGACGAGGGCGGTTGGGGGCTGCGTTCCTATGACAGTTCGGCTGAAAATCCACGGGAAGGCGAGGACGTCTTTGACGTTTACTCCAAAGTCCGTGGCAAAGGACTCAACGGCGTCGCCTACCGGGAGTGGTGAGCTTATGCATCGGCAAAAAGGTTTTACCTTGCTGGAATTGATGGTGGTCATGGCAATCATCGCAACGCTGATGACCATTGCCTTGCCGCGCTATTTCAACAGCCTCGAGACATCGAAAGAGACCACCTTGCGCCAGAGCCTGTCGTCGATGCGCGAAGCCCTGGATCACTACTACGGCGACACCGGGCGCTACCCCGATTCCATCGACCAACTGGTGGAGCAGCGCTACCTGCGCAACCCGCCGATGGACCCGATTGCCGAACGCAAGGACACCTGGGTCATGGTCGCACCACCTGAAGGTGTGGCGGGCGGCGTGGCGGATATCAAAAGCGGAGCCACAGGGAGGGCGCGTGATGGCAGCCTTTATTCCGAGTGGTAGGCCTTCGGGCGAAGCGGGTTTCACCTACCTGGGTGTGCTGTTTCTGATCACGGTCATGGGCATGGGCCTGGCGAGTGCCGGCGAGCTGTGGTCGACCGCGTCGCGCCGGGACCGTGAAAAACAGTTGCTGTGGGTCGGGACTCAATACGCCCAGGCATTGCGCAGCTATTACCGCAGTTCGCCAGGCCTGGCCCAGTACCCCAAAGAGCTTGAAGACCTGTTGCAGGACCAGCGTTTTCCGACGCCTAAACACCATATCCGCCAGCTGTACCCGGACCCGATCGGTGGCGGTGAATGGAACCTGCAGCGGGGTTTTGACGGGCGCATCACCGGCATCAACAGCCCGTCCACGCAGACGCCGCTCAAGCAGGTGGGTTTCCCCAGTCAGTGGGCGGACTTCAACGGCATGGCGAGCTACAAGGACTGGCAGTTCGTGGCCGAAAAAGCCTTCCTCGAAGGCACCAACGGACCGGTCAAAGGCCAGTCCACGCAGCCACAGGCGCTGCAGCCATGAACCGCGCATGGCTGGCCGCCTTGAGCCTGGTGCTGGTGATGCCGTTTGCCCAAGCCGCGGAAGAGGACGAAATGCTGGGCTTCATCGTCGACGACACGATTTCGCACATTGGCCACGAATTTTACTACTCGTTCAGTGAGCGCCTGCGCGCCACCAGCCCGATGGATTTCAACCTGGTGGTACGTGAACGACCCTCGGCACGCTGGGGCAGCCTGGTCACCGTGGAGTATCAACAGCGCCTGGTTTATCGGCGGTTCCTGCCGCCCAACACCGTGGATCTCAAGGACGACGCGTACAACGCCGCCGACTGGGTTCGCGGACAGATTGTCCAGCGCAAGCTGGAAGCCTTGTTGCAAGACACCACGGACCTTGAGAGGGACGAATTATGAAGACGAAGACGTTTTCGCAGCGCACCGCCATGTGGTTGCTCTGCCTTGGGAGTGGCGGCCTGGTCCAGGCGACCGAGTTGGTCTACACGCCGATCAACCCCTCGTTTGGCGGCAACCCGCTGAACGGCACCTGGCTACTCAACAATGCCCAGGCGCAGAACGACTACGACGATCCCGACCTGAAAGATCGCACCTCGATCGCCGGGACCTCGGCCCTGGAACGCTTCAGCAGCCAGTTGCAATCGCGGCTGCTGGGGCAGTTGCTGGACAACATCTCCACTGGCAATACCGGGAGCCTGTCCACCGACGCATTCATCGTCAACGTTGTCGACGACTCTGGCGCACTGACTATCGAAGTGACCGACCGAGCGACCGGCGAAATTTCGGAAATCCAGGTGAATGGCCTGGCTCCTTGAGGGAGCTGCGGGTCGATGGGGAGTGACGGACATGAAAAAAATAATCGTGCTAGGGATGCTGTTGGCGGCCTTACAGGGGTGCAGCCTGCGTGAGCCGATGTCGGCGGAGCAGGACACCGAAACCCCGACCCTGACCCCCAGGGCGTCGACGTATTACGACTTGCTGAACATGCCACGGCCCAAGGGTCGGTTGATGGCGGTGGTGTACGGGTTCCGTGATCAGACCGGGCAGTACAAGCCGACGCCGGCCAGCTCGTTCTCGACCAGCGTGACTCAGGGTGCGGCGAGCATGCTGATGGATGCGATGCAGGCCAGTGGCTGGTTCGTGGTGCTGGAGCGTGAAGGGCTGCAGAACCTGCTGACCGAGCGCAAGATCATTCGCGCTTCGCAGAAAAAACCGAATACGCCGGTGAACATTCAGGCTGAACTGCCACCGCTGCAGGCGGCGAACATGATGCTCGAGGGCGGGATCATTGCGTACGACACCAACGTGCGCAGCGGCGGGGAAGGGGCGCGTTATCTGGGTATCGACATTTCCCGGGAGTATCGGGTGGATCAGGTGACGGTGAATTTGCGGGCGGTGGATGTGCGCAGTGGGCAGGTGCTGGCGAATGTGATGACCAGCAAGACCATTTATTCGGTAGCGCGCAGTGCCGGGGTGTTCAAGTTTATCGAGTTCAAGAAGTTGCTTGAGGCGGAGGTGGGTTACACCACGAACGAGCCGGCGCAGTTGTGTGTGTTGTCGGCGATCGAGGCGGCGGTCGGGCATTTGCTGGCGCAGGGGATTGAACGCAAGATGTGGCAGGTGGTGGGGGATAATTCGGTGCCGCCGCAGAATGAGACGCTGGATCGGTATTTGTCGCAGAACCGGGTGGCGCCGGAGGGTGAGGATGAGTGAGCCGAGGCGGCCTTCGGGCTGACCTGGCTCCTGGTCTGTCTGCGATCCCCATGTAGGAGTGAGCCTGCTCGCGATGGCGGCCTGGCAGCTAACCTGGCTCTTGCGGATGTACCCCGATTCCTGTGGGAGCAGGCCTGCCAGCGAGAGCGGCCTGACGGCCGACCCATTTTTTGCGGATGTACCCCGATCCCTGTGGGAGCTGGCTTGCCAGCGATGGCGGCCTGACAGCGGACCCATTTTTTGCGGATGTACCCCGACCCCTGTGGGAGCTGGCTTGCCAGCGATGGCGGCCTGGCAGCTGACCTTTTTTGCAGGTGTACATATCCATTGCTGCGGTAACGGCCACTTAGGGTTTCGCCCTTACGGCGACTCACTTTTTTTTCAAACGCCAAAAAAAAGTAAGCAAAAAAAGGCTCGCCCCAAGCGTACGGCACCTCGCTAAAGCTCGGTGTTCCCTCGCTCCGGTGTCCATCTGGGGGCATCGCCTACGGTCTGCTTCGCGACGACCTCCTCTCGATGTGTGCGGCTTCGCCGCACGGCGCTTCGCGCCTGACCCCCAGATGAACACCTCCACTCGGCCTCCCGACGGGGCGGGTAGATCAAAATCAAAAGCTTGTAGGCGAGCTAACGCTCGGCCTTGAGTGGTGAAGGGCAACGGCGCTGGGTGGTGGCTTTCTTTTGATCTTCTGTAGGAGCAAAGCTTGCTCGCGATGACGGCCGATTGACCGACCTGATTCATGCGGATGTACCCGACCAACCTGTAGGAGTGAGCCTGCTCGCGATGACGGCAGTACAGACAACAAACCTGCCTCTGCCTCCACGCGAACCCCTGTGGCGAGTCAGACAAAGTTGTAGGAGCAAATATCGATGATGTCAGACGGGAATGTAGGACCAGGATTGAAACTACATCGTCTTGCGTCACTGCCTACAACTACGCCAGAATCCGCCGGCTTGTGCGCCTTGGCCTGGGTCTCTATCGTCTCCGCATCGCTGAAAACTCAGCGATTGGGTTTAGCGACCCGATTAGGTATAAGCGCAACAATGCTCCTTTCGTAACTGCCGCCATTTCAGGTTTGCGGTTTTCGATATGGTGGCTGTGCGCGGGAGACCCTCGGGTCTGCCGGGTCTTATACCTCCCGGTTCGCTAACCTGCGTACAGCTGCCACCCTAATTTGTTTAGCGACAGATTCTGGTGGTTCCACTAGGTATAAAGGAGTTCAACCATGCCAAAACCAACCCCCAATCCCCCCGAATCAAACCCCGAAAACCCCACCGCCAACCCCGACTCCAGCCTCAACCTCAAAGCCGAAATCCTGAAAAAAACCACCCCCCACAACCCGGGCAAGATGTACGCAATCGTCGCGGACATGGACACCGAAAGCCTGCTGGCAAACGCCTGCGAGTCATTGGCGTCGGCAAGCATCATGGCCAGCGATTTCGCCACCTTTCTGGAAGGTCCACAGCGCAGCATGTTGCTGGGCATCCAGCAGATCATCATGCTGGCCGACCTGGCCGTTAACCAGGCACTGGACAACCTCGACCCCATAGCCTGAAGGCTCACCCTCCTGGGGGAGCGAGCTTGCTAGCGATGACGGCAGGACAGTTAACAAGCCTGCCCTGCCGCCACGCGACTGCCTGTGGCGAGGGCGTTCACTCCCGCTGGACTGCGCAGCAGTCCCAAATCCTGCCAGCAGTGTTTGCCTGACACACACTGGGCATAGGTTTTGGGGCCGCTACGCAGCCCAGCGGGACGGTGCGACGATCCGACGAGCTCCCTCGCCACAGGTATCTCACCTGCAGCGAACAATCCCCGGGCTATCGCTTCCAGAAGGGTCGCCACTCCAGCAAACCTAACAGTTCTGATAGTTCCCACCCGTTGCGACCCAGCAGATACTCAAACGCCCTGACCTTGAAAGCTCGGAGCGTCCAATGTCTGTTCAACAAGCCGCGTTGCTTTGCCAGTACCGCTACGATCCGCTGGATCGCCTGATCAACCAAACTCAAACACATGCACCCACGCATCAGCGTTTTTACTGCAAAAGCCGACTGGCCACCGAGATTCAGGGGAGCATGGGGCGGTCCATCGTCCAGCACGGTGGCCAGCTGCTGGCAGAGCAACAGCGAGAGGGCGATGTCATCGATACCACGCTGCTGGCATCTGACCTGCAACGCTCTGTGCTGCATACCCTCGATAAAAGTCCATCGAAGGAATCTTTTGCATACATGCCTTACGGCCACCTTCCAAAGGAAAGCGGCTTAACCATCCTGTTGGGTTTTGCCGGCGAACGACATGACACGGTCACAGGTCATTATTTATTGGGCAATGGTTATCGAGCATTTAATCCGGTGTTGATGCGATTCAATAGTCCGGACAGTTGGAGTCCATTTGGGAAGGGTGGATTAAATGCATATGGCTACTGCCTGGGAGACCCGGTAAGTTTTACAGATCCGACAGGTCATATGGTTCCTGTTCTGAATTTGATTGCGAAGATGTCGGATATAACCTTGTTGGAAAATATCACCAGCCTCAGTGCGCTTGAGAGTGTTCATTTTGATATCTTTAATAATATTGCAAAATACCTTGATCGGACTGATATGGATAAACTTTCTAGGCTTTCCAAGCCTTTGGCTGATCTGTCGGAGAAATCCTCGCTCAGCAATCTAAAAACTTACCTGGTGGCTCAACGTAAACTCGGTCGCCCACTCCGCCTTGATTTGAGTTCCACAACTCCATTAGTTGATGATTCTCTATTTGATGCAGGCCTTCGCAGCGTTGATGAGTATCCGATTTTGAGAGGTGTGACTAGCGTTGCGTTGACGAAAATTGATCCGGCTGTTAAGGGGCCGAAAACCCTGGTGGAATATAGTCGCAGGGTCCGAGACGGCGTGAGTAAAGAAATAGGATCTGGTTCTTATTCAAACTATGGCGATTGGGAACAGGCCGTGAATGCTCGTCATGTCGATCACCTTCTTCGATCAATCGAAAATTGATCAGTATTGCACAGTGTCGGTCGATGATTCGCTGATTAGGGCGAAGCCATTTAGTGAGGCATGCTATTAGGTTCTCTTATTGAGCATAAATGATCACAGGTTCGAAAGTTGCGAAGTGGCTACCACCCGGAAAACCTAACAGTCCTGATAGTTCCCACCTGTGGCTATCAAGCAGATACTCAAACGCCCTGACCTTGAAAGCTCGGAGCGTCCAATGTCTGTTCAACAAGCCGCGTTGCTTTGCCAGTACCGCTACGATCCGCTGGATCGCCTGATCAACCAAACTCAAACACATGCACCCACGCATCAGCGGTTTTACTGCAAAACCCGATTGGCCACCGAGATTCATGGCGCTATGGGGCATTCCATCGTGCAGCACGGTGGTCTGCTGCTGGCACAGCAACAGCGAGAGGGTGATGTATTCGATACCACGCTGTTGGCAACTGACCTGCAACGTTCTGTGCTGCAGACGCTCGATAGAAGTCCATCAAAGCAATCCATCGCTTACACGCCCTATGGACACCCTCTTGCTGAAAGCGGGTTAACCAGCCTGTTGGGATTTGCCGGCGAACGACCTGACCCGGTGACAGGGCATTATTTACTGGGTAATGGTCACCGGCCGTTTAATCCTGTGTTGATGCGATTTAACAGTCCCGACAGTTTGAGTCCGTTTGGCAGGGGAGGAATAAATACTTATGCATACTGTTTGGGAGATCCGATTAATCGATATGATCCGACTGGAAATGTTTCTGGCGCTATCAAATCGATGCTTTTGAATTGGCGCAATCGATCATACGCAAACGGACTAAGTAGGCAGAAAGCAGTGCAGTCTTTAGTGGTCACCGGAAGGATGGAGTCGGATAGGAAGGTGTTTAAATTGAAATCGGATATACGGCCTTTGGCGGGCGCAAAAGCGATGGAGCGTTTTGAACTATTAAATAGGGTTGAAACCAAGCGGGCGCAATTGGATTCCAAGTTTTCTGGCGATCTGTTGACGTTAAGTAGAGAAAGCGAACGGTTAGGAGGATTGTCTGCGCTGTCTACCAGTAGCGCTGAACGGCTTAAATTACTTAACTATATAAAGCGTCGGCCGGGCGAGCAAATCAAGGGGTCTTTTTCTCCGCGCAGATTAAATAAGACTCTTGATAATCAATTTGATCCGGCGATTCCGTCGAGTGAGTATCCTGGTTTCAATGCAGCTAATGAATATTACGACGAATTGTTTGATGTTAAAGTGGTGTTAGATAGGGTGGCCTTAAAAATTAGAAATGATCACTTTGAATTAAAAAGTTCTTATACTCCACAGCTTGCTGGATTGCTTGGGTTATCAAATTAAAGAACAAGGTTTTCGGCGTTATCTAAATAATAAAAAACCGCGACCCCAAGGCCGCGGTTTTTTTTCGCCTACCCAATCACTGCTGCAAAACAGTCGCCGAGTTAGCCGCACCAAACTGCTGCACCGTCGCCATCTGGTTCACGCCACTCTGATCCACATTAGCAACGTTCCCCGTCCCGCCCTGAGTCACGTACGCGACGTTCATGCTGTCGGCCTGTTTAACCGTGATCTGGTTATCACTGCCATACATCTGATTGGTAAACGCCTGGTTACCGGTGCCCGACTGATCAAACTCGCTGGTGTTACCCGTGCCATTGGAGGAGCCCTGAACAAGGTTGGTCGTACCACGCTGGTCGGCGATGAGGATGTTGTCGCTGCCGTTCTGGTCGAAGTACAGCTCGTTGTAGGAGTCGGCCTGGCTGACCGTGGTTTTGTTGCCAATACCGGTCTGGTTCGTGGTCATGATGTGGCCGGCGCCGTCCTGGGTGAAGTTGGCCACGTTGCCGTTGCCGGACTGGGTGACGGTCGCGCGTTGGTTGGTGCCGAACTGGCCACCGGCTTGTGGGCCTTTCCAGTTGCTGGCGTAGACCTTGTTGTCGCTGCCCACCGAGGTGGCGTTGAGCACGTGGCTGTCGCCGCTCTGGTAAGTGAAGTGCACGTTGCTGGTGCCTTGCTGGTACAGCGCCAGGGTCGAGCCGATGGATTCGAACTGGTCGGCGTAGATGGCGTTGAGGTCGCCGACTTGCAGGACCTGGGCGACGTTGTTGGAGCCGAAGCTCTGATCGACGATGGCTTCGTTGGCCCCGCCATATTGATTGACGAGGACCTGGCTGGCGGCCTGGCCGAACTGCCAGACTTCGCTGCCGTTCATGTCGCCGAACTGGTTGATGGTGACGGTGCCACCGACGCCGCTGCGCTGATCGCCATAGGCATAGTTGTTGGTGCCGCTCTGGTTGATCGCAATCTGGCCGCCCGAATGACCTACCTGTTCGGCGGTGCCGTAGTTGGCGGTGCCGTATTGAGTGACCGTGGCGGTGTTGGCGTCCCCCAGTTCCATTTGTTCGATGTTGGCTTCGTTGCTGTCACCGAACTGGAAGGTGAACCCTGACGAGCCTTGCTGGCTGTCTTGGTACAGGAACGAGAAGTTGCCGCTGCCTTGCTGTTGTTGCACGGCCTGGTTGCCGGTCAGACCGATGGACTGGCTGGCATGGGCGGTGTTGAGCGCACCGACTTGCTGCTGAACGATGGTGCTGCCGTCTTCGAACAGCTGCTCGGCGTAGCCGGCGTTGTAGTCGCCGGTCTGGTTCTGGTCGATGCTGCTGGTCGCGGTGTCTTGCACGGCGGCTGCGTCATTGCCTTGGCCGAATTGCTGCTGGGTGGCGGTGGCGAAGGGCGCCACGCTTTGTTTGACATTGGCGATGTTGGCATCACCGAATTGTCTCTGGGTCGAGACACTGTCGTCAGCCATGGCCTGGGCACTGACAATGACCAGGATGGCGGCGGTGAGGGGCGTCAGTTTGAACATGATGAAACCTCCAGGTAGTGCAGTGCTTTAGCGATATTGTTTGACCGAAACGCTCATGCCATTACCGGACTGGGAAACGGCGCTGGAAAGCCCCGTGCCGGCCTGGTCGATGGAGGCGTCGTTGTTTTTGCCGTTTTGGGATATCTGCGCGCGGTTGTGGCTGCCGGTCTGGGTGATCTCGGCGTTGTTGCCCGAACCTTGCTGGTTGATCATTGCCATCAGGTCGTTGCCTTGTTGGAGGATGAAAGCCTCCTGATTGCTGCCCGACTGGACGATGTTGCCGAGCAGCGACTGGCCGTTCTGGCTGACCAGTGCAACGTTGGCTTGTCCGTTCTGGTTGATCAGCGCTTGCTGCCCGATGGGCGGCGGCAATTCGCCGAGGTCGGCACCGGGTGCCAGGTCGTCGTTTTCCATCAAATCGTCGGCGCGCACGCCCGCACTGCTGCAAAGCAGGAGCAGGCAGAGCAGGGCGGCGGTCGAAGTTTTCATGGCGTTGTCCTGTTGGAAGAGACCCGCCCCATCCACCCGAAGGTCGATGGGGCGAAGGCTCAGTTCGCGGTGACCGACACCGTACGCACGGTGCCTTGGGACGAGGTGATGGTGGCGGTCGGGTTCGCCGACGGAATCACCGTAGTGCTGTTGCTCACCGTCAGCCTCCAGCGACCGGTCACCGGCACTGTGGTGGTGCCCAGGGTTGCCGGCCCCGTCGGGGTGCTGACCCGCACTGTGATGGTGTTGCCGGTGATCACCGACGAGGTGCCGGCGAAGTCCCAGGTGAATCGGTTGTTGGAGCGTGCCGACACCGTTGCCGTGGTCACTGCGAAGGTTTCCGCAGCAGGCCGTGGCGAGACTTGCACGGTGACCGTCGCCGGGGCTGTCGACAGGGCGCCGAAGCTGTCCCGGGCGACGTAGGTGAAGGTCGTGGTGAAAGCCGTCGTCACAGTGGCCGGTGGGGTGTAGGTGAGCACCGTACCGTTACTGCTGACGGTGCCGCGACCTGCCGCCGGTTGAGTGAAACTGTTCACCGCTAACGGCACGTTGCCTTCCGGATCGGTGTCGTTGGCCAGCACACTGATCGGGATCGCCACACCCAGAGTCGCGACAGCGTCGTTGACGGCCACCGGAGGCTGGTTAGGCGCCACGGTGATGGTCACGGTCGCCGCAGCGGCCGAGGCCAGGCCTTTGACGTCTTGAGCCTTGTAGGTGAAGGTCGTGGTCAGGGGTGCATTGACCACAGCAGGCGGGGTATAGATCACTGCAGCGGTGCCGCTCAAGGCCACGGTGCCCTGGCCCGCCGCCGGTTGGGTCAGCGCCGTGATGCTCAGCGGCGTGTTGCCGTCGGGATCACTGTCGTTGGTCAACAGGTTGAGGGTGATCGGCACGCCGAAGCTGGTGCTGCCGGTATCGGCGACGGCCAGCGGCGGCTGGTTTTCTCCGACGTTGGGGGCGCTGCCAACGACCACGACCGGCTCGGTGTCACTGCCGCCCGCAGCGGATTTCACCGTCACGGTAGCGGGTGGCTGAGACAGGTCGGCAATGGTGATTTTTTGCAGAGTGCCGGACTTCGACAGGCGTCCGTAGCCCTGGGCAACCATATCCGGAACCGCCACCTCGTCAGACGAGGTCGCTTCGATCAGCAGGCTGTGATTACTCCAGCTGTAGCGAGCGGTCTGGATTTTCACGAGGTCCGTGAGCTTGCTCGATACCGCCGTTGGGCGCGTGGTGCCGCTCGGGTTGGTGGCGGTGACCACCACGACCGGAGGCACGGGGCCGTTGGCCAGGCGCTGACCGAAGAACAGCCCGGTGTTGTCGCCCAGCAGCGTGGTCTGGCAGGGGGTCAATGGTGGTCCGGGAACCAGTGCGATGGACTCACGGAAGCACAGGGTCGAGCTGTTGTCTGCCTTGGCGAATACCTCGACCTGGACGTTGCTGTTGCCGCCCGACGTGGTGCGCCGGTAAGTCGCGCGATCCAGCTCGACGTGGGTCTGGGCGCGGTTGTCCAGCTTCTTGCCCGAGAGGGTAAAGAGGTTGGTCTGGATGGTGCCTGCAGGACCTGTGATGCGCAAAAAGTTGGTGTCGAAAGGGCTTCCGGTGACCTGCTCGGTGAGGTTCGGGTCGCCGACGAAAGTTTCCACCGAGCCGGTGTCCGGGTTCACCTCGGTGTAGGGACCGTTGACGCTTTGCAGGAAGGGCCCGATGGCACCACCCACGGCGCCGGTGAAGTTGCCTGGAGCACCGATACCGACGTCGCGGGTGATGTTGATTGCCCGGCGTCCAGGTGCGGTGACGTTGACCGTTTCCACGCCATACGGGTGAGTAATGGTGTAGGTACCGGCGGTGGGCACGTTCACCCGGATACGAATCCGCGCGAAGCTTTGCTGATCGCCATCGACAGGATTTTCCGACGCGAATGCCGCTTCAATCCCGGCGACGTAGGCGTCCACGCCATAGCCTGCACCGTTGTCGGCAATAGCGGTCTCGGCGAGGAACCAGAACGCCTCCGGTGGCCAATTATCCGGGAATATCATCGGCTGGGTGTCGTCGTAGATGCCCGGTTCCGGCAGCAGGGTGCACATGTAGGCCGGTGGTACGGTGGCCGGCACCCGCGAGCTCGCGGCCCGGGACTGGCACAGTTCCATCGACAGCAGATTGTTGTCCTGGTACCACATGGGGAATTTCCCCGTGGCAAAGGTGTAGGGGCCAGGGTCGACGGCAGCGAGTTGCGCGAAGGCGCTGCCGGACAGCGATAGAGTCAGTCCCAGGGCATTGAGCGCCAGGCGTGGCCAATTGTTCATGATGCCTCCTGATGAGGATCTGGGCATGTGGGCGTTCATTGCACGATGACCACTTCTTCGGTGTCGCTGCCGCCATTGGATGACGTCACGCGAACCTTGGCCGGCGGGATTGGCGAGATGCCGGTGGCCAGGCTTTTCACCGCGCCATCGCCACTCAGTGCACCGATCGCTGCGCCGGTGCTGGACGTTGCCGTGAGCACCGGCGGCGACGTTTCATCGCTGGTCGAGGCCTCAAGGGTGAGTTGCCCGGAACTCAGGCTGTACTCGGCACGCTGGATCACCACCAGGTCAGTCAGCGCCATGGGCAGCGTGGTCGGCGTGCTGCTGGCGATGGCGAGGTGGTTGTCGGCGGTCACTTGCAAGGTGGTTGGCAGGGTAGGGTTGACCGACGACTGCGCGTACCAGTTGCCGGTGGTGTCGGCTTCGCTCAGGTTCAGGACCGGCGTGCTGCTGGTGAGGGCAACGGTGGCCGGTGGCGGTGGCGCCATCACGAAAACGTCTTGTTGGGCGACCGGTGCGCTGTCACCTGCCTTGCGCGAGTAAGTGCTGCGCTGGGTGATCATCGGTGTCGGGCGCACCACGGTCGATAATTTGCCCGAGATGGCAAACACCGTGGTGCGCAGGTCCAGGCCATTGGGCCCTTCGATGCGGATGTAGTTGGTGTTGAACGGGCTGCCGGTGACCGCCTCATTGAGGTTGGGGTCGCCGACGAATTGTTCTGCGCTGCCGGTTACCGGGTTGGTCTCGGTGTAGGGACCGTTGACGCTGCGCAGGAACGGGCCGACGTCACCCTTGAGCGCGCCGTCGTAGGTTTTTGGCGAACCGATACCGATGTCCCGGGTCATGTTGATCGCCCGCCGCCCGGGGGTGTCGATGTTGAACACATCGACGCCGTAGGGGTGGGTGATCACGTAGGTGCCGGCGGTGGGCACGTCGACACGAATCCGGACGCGGGCGAAGCTGACCTGATCACCTTCCACCGGTTCTTCGGCGGCGAAGGCCGCTTCGATGGCTGAGCCATAGGCCAGATCGATGCCCCTGGCCGCATCGACGATTGCACCGTCAGCGGTAAACCAGAAGGCTTCATCGGGGAAGTTGGTGGGGAAGACCACCGGCTGCGCGTCGTCGAAAACACCTGGCGTGGGCAACAGGTTACACATGTAGCTCGGCGCGCCAGGTGCACCGGGTACGCGAGAACTCACGGCCTTGGACAGGCACAGGTCGAGAGTTCGACCATGGGTGTCCTGGTACCAGGCGGCGAAGCCACCGTTGTCGGGCAAGTAGGGGCCGGGATCGACCGCAAACAGCGCCGCCTGAGCGACACCTTGAGCTAGAGCACTGACGACCAGGGCGGCCGCCGTTTTGGACAGTAAAGGGTGCATGAGTATTCCCTCTATCGGAGACCTGTCCCTGGGGGATGGGCCAGTTAAGAGGGGTTTTGGCAACTTCCATACCAACACACGAAAATCGCCCGCACAGCCCCGGCGTACAGGCTTGCGCTGGTACACGGAAGGCTTTCTGCGAAAAAACCCGACGGGCCTCTGTCCCCACAGTTGGGGGTAGATGGGGGCGGGGGGGGATTGGGGGGCGGCAACCCCCGGAATCGGGCAAACATCAGCGAGTGGGCTATAACCCTATAGGGGAAACCGTGGGGAATATCGTCGATGAATATGCCAACACAAACGCTCCAGTCCGAGCAGGGCGATGTCCGTTTGAGCGCGCGAAAGCAGCCGTTTAATCTGCTGCGCTGGTTTTCGCTGATCAGCCTGGCGGTGATCGGCACGGTGGCAGTGGCGCTGGGGGCAGTGTCGACGCGGTTTGTGATTACCGAGAGCGTGCAGCGTGATGCGTTGCTGACCTCGCAGTTCATACAGGCGATCGCGTCGGCCGAAGTACGTCACGTCTCGATCCCTCACGTGCGAACCATGGGCGAGTTGCTCGATCCGCGCCAGGACAGGAATTTTCCCGACGTCGATCCGCTGGCACGCGCGGCGGCTCGCGGTGAGTTTCTGGACCACATCGAGCATTTGCCGGACGTGATCCTGGCCAACATCTATGCGCCTGACCGCACCGTGATCTGGTCGACCAACCCGGCCTTGATGGGCACCACGATTCACGCCGATGAAGACCTGGAAGAAGCGTTCAAGTCCAGGATTCCGGTCTCTGCCAGCTATCACGATGTCGACAAATCGCGCATGGAGCAGAAGTTCGTCACGCCACCGGAATACATCTTTATTGAAAACTACATTCCGCTGTTCGATGCCGACGGTGACAAGGTCACGGCGATGGTGGAGATCTACAAGGAACCCAGGGACCTGATCGATCGCATGGAGCGCGGACTGCTGCTGATTTGGCTGGCCACGGCGCTGGGCGGTGGCCTGATTTACCTGGGGCTGTACTGGATCGTGCGGCGCGCGGCGATTTTGCTGGCGGCGCAGCAGAAGCAATTGATCACCAACGAAACCTTTGTCGCCCTGGGTGAAATGTCTTCGGCGGTGGCCCACAGTTTGCGCAATCCGTTGGCAACCATCCGCTCCAGTGCCGAGCTGGCCCTGGAGTTCGACGCGGGCGCGGCGCGCAAGAACATCAATGACATCATCGGTCAGGTGGACCGGATGTCGAAATGGGTGAGGGAGCTGCTGCAATCCTTGCGTCCGCTCAATGACGAAGCGGAGCCGGTGAACCTGGTTGCGGCGTTGCACGACAGCCTGATGGCGTTCGAGCAGCAGATCGCCAAGGCCTCGATCCAGGTTGAGTTCGCGCCCGCGACGACCCCCATGGTGCTCAGCCAGCAGGTGCAGTTGTCCCAGATCCTCAACAGTGTGCTGTCCAACGCACTGGAAGCCATGGAAAAGGGCGGCACGCTGAGCATCCGGCTGGAGTCGACCGACGATCAAACGGTGAGCGTGGTGGTGAGCGACAACGGCAAGGGCATGACGGCGGAGCAACGCAAGATGGCGTTCCGTCCATTCTTCACCACCAAGCAAGGCGGGCTGGGCGTTGGCCTGGTATTGGTCAAGCGGATCATGGAGCGGTTCGGTGGCTCGGTAACCCTGGAAAGCCGTGAGGGCGAGGGCACCTGTGTCCGTCTGACGTTCAAACTTACCCCCTGAAAACGGGTGCGAACTTTCCCCGGTAGCGGGTGTCATTCCCCAGTCGTTTTTTCAGTCATGGCACATTGATGCTGTTAAGCCATTGTTTTGTTAAGTATTAATACTTTTGTATAAAGTTGTTACAAATATGGCGAGCTCCTTGCAAAACCACCAGCACCCCCTTCATGACGTCGAGGCGGCTGGTGATGGACATAAAAGCGCGGCACCCCTTCAAATGGTTCGGTCTGATGGCGCCTCTGAGCGTCGTGCTCACTGTCACCCTGGGCTCGGCGACGTTGCGCGCCAGCCCTATCGATGATGAACGACAGCCCGAAACCACGGACCCCTCGGCTTACTACGATGAACCCGAGGACAAGCCGGCCGCCTTGAACGCCATCCTGACCATGCCCGAGGCCAACGAAGATTCTTTCGACCTGCCCGATGGCGTCAAAGGCAGCCGAGACACCACGCGTCAGGAAAACATCCTGCCGCCGACGGTACAGACCAGTTTCAATTACCCCACCAACGGCAAGCCGAGCCCATTGTTTGGTGCGCAGCCGTTCACGCAACAGCTGGTGCTGTTCGAAGAGTTCGGCCCGGAGAAACTCGACCCCACCACACCGGCAGCCCCTTTGCCATTTCCACCGGCGGCCATCGGCCCGGCGCCACAGCAAGACCCCACCAGTGCGGCGCGCAGTGCGCCACCGAGTGCGGCACTCGATGCCTTCTTGCGCCAACCGGGGCTGACACCTTTCCCGAGCCAGTTCTCCAACGTGGTCGACCGCAACCCGTGGCAGGCGCAGATCGAATATTTCCTCAACCGGCACATTGGCTCGTCTGCCGAAGGCCGCCCGCCAGGAAAGGGTTGGTCCCATCAACGCTGGAACGAGTTCTACCCGCAACTGGCCTACAAGACTGTGCAGACTGGCGCGCGCGTCAATGGCGGCTTGCGTGACAGTCGTCAGATGCACGGCTATGCACTGGGCGAGTTCGGCCCCGGTGGCCTTTACCACAATGTCGCTGGCGTACCGGCCACCGATGGCACTGCCAAGGGCGTCGACGCGCGTTTCCATCCGAACATGCCGGTGCAGAATCACAATTCGGTGTGGACCTTCGACGGCACCCTGCCACCCAAATTGTTAATGGTCCGTTACGGACAGCCCGTGCTGATGCGCCACTACAACGGCCTGCCGATCGACCCGGCAGCGAACATGGGCTTTGGCCTGCACACCATCAGTACCCACGAACACAACGGTCACGCACCGGCGGAAAGCGACGGTTATGCCAACGCGTTTTTCTTCCCCGGCCAGTATTACGACTATCGCTGGCCGATCCAGTTGGCCGGTTATGACAGCATCAATACCGACGCCCATGACCCGCGTGCGGCGTTCCCTTGCGCGCCGGGGGAAACCCTGTGGACCAACGACCTCAGCCCCAGCCGCAAGACCTGCGAGAACGGCACGATCAAGATTCGTGGCGACTGGCGCGAAACCATGAGCACCCACTGGTTCCACGACCACATGCTCGATTTCACCGCGCAGAACGTCTACAAGGGCAACGCGGCGATGATGAATTACTACAGCGCCCTGGATCGCGGCAACGAGTCGGTCAACGACGGCGTCAACCTGCGTTTCCCCAGCGGTAGCGCCTTGCCGTGGGGCAACCGCGACTATGACGTCAATCTGGTGTTCGCCGACAAGGCGTGGGATCAGAGCGGTCAACTGTGGTTCAACCCCTTCAACACCGACGGCTTCCTCGGTGACCAGATGCTGGTCAACTGGCAGTGGAAACCGGCCCTGGATGTGCGTGCTCGCAGCTACCGGTTCCGCCTCCTCAATGGCTCGGTGTCGCGCTATTTCAAGTTCGCCATCGTGCGCGAGATCAAGGGCACCAGTGGCGAGTTCCAGGGGCCGAAGAACTCCGGGGTTTCCTACGCTCGCGTGCCGTTCCACATGATCGCCAACGACGGCAACATCATGGAGCACAGCGTGCCGTTCGACGGCACCATGGACCTGGACGCGGATGGCAATAAAAAGAATCACTTCGCGATTCTGCCGACCCAAGGCATCGCTGAACGCTTCGACATCATCGTCAACTTCGCGAAAAACGGCATCAAGGCCGGCGATAAAATCTTCGTGGTCAACCTGATGGCCCACGACGACGGCAAGGGACCCAAAGAACCCATCGAACTGGCGGATGTGCTCTCGGAAAAATACCTCGCGGTGATCAAACAAAGCAGCAAAGGACCGCAGTGGGACAAGGGTGATCCCAGCGTGGGCAAAGTGCTGCAGCTCAACGTCAAGGCCTACACCGGCCAGGACCTGGCCATGGACCCGGCGGCCTATGAACCGGCCAAACCGGGCAAGGCTGAAGGCATGGTGATGATTCCGCTGAAAATCCACCGCGACAACGCAGCCGACAAGGTATTGCTGGCTCAGGCCCGTCACCGCACCTTCACCTTCGGCCGTTCCGACGGCACCGATGAAGCACCGTGGACGGTCAAGACGGACGGCGGTTTCGGTTTCCACATGGACCCTCGGCGGTTGAACACCGCCACCCAGTTGAAAACCGGTCCGACCGACGCGGGCGTCAGTGGCTTCGGTACCCTGGAGGTGTGGAACATCAAGGCGGGCGGCAAGGGCTGGAGCCATCCGGTGCATGTGCACTTCGAGGAGGGGATCATCCTCAGTCGCGGCGGCAAGGCACCACCGGAATGGGAAAAATGGGCGCGTAAGGACGTGTACCGGATCGGCTCGGAAAACGATGGCCTGGACAGCGTCGAGATGGCGATCAACTTCCGCGAATTCGCCGGGACGTACATGGAGCACTGTCACAACACCCAGCATGAAGACAACTCCATGCTGCTGCGCTGGGACATCGAGAAACCGGGGCAATTCCAGTTGATGCCAACGCCTCTGCCCAGCTGGGACGGTGTTCGTTACGTCAACTCGGCCGCGCTGCCAACCTTCCGCAATGGCGACGGCTTTGGCCCGCAAGTGACGGTGACAAAATGAACCGCACGGGAGCCGACACAACACCACACACGCCGCGCTCCCGCGCCCTGGGCATGCACCTCGTGCTGCTGATGACCTGTCTGCTGGGCAATCAGGTGCTGGTGGCTCACGAGGTTGCAGCGCCGCCGACCCCGTCGGCGACACCCTGGGGCGGCGACTATTTCCCCAACACCCTGCTGACCGACCAGAACGGTCGGCGGGTGCATTTTTTCGATGACCTGATCAAGGGCAAGGTGGTGGTGATCAATTTCATCTTCACCTCGTGCAGCGATTCCTGCCCCCTGGAAACCGCGCGACTGCGCCAGGTGCAAACGCTGCTGGGTGACCGGGTCGGCAAGGACATCTTTTTCTACTCCATCAGCATTGATCCCTTGAGCGATACGCCCGAAGTGCTCAAGGCCTATGCACAACGGTTCAAGGTCGGACCGGGCTGGCAATTTCTCACCGGGGAATTCGCCGATGTCACCGAGTTGCGGCACAAGCTCGGTCTGTTCATCGAAGGCGTCGACAATGGCCGCAGCAAGGACCACAACCTGAGCCTGATCGTGGGCAACCAGGAAACCGGTCGCTGGATGAAAGCCTCGCCCTTTGAGAATCCGTGGATTCTGGCGGACCAACTGGCCAACACCTTGCAGAACTGGAAGCAACCCAGTATCGAAGAAAGCTACGCCGATGCGCCCGAGATCCGCCCGCCGAGTAACGGTGAAGAGCTGTTCCGCACCCGCTGCGCCTCGTGTCATAGCCTCGGCCCGCAAGACGGGCAGGGCATCGGCATGCGCAGCATCGGGCCGGACCTGATTGGTGTGACCCGTCAGCGCGATCCGGCCTGGCTGAACCGCTGGATTCGCGAGCCGGACCGCATGCTGGCGGAAAAGGACCCGATTGCCGTAGAGCTGTTCGAACGCTTCGAAAAGATCCCGATGCCCAACCTGCGAATGGATGAACAATCGGCGCAGTCCATCATCGATTTCTTGCAGGAAGAGACGCAGCGCCAGCAAACACTGGCCGCTCAAACACAATAGCGGCGAAATACTATCATTGGACCGTCGGTGGCGATTAATGCCACCTACACTGACTTGAAATACCGCTGTAGAAGCAAAGCGGAATACGCCCATGCCGAGATCAGAACAACAACTACCTGCGCCGGTACCGGCCGCAGAGCGTAAGGGCTGGCCCATCCAGTTCAATCTGCTGCGCTGGTTTTCCGTCGGCAGTTTTTTGATCATCACGGTCGTGGCGTTGGGATTGGGTTTCATTTCCACGCGGTTTGTGGTCCAGGAGAGTATCGAGCGCGACTCCATGCTGACCGCGCAATTCATCCAGGCCATCGGTGCGGCGGAAATCCGTCACGCGTCGATCAACCCCAACCGGACCATGGGCGAAATGCTCGACCCGCGCGATGACAATGCTTATCCCGACGTCGACCCCGGGACTCGAGCGAATGCGCGCATCGAGTTTCTCGACCACGTGGAGCATCTGCCGGACATTCTGTTGGCGACCGTGTACGCCCTCGATCGCACGGTGGTGTGGTCGACCAACCCTGAGCTGATCGGTGTGCGCATTGAAGACGACGATGAGCTCGACAAATCCTTTGAAATGAAGGAGGCGGTGTCCACCAGCTACCACGAGATTGATGACGAGCGTCCTGAACAGCGACTGTTGCGCGAGCCCGAATATCTGTTCATCGAAAACTACATCCCGATGTTCAATGCCGACAAAAGCAAAGTCATCGCCATGGTGGAAATCTACAAGGAACCGGTGGACCTGGTGGCCCGTATCCAGCGCGGCTTCAAGGCGATCTGGCTGGCGACCGCACTGGGCGGCGCAGTGATTTATCTGGGGTTGTTCTGGATCGTGCGGCGGGCGGCCACATTGCTGCAGAGCCAGCAAACCCAATTGATCGCCAATGAAACCTTCGTCGCCTTGGGCGAGATGTCCTCGGCGGTGGCTCACAGTTTGCGCAACCCGTTGGCGAACATCCGCTCCAGTGCCGAACTGGCCCAGGAAATTGCCAGCCAGAGTGCACAAAAGAACATTGGCGACATCATCAGTCAGGTCGATCGCATGTCCCGCTGGGTGCGTGAGTTGCTGGTGTCCCTGCGACCGGCCAATGACGACTCCGAAGCGGTGGACTTGATGCTCGCCGTCGACGATACGCTCAGCGCCTTTGATGCGCTGATCAAGCGTTCTAACGTCGAAGTGCGCTTCACGCCTTTGGCGGTCGAACCGATCGTCAGCCAGCGCGTGCTGCTCACGCAAATTCTCAATAGCCTGTTTGCCAATGCCCTGGAAGCCATGCCCAAGGGGGGCGTGTTGACCATCGAATTCGATGCAGCCCAGGCCGGGTACCTGAGCATGACATTGAGCGATACCGGCAAGGGCATGACTGCGCAGCAGCAACAAATGGTCTTCAAGCCGTTCTTCACCACCAAACAAGGTGGGTTGGGGGTGGGCCTGGCGTTGGTCAAAAGAATAATGGAGCGTTTCGATGGCTCGGTCGAACTGACCAGTCGAGAGCAGGAGGGAACTCGCGTCTGTCTCAACTTTAAAGTAGCAACGGGAGGGGAATATGGAACACAGCATACTGCTGGTCGAGGATGACGAACTTCTCGCCGAGAATATTCAGACCTACCTGGAGCGCAAGGACTTCGAGGTGACGGTTTGCCACTCGGCCGAAGATGCACTGGAGCAATTGCGCACGTTCGCGCCGGACGTGGTGCTGACCGACAACTCCTTGCCGGGCATGAGCGGTCACGACCTGATCCAGAAGCTGCGCGTCAGCGCGCCGGACCTGAAAGTGATCATGATGACCGGCTACGGCAACGTCGAAGACGCCGTGGTGGCGATGAAAGAAGGGGCGTTCCATTACGTCACCAAACCGGTGGCCTTGCCGGAACTCAAGTTGCTGTTGGACAAGGCCCTGGCGACTGACCGCATGGAACGCACACTGTCGTTCTATCAAGAGCGCGAAGCGCAGAAGTCTGGCGTGCAGGCCTTGATCGGCGAATCGGCACCCATGCAATACCTCAAAGGCACCATCGCGCAATTGCTCGACGCCGAGCGGCGCATGGCCAATACCGACCTGCCGCCCGTGTTGGTGGAAGGCGAGACGGGTACCGGTAAAGAACTGGTGGCGCGGGCGCTGCATTTCGACGGGCCGCGCAGCAAAGGGCCGTTCATTGAGTTCAACTGCGCGTCGATTCCGTCCAACCTCGTGGAATCCGAACTGTTCGGCCATGAGAAGGGCGCGTTCACCGACGCCAAGGACCGTCGCGTCGGGCTGGTGGAAGCCGCCGATGGCGGGACCTTGTTTCTCGATGAAGTGGGCGAGATGGACCTGCTGCTGCAAGCCAAGCTGCTCAAGCTGCTGGAAGACCGGACCATCCGCCGGGTTGGTTCGGTCAAGGAGCGCAAGGTCGACCTGCGGGTGATCAGCGCCACCAATTGCAACCTTGAACAGATGGTCCAGCAGGGCAAGTTTCGTCGCGACCTGTTTTTTCGGCTGCGGATCATCTCGATCAAGGTGCCGCGTCTGTATGCCCGTGGCGAAGACATCCTGTTGCTGGCCCGGCACTTCCTGGCCGCCCACGGTAAACGCTATGGCAAGCCGAACCTGCATTTCAGCGACCAGGCCGAAGAGCTGCTGCTGAGCTACAGCTGGCCGGGCAACGTGCGCGAGTTGCGCAACATGCTCGAGCAGACCGTGCTGCTGGCCCAGAGCGACACCATTGCCGCGCATCAACTGAACGTGTGCCTGAGCCTGGTGGACGACCCGCCCGTGTTGCAGGAGCCTCAGCACTTCGAGCCGCGTCCGACCTACAACGGCACCGAATCGATGAACCTGCCGGAAGTGGAGCGCGACATGGTGCGCAAGATGCTCGACAAAACCGACTGGAACGTGACCAAGTCCGCACGATTGCTGGGCCTGAGCCGTGACATGCTGCGCTACCGGATCGAAAAACTCGGCCTCTCGCGCCCGGACAAACGCCAATGGTAGTCAGGTCACAACGACGGTCCCCGGCTGCGGCAGGCGAGCAGGCAGGTGGGGTCCTGGACTTCTTCGTTCACGTAGACACCGCGTTCCGGGTCGTAGGAGCGGATGAACACGCGAACGGTGGCGTCGGCGATCGTCGGCAGGCGCGAGTCGGAGAACGTGTGCTGGCTGGAAATCGGGATGAAGGTTTGCGGTGACGCCGGGATGTAGGCCCCCGGCGGTATCGTGCTTATAGATGGCGGGGAGGGGTGAGCGAAAGGCTGGTCCGCGCCGTAGTAGTGAAGCTCACTGTTGGAGGTGTCGGTTTGCATCAGACTGTCATCGGCCTGAACGCCCTGGGCGGTGATGAGGCAGAACGCTAACGTAAACGTCAGTTTGCTTGTTTTCATGGCTGCACCTGCGTAACCGGTTTTGCTGCGTTTCCCCAAGGTCATTAACTATAGCTGGTAGGCAGCGACTCCGAGCTTGAGCGCACGCGATCCCCTGTAGGAGCTGCCGAGTGAAACGAGCCTGCGATCTTTTGATCTTGCTTTTTAAAAGACAAGATCAAAAGATCGCAGCCTCGTTTCACTCGACAGCTCCTACCAGCTCCTGCACAGCACGCGTTCCTCCCGGCAGCAGTGATGTGCAGCCCACCCTTTACAACATTCCTACAAACCCGAATGGGTATTTCCAGAACGCTCACCTACACTCGTGGCCTTCAATCGAGACCCGAGTTCTGGAGCCTGCAATGGAAATGCTGACCAACGAAACAGCCATCGCCAGCAACCGCGATGCGTGGAACGACTCTGCCCGTCATCACAAGGATTCCCCTGAATGGCCGGCATTGCTCGAGGCTGTCACGCACAGCGATTTCAGCTGCATCGACGACACCTTGCGCGGGGTGTTGGAACACGTCGGCGTGGCCGGCAAAGACGCCGTGCAAGTGGGCTGCAACAATGGCCGGGAAAGCCTCTCACTCTTCGCATTGGGTGCCCGCAGCGTTGTCGGTATCGATCAGTCGCAAGCCTTTCTCGATCAGGCGCGGGAACTCGCCGCCCGTTCGCCCCATTGCGCGACGTTCATCGAAGCCGACATCCATCACCTGCCCACCGAACTTCACGAACAATTCGACTTGGCGCTGATCACGATCGGGGTTTTGAACTGGATGCCGGACATCGCTGAATTCTTCCGCCATGTCGCGCAGATCCTCAAACCCGGTGGCGCGTTGGTGATCTACGAAACCCACCCGTTCCTGGAAATGTTCGACCCCGAAGCAAATGATCCGTACCGCCCGGACAGTTCGTACTTTCGCAGCGAACCCTTCGTGCAAAACCAGCCCATCGTCTACGAAGGCAAGGTCGAACAGCAGGCACCTGCGTCGTACTGGTTCGTGCACACACTGGGCGCCATGTTCAGCGGCGCCCTTGATGCCGGGTTGCGCATCAGTCACTTCAAGGAATACCCGCACTCCAACCGCGAAGAGCTGTATGACCGGTATCAGCAGCAAAAGGCGCAGTTGCCGTTGTGCTTCACCTGGGTGGGCATAAAAGGTTGATCGAGTGACACCTTCGCGAGCGAGTCAGTTAGCAGAAACGGCGAGCGATGAGTAACCTGTGGCGAGGCGCGCGTCTGCTCGCCACAGGTTCAGTGTCATGTTTGGCTGATTTGGAGTGAAAATGAAGAACACCGCTGTACTCGCCTTGATGCTCGGCGCAGGACTGATCACCGTGCAGGCACAGGCGGCCGGCGATGCTGAGGCAGGGCAAAAGCTCTTTAACCGGATATGCGGCGGCTGCCACCAGGTCGGCGAGTCCGCGCGAGCGTCCTTTGGTCCGCAGCTCAACAACATCTTCGGACGCCAGTCCGGCAGTACAACGGACTATCAGTACTCGGACGCGATGAAATCAGCCGGCATCGTCTGGACCCCCGAAACACTCGCCGCCTACCTCGAAGCCCCCAAGAAAGTGGTCCCGGGGACCCGTATGATTTTCTGGGGACTCAGCGATCCGGAGAAAGTCGAGGATGTGATGGCGTACCTGCAGTCGTTTCAGGGCAAGTGATTTGACGAGCGAAGGTCAAAAGATCTCCAGCGAAACTCGTCCCTTGTAGCCGCTGGCGAAGCCTGCGTCCGGCTGTGGTGTGGCGAGGGGATTTATCCCCGTTCGGCTGCGCAGCAGTCGTAAAGATTTGGGGGCCGCTGCGCGACCCAACGGGGATAAATCCCCTCGCCACACCACAGCCGGACGCAGGCTTCGCCAGCGGCTACAGGTTAAGTGTTGTCTCAACAATGGGTGCGAAACTCATCACTGATCCGTAATACACAAATCCCCCGTCGCACGAATCAGCGCCTGACCGTGCAACGTATCCTTGATCAGCCCCGACCGTGCCTTTGCCAGCCAGTCTGCGCAGCTCGGGTCTTTGCGATAAGGCGCGAAGGCCGCGTAGTGCTGCAATAGTCTTTTTTGCAACTCATCCAGTTGGGGCCTGATCTGTTTGGCAAGGTCGGGCCTTGGCGTATCAGGCGCTTTGCCGGCCGCTTGCCAGTGGGCGAGCAACCCGTACTGAACCAGCTTGCTGGCTTCAATCTGCGCGGCAATCAATTCCGCGACTTCATCCGGGTCCAGCTTGCGGTCAGTCGCCTGCTTTCTGGCGTTGGCAATGACCTGCGCCTCCCGCGCACTGTCCTGAGTCGGCAGGTGAGTGTCCCATTTGCTCAGCGCGACGAGGTCAGCGAGGTTCAGTCGCTCGTTCATCGTCACCAGCAGCGGTTGCAAACTGGCAGGTGCTGGAGGGAGCGTATGGGCGTGGGCAGCACACACAAAAAAACCGGCAACGACACCGGTTACAAGCTTCGAAAAGGAAGGGCAGAGGAGCATTGGCAAAAACCTCTTAAGCGCAGAATTTACGACTCAACTGTTATGTATCACAGCTGCGGCCGCGGCATTAAGTGGCGATTGAATGTTTCACCCACAAAAAAGCCCGGCTGATAAGGCCGGGCTTCTCGTTGAGTGCTGACGTAGAGCGGTACATCATACGGCGCGGCTTTCGATCAGACGATCCGAACCACCTTCAGCCACGCGGCGTTCAATCAGACGATCCGAACCACCTTCAGCCACGCGGCGTTCGATCAGACGATCCGAACCACCTTCGGCTACACGGCGTTCGATCAGACGATCCGAACCACCTTCAGCAACGCGGCGTTCGATCAGACGATCCGAACCACCTTCGGCCACACGGCGTTCGATCAAACGATCCGAACCACCTTCAGCCACACGGCGTTCGATCAGACGATCGGAACCACCTTCGGCTACACGGCGTTCAATCAGACGATCGGAACCACCTTCGGCTACACGGCGTTCGATCAGGCGATCCGAACCACCTTCAGCGACAACCGGCTGAGTTGAAGTGGCGGCAAAAGCATTCACTGCGAAAACCGAAAAAGCGATGCTGAGGAGGGTCTGGCGTTTCATGATGGTGTGCTCCGGGGTGTTATTGGTTGGTATGGATGCGATTTTACGCCCCGGAATTTTTATGAGAACTTCATTGGAGTGATGGTAACTATCGATGCCAGCAATGGTCATCCGAACTGCTCACACCCCTGTAGGAGCTGTCGAGTGGAACGAGGCTGCGATCTTTTGATCTGTTACAGCTACCACCCAGCTTTCCGTTGATACCATCCACCCCCTGACAACCCGAGATGGATTTCATGCATTTACACGTCATACGCCACGGAGAAACCCTGGCCAACATCGAGAAGCGCTACCTCGGCACGCTCGATGCGCCACTCACCGAACGGGGCCGGCAACAAGCCCAGGCACTCACGACTCAATTGCCCGAAACCATCGATGCCATCGTCGTGTCCCCCCGTCTCAGGGCCCAACAAACAGCCGAGATCCTGAGCGCAGGCCTGAACATCCCGCTGCAGACCCTGGACTGCTTCGCGGAACGCAACGTTGGGGTTTTCGAAGGGTTGACCCAGACCGAAGCCCGAGACCAGTACCCGCAATTGTGGTCGCAGAACATCACCCGTCAGTGGGATGCCGCACCGACAGGGGGTGAGTCGATTGCCGAAGTCGTGAGCCGCGTCAGAGACGGCCTCATTGAACTGGCTGCCCGGCATTCGACAGACACCGTCGTGCTGGTCGCCCATGGCTTCGTGGCGAAGGTCATTCGCGCATTGGAGAAAGAGGATTTTTCGGATTTCTTCAAGTGGCAGCTGTCGAACGGGAGCGTGCTGGTGCTGGAAAACTTTCGAACCCCGACGTCTACCGTTGAGCGCCTGAAAAGCTCAATGCCTGTGTCCTGAGCCGGATTTCTGTGGCTTGGCCGATTGGCATTGGCATCAACTGCGTTAGTTTCCATTGCCCCCAGCCCAGAGGCTATCCTTCAGAACCCACCACCTCGCAGTCGAGACGGACCTCCCATCCAATGCAAACCCAGCCTCTCTGGAAAACCTACCTCCTTTTCCTCGCCCCCATGGTGCTCTCCAATTTCCTGCAATCCATGTCGGGCACGATCAACAGCATCTACATCGGCCAAATGCTCGGTACCCAGGCGCTCGCCGCGGTGTCGGGCATGTTCCCCATCGTCTTCTTCTTCATCGCCCTGGTCATCGGCCTTGGCGCCGGCGCGAGCGTGCTGATCGGGCAGGCCTGGGGCGCGCGCGAGCTGCACATGGTCAAAGCCATCGCCGGCACCACGCTGTTGCTGGGTGCCATGATCGGCCTGACCGCTGCGGTGCTTGGCAGTGTGTTTGCGCGACCGGCCTTGCAGGGTTTGGGCACGCCGGTGGACGTGCTGGACGATGCCGTGGCCTACGCCCACGTGATGATGTGGATCATGCCCTCGCTGTTGGTCTACGTGCTGTTCACCCAGTTGCTGCGTGGGGTGAGCGATACGTTGTCGCCGTTGGTGGCCTTGCTGGTATCGACCTGTATCGGGTTGGCGCTGACGCCGGCGCTGATTCGCGGGTGGTTGGGGTTGCCGCCGATGGGGATTCAGAGTGCGGCCTATGCGGGGTTGGCGGGTAACCTGGCGGCGATGGGCTGGTTGGCGTGGCGGTTGATTTCCAGGGGGCATCCTTTGGCTCCGGACCGGGAGATGTTTGCGGCGATGCGCCTGGATCGGGTGATTCTCGGCAAGGTGCTGCGCATCGGCCTGCCGACGGGCTTGCAGATGGTGGTGCTGTCGCTGTCGGAACTGGTGATTCTGGCGTTGGTGAATCAGCACGGTTCCCAGGCGACGGCGGCGTATGGGGCGGTGACGCAGATCGTCAATTACGTGCAGTTTCCGGCCTTGTCGATTGCGATCACCGCATCGATCCTCGGCGCTCAGGCCATCGGGGCAGGGCGCGTTGAACGCCTGGGGCCGATCCTGCGCACCGGGCTCTGGATCAACGTGTGCCTGACCGGTGGTTTGGTGCTGCTGGGTTATCTGTTATCGCACTGGTTGCTGGGCTTGTTCCTCACCGAAGATGCGACCCAGGTGATGGCCGAGCACTTGCTGCACATCATGCTCTGGAGCCTGTTGGTGTTCGGCTTCCAGGCGATCATCGGCGGCATCATGCGCGCCAGCGGTACGGTGCTGGTGCCGATGGCGATTTCGATTGTGTGCGTGCTGCTGGTGCAGTTGCCGGTGGCGTATCTGCTCGATGCGCAGTTCGGTTTGCAAGGGGTGTGGATGGCGTTTCCAGTGGCGTATCTGGGGATGCTGGCGTTGCAGACGACCTACTACACCTTCGTCTGGAAGCATCGCAAGATTGAACGACTGGTGTAGCGCTGAGGTTGATGTCGACGCCTTTCGGATCGACAATCCAGAGTGACCTCATGAGGTGAACCGACAGGCGTGATCGCCTGGGGAGGTGTTCAAGTGAGTCCCTCATCGCCACTCATTTTGCAGGACCGGGCAGCGGCCGGCAGACGCCTGACAGAACCGCTGCGCCATTACGCGGACAGGCCCGATGTCCTCGTCCTCGCCTTACCCCGAGGCGGTGTTCCGGTTGCGTACGAGGTGGCCACGGCCCTCAACCTTCGCCTCGACCTGATGCTGGTGCGCAAGCTCGGGGTGCCGACCCAGCCAGAGCTCGCCATGGGGGCCATTGCCAGCGGCGGTATTCAGATTCTCAACGATCATGCCTTGCAGTTTCACCCGATTGACCGGGCGGCATTCGAGGCCGTGGTCGCTCGGGAAACCCGGGAGTTGCTGCGCCGTGAGCAGGCTTACCGGGGAACGCGCGCACCCGTACAACTCAAGAATCAAGCCGTGATCCTGATCGACGATGGCCTGGCCACCGGCGCCTCGATGAGGGCGGCGATCCACGCGGTGCGGACGCAGTCGCCGTCGCGCATTGTCGTCGCTGTGCCCGTGGCGCCGGTGGAGACCGCCGAAGCGCTGCGCCGCGAAGTAGACGAACTGATTTGCCCGATCACCCCCGAGTGGTTCACGTCGATCGGCCATTGGTACATGGATTTTTCCCAGACACCGGATGCCGAGGTGATCAGGCTGCTGCAACGCGCCTGGCAGCCGCGTGCGTAGTTCGGGCCTCCCACCAACCCTGTGACGAGCGAGCTTGCCCGCGCCGGCGGCCGCATGCGTAAGTCCGGTCTGTCGATAAACCTGTGGCGAGCGAGCTTGCTCGCGCCGGCGGCCGCACGCGTAAGTCCGGTCTGTCGATAAATCTGTGGCGAGCGAGCTTGCTCGCGCTGGGCAGCGAAGCGGCCCCCAAAACGCCCCCCGACAGGTGGTCGGAAGTCTGCGCTTCGAGTGGAATAACCCGCCGTTCTTTGCTTTAGTCCACCTGTTGCCGTGCTGATCTGCACGGCCTTGAATCGGTCAGCAGAGCCCCGGCCGGAGAATCACATGATCTCTCGCTTCTCGCGTTCCGCCGCCTGGGCAATGGCTCTGATGCTGGGCATTACGCCGCTCGCCGGCGCCACCGAATACACCCGCGTAAACCCCACCGCGAGCCAGATCAGTTTCACGTTCAACCAGATGGGCTCCGAGGTGTACGGCACGTTTGGCAAATTCGAAGCCACCCTGGATTTCGACACCGCCAACCTGGCCGCAGCGCACACCAAACTGGTCATCGACATGGCCAGCATCGACGCCGGTAGTGAAGACGCCAATACCGAATTGCAGAAGCCTGCCTGGTTCAACACCGCTGACTTTCCCCAAGGCATTTTCGAGTCGACCCAAGTGACTGACCTGGGCGATAACCGCTATGCCGTGAAAGGCAATCTGACGTTGAGGGGCATGACCCGCGAAGTGCAGGTGATGGTTGAGCTGAAGCCCGAGAGTGGCATCGGGCTGTTCAACGGTGAGTTTGTGCTCAAGCGCGACCACTTCAGGATCGGCGTAGGGGAGTGGGCGGACACCGTGGTGTCCAAAGACATCGATATCAAGTTTCGGGTCGTGGCGCCGGAGCATTGATGAGCGGGTCGCTTGCCCTTGCGCAAGCTCTGCGTGGACGTATGTCGTGAAATCGATGCAGGTCCCATCTTGCCAACCGACAGCCCATTGGACGAAAATGAGAGTCATTATCAAATAAATTCTGCTCCGGGCCGTCGCCATGTCCTCCGTCGATCTCAATCACCAACACGCCGTGCATACGCTTTACGAGAATCATCACTCATGGCTTTGCGGCTGGTTGCGTCAACGACTCGGCTGCATCGACAACGCGGCGGACCTGGCACAGGACACGTTCATTCGCGTCATGACGCAACGCAAGACGCCCGAATTGCGCGAGCCCCGCGCTTACCTGAGCACGGTCGCGCGCAGTCTGATGATCGATATGTTCCGTCGTCGCGCGCTGGAACAGGCCTACCTGGAAACCCTCGCGCTCAACCCCGAGCCGATCGACATCTCACCTGAAACCCGCACCCTGATTATCGAAACGCTGATCGAAATCGACAGGTTGCTCGACGGTCTCGGTGGGCGTACCCGTGAGATTTTCCTGTTGGCGCAGCTCGACGGCCTGAGCTACGTGGAAATCGGCCGGCGCCTGAAGGTGTCGGTGAATACGGTGAAAAAACACGCGGTGCGTGCGCTGACGCATTGCTTGTTGCTGGTCGAGGATTGACCGGTGGCCCATCCGCAACCCCTGGACCACGCGACGCTCGAGGCGGCTGCCCGCTGGTATGTCGACCTGCGTGGCGAGGTGCCGGACGACGCCACCCGTGAGGCGCACCGTCGCTGGCTGGCGTGTGACCCACGCCATGCGCAAGCCTGGGAACGGCTGGCGCGGCTACAGGACAAACTCGGCCAGGTCGCGCCGGGCATTGCGCGTCCGACACTGACCAGTGCCCGCGCCAAGCGCCGCGATGTGCTCAAGGTGCTGTCGATGCTGCTGGCGGCGGGCGGGGCCGGAACGCTGGCGTGGAACACCACGCCATTGCCGACCTTGATGGCGGACCAACGCACTGGCACTGGCGAGCGTCGCCGGGTTCGCCTCAATGACGGCAGCCAGTTGCAACTCAATACCGCGACCGCCGTGGACATTCGCTACAGCGACCGCTTGCGGGAAATTCGCTTGCTCAGCGGCGAGATCCAGATTGAAACCGCTCAGGATCAACAGGCGCGGCCGTTTATCGTGCACACGGCATCAGGCAGCATTCGCGCGTTGGGCACCCGTTTTGTCGTGCGGTATCAGGCAGATCGCACCCAGGTCAGTGTTCAGGAGCATGCGGTCGAGGTGCGTAGTGCTCATGCGATGGGGCCGGCCGTGCGCGTGGCGGCGGGTCAGCAGCTGAGTTTCGGCACGAACGATGTCGGTCAGTTGCAGCGCTCAAACCCCCAGGCCGATGCCTGGACCCGCGACATGCTGGTGATCAACGACTGGCGCCTGGGGGCGTTCATCGAGGAATTGCAGCGCTATCGTCCAGGCTTTCTGGGGTGCGATCCCACAATTGCCGACCTGCGAATCTCCGGTGCATTTCATCTGCGCAGTACCGACACCATTCTGGAAAACCTGACCACGACCCTGCCGGTCCGCGTCCGCCGTTTCAGCCGTTACTGGACCCGTGTCGAACCTGTTTGAGCCGCCATCCAAAATAATTTCTCGAAGGGGGTTGTTGATTTGCATTCTCGTTCGACTTTGTAGATAGAGGCGCAACAGACGCCGCCATTTACTGCCATCGGGCGAAAGGAAACTGCATGACCCCTCGCAATCCCCAACCGCGCACTGTTGCTACCCAACATTTAACCAAGCCCTTGAGTCGGGCCGTGCACGCCGCGCTACTCGGCATGGCGCTGATCGTTCCGTTGGGGATGGCGGTGGTGGCACAGCCCGCTTGGGCACAGACCGATGTCGAGACAGCCTTTGATATTCCGGCCGGTTCCCTGGGGCTGGCGCTGACCCAGTTCGCATCCACGGCGGGTGTGACGGTGTCGTTCGACCCAGCGCATGCCGCTGGCCAGAAAACCGCAGGGCTGCGAGGGCACTACACATTGGATGCGGGCTTGCAAACACTGCTCGCCGGCAGCAAGTTGCAGGCCGTGCGTCAGGCCAACGGTAGCTATTCGCTGTTGCCGATTGCCGACGGCTCGGCTTTGCAACTGGGCGCCACCAGCATCACCGGTCGGGCGATCGAATCAGCCTACGGACCGGTAGACGGCTACGTCGCCACCCGCAGCGCCACCGGCACCAAAACCGATACGCCGATCCTGGAAGTTCCCCAGGCCATCAACGTGGTCACGGCCGACCAGGTTGCTGTCCAAGGCGCGCGCAACCTGACCCAGGCCCTGCGCTACACGCCCGGCTTGAGCACGGGCGGGTTCACAGACCGTAACGCCATCGCCGACGAAATCACCAGTCGTGGTTTTGCCCCGACGCCGCTGTACTTTGACGGCGCCTACATTCCCTATGCCGGCAGCCTGGGCGGTGCTCCGCAAATCGATCCGTACACGCTGGAACGCATCGAAGTGCTCAAGGGCCCGTCGTCGGTGCTGTATGGACAGAACCAGCCGGGCGGCCTGATCAACCTGGTGTCCAAGCGTCCGACCACTGAACAACGCAGTCAGGTCAAGCTGGGTGCGGGCAGTTACAACAGGGTCAACGGTGCATTCGACACCAGTGGTCCGATTGACGATCAGAAAGAGTTCACCTATCGCGTGGTCGGCGTCGGCAAAAAAGGCAACGAGCAGGTTGCCCATACCAACACCGAACGCATGCTGCTGGCGCCGAGCCTGACCTGGACACCCAACGACGACACGTCCCTGACCTTGCTGGCGCAGATCCAGCGCGATGACGGCCTCGCCGATTATCAGGCGCTGCCGAGGATCGGCTCCCTCGACCGGGGTCCCACCGGCCAGAAAATCAAACGGGATTTTTTCTCCGGCGACTCGCGCTACAACGACTACAAGCGTGATCAGTACATCTTCGGCTATGACTTCAGCCATAACCTGACCGACGATCTGACGTACCGCTCCACGGCGCGTTACACCGATGTGCGCGATGATTACAAAGGCTTCTACCTGCGCAGCTTCGTCACCGATGACGCCGGCGTAACCGATGAAACCCAGGCCAACCGCGTCAAGCTGAACTGGAAGCAGCACAACATCGCCTACACCGTCGATAACAACCTGGAATATAAATTCAACACTGGCGCCCTGGAACACACCACGCTGGTGGGCGTGGACTATCGGCATTTCAGTCGCAAGTACGACGGATACAACGCCTACAACGTGCTGCCCATCGACCTCTACGGCAAGAACAACTACGACACCAGCAGCGTGACCCCGGTGCTCGATACCAAGTGGGATAACACCATCCGCCAGACCGGTGGGTACCTGCAGGACCAGATCAAACTGGACAAGTGGATCCTGACCGTTGGCGGTCGCCAGGACTGGGCCGAAATCGACAACAAGGACCTGCTTGCCCATACCGTTGCCTCACAACGAAACAACCAGTTCACGGGGCGCATTGGCCTGACCTACCTGACCGATTTTGGTTTGGCGCCCTACGTCAGCTACTCCGAATCTTTCCTGCCGAACCTGGGGACCGCGGCACCCGAACGCGGTGGAAAAGCCTTTGAGCCGACCGAAGGCGAGCAGTACGAAGTGGGGGTGAAGTACCAGCCATTCGACAAGACGCTGATCACTGCGTCGGTGTTCCAGATCAAACAGAAAAACGTGCTGACCGGCGACACGGAGTATCCGCAGTACTCGGCGCCGAACGGTGAAGTGCGTTCGCGCGGTATCGAGCTGGAGGCCAAGTCCAGCCTGGACAACATCGACGTCATTGCCGCCGCGAGCTATATCGACTCGTTCTACACCAAAAGTACCTATGGCGATCAGGACAATCGCAGCGAAGCAACAGCGCCGGTGTCTGCCTCGTTGTGGGTGGACTACCACTTCACCCAGGCCACGCTCAATGGCCTGACTTTCGGCGCGGGTGCTCGTTACACCGGACGCAAGCCGGGTGATGCGGCCAACTCGTTCGACGTGCCGGCCTATGTCGTCTACGACACTACCGTCAGCTACGACATGGGCAAACTGGACGCCAGCCTGCGCGGGTTGCGCACCAGTCTGAATGTGCAGAACGTGTTCGACCGCGAATACGTTTCGGACTGCAACTATTCGTTCGGATGCTATTACGGGCAGGAGCGGGTGGCCGCGGTCGAGATGACCTACGACTGGTAATCATGGGGTAGAACTGACTTGTCAGGCCGCCGAATCAACGGCGGCCTGGCAGCGGAGCATTTCCTGAAATGTGTCATCACCTCGACAGCAATGGCGACTGACACTCCGCCATCGCGAGCAGGCTCGCACACAGGGGGGTTGGTGCGAACTTCAAATCATCGGCGGCAACTTGTCCAGAATCTTGTCCAGCGTGATCGGGTACTCCCTTACACGCGCCCCCGTCGCGTTGTAGATCGCATTGGCAATCGCCGCGCTCACTCCACACAATCCTAATTCCCCAACACCCTTGGCCTTCATCGGCGACGACATCGGGTCCACTTCATCGAGGAAAATCACCTCCTGATGCGGGATGTCGGCATGCACCGGTACTTCGTAGCCGGCCAGGTCATGATTGACGAAAAAACCGGCGCGTTTATCGACGGCCAGTTCCTCCATCAGCGCCGCGCCGACGCCCATGGTCATGGCGCCGATCACCTGGCTGCGGGCGGACGTCGGGTTGAGGATTCGCCCGGCGGCGCACACGGCCAACATGCGTCGCACGCGGGTTTCGCCGGTGGCGCTGTCGACCGCGACTTCGACAAAGTGCGCACCGAAGGTCGATTGCTGGTACTGCTTGCTCAGTTCGGCAAATTCGATTGAGTCTTCGGCCACCAGTTCGCTGGCCTGGGCGGCACTGCCCAATGGCACGCTTTTTCCGGCGAAGCGTACTTCGCCACCGGCAAACACGGCTTCATCCGGGTTCATGTCGAGGCGCTGCGCAACGGCCTCGCGAAGCTTCACGCACGCGGCGTATACACCGGCCGTCGAACAGTTGGCGCCGAACTGGCCGCCCGAGCCCGCCGATACCGGGAAGCTGGAGTCCCCCAGGCGCACGACTACCTTGTCCAGCGGCACACCCATCATCTCCGCCGCCGTCTGGCCGATGATCGTGTAGCTGCCGGTGCCGATGTCGGTCATGTCGGTTTCCACGGTGACGATGCCCTGATCGTTCAGCCGCACCCGCGCACCCGATTTCACCAGGTTGTTATTGCGAAACGCGACCCCGACGCCCATGCCGATCAACCAGCGCCCCTCTAGTTGCGTGCCCGGTTGCGGATGGCGTTTGCTCCAGCCAAAACGTGCCGCGCCGGTGCGCAGACATTCGATCAACTGCCGGGTGGAGTAGGGGCGCTTGGGATTGGTAGGGTCGACCTGCGTGTCATTGCGCACGCGAAATTCGATGGGGTCGAGCTTGAGCTTTTCCGCCATCTCGTCCATGGCGATTTCCAGCGCCATCAGGCCGGGGGTCTCGCCCGGTGCGCGCATGGCATTGCCTTCGGGCAGGTCCAGGGTCGAGAGCCGCATCGTCACCAGCCGATTCTCACCGGCATACAACAATTTGCTCGGTTGCGCGGCCCGCTCGACCTTGCCACCGGGCAGGTCGCCCGACCAACCTTCATGGCCCATGGCGGTGATCTTGCCGTCGGGGGTGGCCCCGATGCGGATGCGTTGAATGGTCGCCGGCCGGTGGGTGGAATTGTTGAACATCATTGGACGCGCCAGCGCGACTTTCACCGGCCTGCCGGACAGGCGCGCGCCGAGGGCTGCGAGGACTGCATCGGAGCGAATAAACAGCTTTCCACCAAATCCGCCACCAATGTAGGGCGATATCAAGCGCACATTCTGCTTCGGCACGCCCAGGGTGGTGGCCAGGTCGGTGACGGACCAGTCGATCATCTGGTTCGACGTCCACAGCGTGAGCTGGTCGCCTTCCCAGAACGCCATCGACGCAAACGGCTCCATCATGGCGTGGGCCTGATCGGGGGTGGTGTAGGTCTGGTCCAGTTGCACCGGCGCCGCAGCGAACGCCCCGGCAAAATCCCCATGGCTGACGTCCGGCATCTGATCCTTGGCTTCCACGCCCGACGCGCGGGTGCTGGCCAGATCGAAGGCGCCCTCGGCGCGCACATAATCCACCTTGACCCGTTCGGCAGCGGCTCGCGCCTGTTCGAAGGTTTCCGCGACCACCAGGGCGATGGCCTGGTGGTAGTGCTGGATGTCCGGGCCGGCGAGCAGTCTGGCGGTGTTGTATTTTCCGAGGCCGAGTGTGCCGGCGTTGTCTGCCGTGACGATGGCGATCACACCGGGCGCTGCCTGGGCGTCGGCCAGATCCATCGAAGCGATGCGCCCCTTGGCGATGCCCGAGCCCACCACCACACCATAGGCCTGGTTCGGCACGGCGGTGTGGTGTTCGTAGGCATAAGGCGCCTGGCCGGTGGTTTTCAAGGGACCTTCGATGCGCGTCGTGGGCTTGCCGACCACGTTCATCTGGTCGATGGGATTGGTGGTGGCGGGGGTATCGAATTTCATGCGTGAGCCCTCGCTTGGGCCATCACCGAGGCGAGCGTGCGCTCGACCAGTGTCAGCTTGAATGCATTTTGCTCGGTGGGCGTAGCGCCTGCGAGCAATTGATCGGTGACGGCTTTTGCGCCTTGGGACATCAGCGATTCGGCCGCTTCCACGCGCCACGGCTTGTGCGCGACACCGCCGAGTGCGACACGCCCCGAACCGTCCGCTTGAATCACTACGCCGACCGACACCAGCGCGAAGGCGTAGGACGCGCGGTCACGAACCTTCTGATAAATGTGCGTGCCGCCCAGTGGCGCCGGCAGCGTGACCGCCGTAATCAGCTCGTGGGCGGCCAGTGAGGTTTCGATGTTGGGCGTATTACCGGGCAACCGATGAAAGTCGGCCATCGCGATGACGCGGGTGGTGCCGTCGGGGCGGACGGTTTCCACCTGGGCATCGAGGGCGCGCATGGCCACGGCCATGTCGCTGGGGTGCGTGGCGATGCAGGCCTCACTGACACCGATGATGCCGAGCGGGCGACTGAAGCCTGCGATGGCGGCACAGCCACTGCCGGGTTGGCGTTTGTTGCACGCCTGGTGGGTGTCATAGAAGTAAGGGCAGCGGGTGCGCTGCAACAGGTTGCCAGCGGTGGTCGCCATGTTGCGCAATTGGCCGGAGGCGCCGGCGAGCAGGGCGCGGGACAGCAGCCCGTAGTCCTTTCTGATCCGCGAGTCGGCGGCGAGGTCGGTGTTCCTGACCAATGCGCCGATCCTCAATCCGCCTTCGGGCGTGGCGTCGATTTTGTCGAGGGCCAGGCCGTTGACGTCGATCAGGTGCGTGGGTGTTTCGATGTCCAGTTTCATCAGGTCCAGCAGATTGGTACCGCCGGCGATGAAACGTGAACCGTCCACTTGTGCCGCCAGCGCGGCGGCTTCTGCGGGGGACTTGGCGCGTAGATAGGTAAAGGGCCTCATGCGCTGGCCTCCGCGACTTCGATGATCGCGTCGATAATGTTGGAGTACGCGCCGCAGCGGCAGATGTTGCCGCTCATGCGTTCCTGGAATTCACTGGCGATCAGTTGCGGTTTATCCGTGAGACTCGGGCTGGCATGGCTGGGTATACCGTCGCGAATTTCACCCAGTACCGCGACCGCCGAACAGATCTGCCCAGGCGTGCAGTACCCGCACTGGTAACCGTCGTGCTTGATGAAAGCAGCCTGCATCGGGTGCAGTTTGTCGGGGGTGCCAAGGCCTTCGATGGTGGTGATGTTCGAACCTTCGTGCATCACCGCCAGCGTCAGGCAGGAGTTGATGCGCCGGCCATCGGCAATCACCGTACAGGCGCCGCACTGGCCGTGATCGCAGCCTTTCTTGGTGCCTGCCAGTTGCAGGTGTTCGCGTAACGTATCGAGCAATGTGGTGCGGGTATCGAGGTCGAGCTTTCTTAGCTGGCCATTGACAGTGAGGGACACCGTCGACTTGATCGGGCGCGCCGCGTTGGCGGCGCTGGCCTCGGCGCAGATGAAGGGCGGGAGCGCGAGTGCCGTGGCCGATACGGCGCCGACAATCAGGAACGTGCGTCTGGATATCGAATGCGGGTCACGGTCGTCCATTGGTTCGATTCCTAAGGTTTGTCGTCGTCGAGGCTCACAAGAAAGAGTGACACCTTCAGTGGCTGAAGGTTTTGCGTATTTCGGCTATAGAGTTATGCGTGTGATTCATGAATCGAGCAAAGCACTTGATTGGACACCCTGGTCTGATGTTGTGACGGGCGGCCCCATCGCGAGCAAGCTCGCTCCCACAGGTAATGCTGTTCACTTAAGCCCGGACTGTAACTGTGGCGAGGGAGCTTGCTCCCGCTGGGTCGCGAAGCGGCCCCAAATGAGGGGCTGCTGCGCAGCCAGCGGGAGAAAGCTCCCTCGCCACGGGTTTCAATTCAGCTCGAAATTTCTTAAGTGAACAGCATTACGCTCCCACAGGGGTTTCCGTATGACGCAGATCCCTGTGGGAGCGGGCTTGCTCGCGAAGAGGCCATCCGATACCGCTGAGATTCTCTGCTGACCCACCACCCACGCCCAGCGCGTTATGATAGGCACCCCCAGCGAACACGCCCGCCCCAGAGTCAACACCACAATGCCCCAGATCACCCATTTCAAAACCCCGTGCCCCGAGCACTTCAACAGTCAGATCCTGCAGATGGTCGTCGACAACCTGACCGACATCAGCATGATCGCCATCCCCCCCAGCAACCTGCTGTACAACGTCTACCAGTACGCGATCGGCTTTGAGGTTCATCTGTACCTGGAGGCGTTGAACGGGGCGAAGGGGATTGCGGTGGAGTTACTCGTTGCCACCGACGAGGACGATCCGCAACAGGTCATTGGCTTCCTGTTGTACCTGCCGATCCAGGACGATCCCGAGGCGTGCGGCGTGGCTTACATGGCGGTTCACGCTAACCATCGGCGCCAGGGTGTGGCCCGGCGGATGCTGCGCGAAATGGTCGGCCGTTACCCGCACGCCGAGCTGACGTGCGCCGTGGCGAAAGTGCCGTGGTTCGAGTCCATGGGCTTTCAGGTGGTGGGTGTGCGCGGCACCCAGGTGCTGATGAACACCCGTGACCATAGCAGTGACGGGTTGATGGGGTTGCTGGATGTGGGACCGATCTACAGTTCGCTGGAGGTGCGGCAGATCCACACCTACCTGCTGCAACTGCACGGCAAGCGGGCGATGGTTGACGCGGAGAAACAGCGTGATCGACATCTGGATCAGCTGACGTACAAGGCCAACGAGTTTGTTCGCGGGCGTAATGCGAAACCCCAGGGCTGACACCCTTGTGGCGAGGGGATTTAGCGAAACGTCGCACCGCCCCGTTCGGCTGCGTAGCAGTCGTAAATTTTGGGGCCGCTTCGCGACCCAACGGGGATAAATCCCCTCGCCACAGCTTCGCCAGCTGCTACAGGGGGTGTGAGGTTCACTGACCCGTCGGGAGCCGAAGCTCCGCACACAATCCACCCCCTTCACGATTACTCAAGGTCAGCGACCCACCCAATGCCAGCGCCAGTTGCTGGGCAATCGCCAGGCCCAGGCCCGTGCCACCGGTGCTGCGATTGCGCGAGTTTTCCACGCGGTAGAACGGTTCCAGCACGTGGGCGAGTTCTGCCTCGGCGATGCCCGGCCCCCGGTCCATGACTTTCACCGACAGGCTGCCATCCACTTGCGCTTGCACCTCCAGCTGCGCCGCACCGGCAAACTTCAGGGCGTTGTCCGTCAGATTGACCAGCACCCGCCGCAGCGCGTGGGGGCGGGTGTTGATCACTGCAGCGCTTTTGCCGTCCAGTGACACGTCCTTGCCCATGTCCTGATAGTCGAACACCAGGCTGTCGAGGAACGAATCCAGGTTGGTCCGGCAGATTTCTTCGGTAGCGCCATGCACGCTGCGCGCATAAGCGACGCCTTCGCGCACCAGATGCTCGATCTCGCCGAGGTCGTTCCAGAGCTTGTCCTTCTCGCTGGAATCGTCCATGAATTCGGCGCGCAATTTCATCCGCGTGATCGGGGTTTGCAGGTCGTGGGAAATGGCCGCCAGCAGCTGCATGCGTTCTTTCAGATAAGCCGCGATGCGCGCCTGCATGGCGTTGAACGCCTTGGCGGCATGGGCAACTTCGGTCGGACCTTTTTCGTCCAGATGGACCGGGCGAGCGTTGGGGTCGAGGGTTTCGACTGCTTCCGAGAGGCGGGTGAGGGGACGAATGGCGATCCTCACGGCCAGCCACGTGCACAAAATCAGCAGCGCCAGTTGCCCCGTCAGCACCATCGGCAGCCACGGCGACAACGGCACCATCGCCGGTCGCACGTCGATGGTCACCGGGTTGCCATCCGCCAGCTTCAGGTGCACCTGAAAGTGTTTTTGCGGGCCGGGAATATCGCTGTAAGTCATCGGGTAATCCTTGCCGATGGCTTCCTTGATCGAGGTCATGGCCATCGGCGAGTCGTGCATCGGTTCGCCCGTCGAGCCTTCATTGAGCAGGTATTGGTAATTGCGCCGATTCAGTTGTTGCAACCAGCTGGCACGCTCGTCGGCGGGCAGGCGGTCGAGAATCGCGATGGAGGTCGACACGTCGGTTTCCAGGTTGCCGAGCATGGTGGTTTTCGCGGTTTGATAACGCTCGTAGTACTGCGCACCAAAAGACAGCCCCTGCGCCAGGATCAACCCGATCAGAAAGATCAGCGAGAGTCGCGAGGCGAGGGTGCGGGGCCAACGCATCGACAGGCTCATGCGGGCGCCCCGATGATTTCGACCGGCAGGGAGAACACATAGCCTTCACTGCGCACAGTCTTGATGTAGGCCGGTTCACGGGCATCGTCCAGCAGGCGCTGGCGCAAGCGGCTGACCAGCAAGTCGATGGAGCGGTCGAACAGGTCGGCGTCGCGACCCTGGGTCAGGTTCAGCAATTGATCCCGGTTGAGCACGCGCTGGGGATGATCGAGGAACACCCGAAGCAAGCGGTACTCCGCGCCACTGAGCGCGACCATGGTGCCGTCCTCATCCAGCAGATGCCGGGCCGAGGTGTCCAGGCGCCAGCGTCCGAAGGCCAGCAGGCGACCACTTTCAGTCACCACCAGGTTCGGCGGCAGCATTCGCGTGCGGCGCAGCACGGCGCTGATTCGCGCGAGCAACTCACGGGCGGCGAACGGTTTGACCAGGTAATCGTCGGCGCCCATTTCCAGACCAATGATGCGGTCGGTTTCATCGTTGCGGGCGGTGAGCATCAGCACCGGAGTGGCCTTGTGTTTACCGGCGCGCAATTCGCGGCACAGCGTCAGGCCGTCGTCGCCCGGCATCATGATGTCGAGCACGATCAGGTCCACCGGCGTGGACTCGAGGAACGAGCGCATCTGCCGGCCATCGGCGACGACGGTGGTGCGCAGGCCGTTCTTCTTCAGGTAGTTGCCGACCAGCTCGCGAATCTCGCGGTCGTCGTCGACGATCAGAATGTGATCAACGTGTTCCATGGGGCCAGGCCTCTGTGAATAGGGAATATCGCGCAGTCTATCGAGCCTTCGCGCGCGCGACTTCTGCCCTTTGTATTGCAGTGTATCTGGCCTTTGGACGGATACACGCGGACGTAAAAATCCCGATTTTCAGGGGGTTTGTATCGCTGTGTATCAAGAGGCGGTTCAGATACGTAGCGATTAATCCACGCCGGTTTTCGACACAGAGGGGATACCTCACGCGCTTTTAATGGGTTCCATCGAGGCAAACCAAACCGCCTCGGCTCAATAGAACGATTGACCCATTGAAGCCTTGAGGAAACCGCCATGAACACCAAAGCCATCTACGTCGCTTGCCTGTTTGCCGCCCTGAACATCTGCACCCTGTCGGCCCGTGCCGAAACTGATGTCACCCCTGAAACTTACACCTACGGCACCCACCTGGACATCAAGAAAGTGATCTCGATGAAGCAGGACGCCACGCCTTCCTGCGGGATCGTCAACGCCCAACTGACCTACCTGGATTCTCAAGGCAAAACCAAGGTCCTGGACTACCGCAAATTTGCTGACGGCTGCCAGGAAGACAACTGAGTCTCGCGATCACCCATTACCCTTTTTCAACAGGAAGAACGCCATGAACAACGTCACCCGCTATTTGACCGCATTCGCCTTTTCCGTCGCCGGCGCGGCCGCTCACGCCAACGCGTCGGTTGAACAAAACACCTGTGGCAGTGCCACCTGCTTTCAACTGACGCCAGTGGCGGAGAAGGGCGGTAGCGCCTTGCTGGCCGCAGATGGTTCGAGCCGTACGCCACAAGGGCAGATGGTGGCCGCAGATGGTTCGAGCCGTACGCCGCAAGGCCAGATGGTGGCGGAGAACGGCGGGAGCCGGACACCTCAGGGGCAATTGCTGGACAGCCAGATGGCTTAGGCCCGACTCATTTATGCAGCCCACACCGACCACTGTGGGAGCGAGCTTGCTCGCGATGGCGGCTTATCAGCCAACGTTGATGTCGACTGACACGGCGCAATCGCGAGCAGGCTCACTCCCACAGGGGAATGTGTTAACCCGACTCGCTCAGTTCCAAGGTGACTCCCATGTTCCTCATCGCTTTCCTGGGCGGCATTCTGACCGTCCTCAGCCCCTGCATCCTCCCGGTCGTGCCGTTCCTGTTTGCCGGTGTCGAACGCACACGCTCCTCGATCCTGCTCACCCTCGGCGGCATGGTCCTGACCTTCGCCCTGATCTCCAGCCTGGCGGTGGTCAGCAGCGAATGGGTAATCCAGGCCAACAACACCGGTCGCCAGGTGGCACTCGTGGTGATGGCGCTGTTCGCCCTGTCGCTGATTTCCGCCCGCGTCGGCGGATGGCTGGCCCGACCTTTTGTGCTGCTGGGTAACCGTCTCGACCCCAACACCCGAAAAATGTCCGGACCGCTGGGCTCGATCATGATCGGCGTTGCGACCGGCCTGCTGTGGGCACCCTGCGCCGGCCCGATACTCGGCGTGATTCTCACCGGCGCCATGCTGCAAGGCGCCAACGCCGGCACCAGTCTGTTGCTGGTGGCCTACGGCTTGGGCAGCGCCTTGTCGCTGGGAACATTGATCTTCGCCGGTCGCGGCCTGGTTAACCGCCTCAAAGCGTCGATTCCAGTCACCGGCTGGCTACGCCGAGGTGCCGGTGTGGCCGTGCTGGCCGCTGCCGCAGTGATCTCCACCGGCGCGGACAAAACATTGCTGGCGGGCACCTCGTCCGAAGGTGTCGCCAGCGTCGAAAAAAGCGTGCTGGAAACGGTGCCAAAGGTTGTCGATTACTTCGTCAGCAAGGTCAAGGCCGACGCGACGATGGACAACGCCAAAGGCGCCATGCCATCGCTTTCCGGCGCAGTGGAATGGCTCAACTCGCCTGCACTGACCACCGACTCCTTGAAAGGCAAAGTGGTGCTGGTGGACTTCTGGACCTACGACTGCATCAACTGCCAGCACACCTTGCCGTACGTGAAGGACTGGGCGAAGAAATACGAGAAGGATGGCCTGGTGGTGATCGGCGTGCACACCCCTGAATACGGCTTCGAACGCATCATCGACAATGTCAGGGATCAGGTAAAAAAACTCGGCATCACCTACCCGGTAGCGATCGACAACAACTACGCCATCTGGCGCAACTTCGACAACCAGTACTGGCCGGCGCACTACCTGATCGACGCCAAGGGCCAGGTGCGCTACACCCACTTTGGTGAAGGTCGCTACGAGACGCAGGAACAGATGATTCAACAGTTGCTGCAAGAGGCAAAAGCACCCGCCCAGTAACCCTGCATATGCAACCCTGTAGGAGCTGCCGAGTGAAACGAGGCTGCGATCTTTTGATCTTTGGTAAAGGTTAAAAAGATCAAAAGATCGTCCGAACGCGGCCCGAGCCTTCGGCAGCTCCTACAGGGTTCGGTGTTTACAGCTCCCGCGCCATAAGCCATTGTTGTTTTTCCCATGCCTCAAAGCTTTCCAGCACCGTCCACCCGCGTTTGCCGTAGTAGTCGCGCTTGTCCTGGGTGTGCAGATAAATCCTCGTCACGCCATTCGCCTTTGCCTGCGCACAAATGCCCTCGATCAAACCTTCCGCCAATCCCTGGCCGCGCGCTTCAGGCGTAACGAAAACGCAGGCGAGCCATGGCCCGAGCTCCGGCCGGTGCGCGAGATCCGCCTTGGCCAGCGCCGCGCCGCCCAGCAGTTGATCGTTGTCCAGTGCGATCAGGCAATTCCAGTCACCATTTGCTTGGCCATCGGCAAACTCCCGTTGCCAGTCGGGCAGGGGCTGCTCGGCGTATTCATAGTGGAACTGCTGGTGGATCCAGGCGGCGTAGGTGTCGCTGTGGTGCGGGTGGTGGATGAGCCAGTCAAGGGTTGGTTGCACGGGGTGAGTCCTTTCCAGAGTCGTGGGCCCATCACAGCGCATTAGTCCACTGGCGGCAATCCCCGGGAGATCGTTGATAGCGACTCTCGGCACGAATGCTGGCGAAATTCTCGTTACTCAATGCCGTTGCTGCAACGCGGCAGCCTGGCACCGGCGCCACGCCGCTGGCGGCGATCCGAACTCACGTCTGAAGGCTCGACTGAAGGCGGTGTCCGTCTGATAACCCACCTCTTCGGCGATACGGGCCAGCGAGGTATTGCTGCGGCTCAACAGATTGGCCGCCAACAACATCCGCCATTGCGTCAGGTACTGCATCGGCGAGCTGCCCACCAGTAGCTGAAAACGTTCGGCCAGTACCGACCTTGAGGTGCCGGCCGTGCGCGCCAGCTCTTCCAGGGTCCAGGCGTCTGCGGGGCGTTTGTGCAAGGCATTCAGGGCTGCGCCGACGATGCGGTCACTGACCCCCGCCAGCCATCCGGTGCGGCCTTCGCCATGTTCGTTCATGTACAGGCGCAGCACTTCGATGAACAACACTTCGGCCAGCTTCGCCAGCACACCTTCGCCGCCGGGCCTGGGCGAACGGGCTTCTGCCAGCGCATAGCGAACCGAGGATTCGAGCCAGATGCCGGCGTTCGAGCCGCGCACATTGACCCTGACCACTGCCGGCAACCCGGTCAGCAGCATGCCCGCCAGTCGCGTATCGCACGCCAGGTACCCACACACCAGACGCGTGACGGCGCCGCCTCCGCCGTAACTCAATTGCCGCGGGCGGCGCGCCAGGACCGCATCCAGCCGCGCGCCACTTGCGGGTGGAAGGCCTGGTCGGGAGCTCATGCGATGGGCATCGCCCTGGGGGAAAACCACCACGTCGCCTGCGGTCAGCAGCAGCGGTGGGTCATCACCGAGCTCGACGTAACACTCGCCTTCGGTGATCAGGTGGAAGATCACCACCCGCTCGGCACTGGGTTCAAGAAAGGGCGCAGCGGTATCGGCGCTCGGCGACTGATAGCACCAAGGCGCGGTGAACCTGGCGTTGATGAAAATCGCGCCGACCAGGCGGACGACGCGCAGGGTCTGGGACAGGGCGTCCATGGTGAGTTTCTCGTTAAAGCGCCCATGCACGAAGGGTGGTTTAAGTGTGGCCCCCTCACCGCGCAATGCGAATTCTCCGGACGATCGGACAAGCCTGGCCGACGATCGGGCAGGACGGCGCCGTCCGTCAGCGCGATAGTTTGCACACAGGGCGTCAGACCCTGTCCCAAAACAAGAATGAGAGGTTGTCATGCCAAAATTCGTTATTGAACGGGAGATTGCAGGCGCAGGAGCACTGTCGGAACGGGATTTGAAAGCCGCTGCGCAAAAGTCCTGCAGGACCCTGCGTGACTTGCCGCAGGTGCAGTGGCAGCAGAGTTATGTCACTGGTGACAAGCTCTATTGCGTGTACATCGCGCCGGATGAAGAGCAGATCAGGGAACACGCCAGGCTGAGCGGCTTTCCGGCCAATCGCATCTCCCAGGTGATGAACATCATCGATCCCACCACGGCTGAATAAGCCGCTGCGTTTCAACCCGCAACGGAGCGCAATTTATGAGTACACCCATTGATCTGACTGCCTTGAAAAACCGTCAAATGGCCTCGTGGGCCAGTGGCGACTACGCCGTGATCGGCACCACCTTGCAGATCGTCGGCGAGCAACTGGCGGAAGCCTGCGATTTGCTGTGCGATGAGCGCGTGCTGGATGTCGCGGCGGGCAACGGTAACGCGACACTGGCCGCCGCGCGTCGGGGCTGCAATGTCACCTCCACCGATTATGTGGCCGCGTTGTTGGAGCGCGGCGAAGACCGGGCCAGGGCGGAGCGGCTGGAAGTGACGTTTCAGGTCGCCGACGCCGAAGCGTTGCCCTTTGAAGACGAGAGCTTTGACGCCGTGCTGTCGACCTTCGGGGTGATGTTCACCCCGGACCAGGCCAAAGCAGCCTCGGAACTGGCGCGCGTCTGTCGCCCCGGAGGACGGATCGGTCTGGCCAACTGGACGCCCGAAGGCTTCGTCGGCCAGGTGTTCAAGATCCTGGGCCGGCACATGCCACCGCCTGCGGGCGCGCAACCGCCTTCGCTGTGGGGAACCGAGGCGTGGCTGCATTCGCACTTCGACGAACGCGACTTTCTGGTCCAGGTCACGCGCCGCACGTTCAACTTCCGCTACCGCTCGGCCGCGCATTTCATCGACACCTTCCGCACCTGGTACGGCCCGGTACACAAGGCCTTCGCCGCATTGCCGCCGGAGGGGGCCAAGGCGCTGGAAAGTGACCTGACCGAGTTGTTGAACCAACTGAATCGGGCGGGGGAGAAGTCGTTGGTGGTGCCGAGTGAATACCTCGAGGTGGTGATCACGAGGCGCTAAGGAAAAACGCGGTTCCCCCCGTAGGAGCTGCCGCAGGCTGCGATCTTTTGATCTTCAAGCTTTAAGATCAAAAGATCGTCCGATCGCGGCCCGAACCTGCGGCAGCTCCTACGGGGGGACCGTATTCAAGATACTGGTGTGATCACTTGTGACGCGCCCCGTCAAACCACTCCAGCGCCGTACGCCAGATGCAGATGCCCAGGAAGTACGCCGACATCAGCAGCCAGAGCCCCATCACCAACGGGTTGATGACCGGGTGATTGATGACCAGCGACAAGCTGCACAGCAACCAGATGGCGGTGACGGCGATGTTGATCGGCATGAATTTTCGCACGCGGAACGGGTGCAGGAATTTCATCCGGGTGACCGTCAGCAGTGCCAGGCCAATCACCGCGAGCAAGGTGATCCACGGCGACGGCGCAATGATGTACAGGCACAGCGCAACGACGTTCCAGGCGGCGGGGAAGCCCTGGAAATAGTTGTCCTTGCTCTTCATGTTGACGTTGCAGAAGCAGAACAGCGACGAGACCAGAATCAATGACACTGTCAGCAGCAGTGTGTATTCCGGCAGCGGGATGTAACGGTAGATAAACAGTGCGGGGATAAATACGTACGTCAGGTAATCGATCACCAGGTCGAGGATCGAGCCGTCGAAGCTCGGCAGCACCGATTGCACGTTGACCTTGCGCGCCAATGCGCCATCCAGACCATCGACGATCAGGGCGACGCCCAGCCACAGCAGGCAACTGGTCGGCTGGTTTTCCAGCAGGGCGAGGGTCGCGAGGAAGGCGGTGACCACGCCAGTGGCGGTAAAACCATGGGCGCCCCATGCTTTGAGCCTGGCGATGTGTAGGGTCGATATCACGGGGGCGTTCTCCAAAAAGTGAAGCAAGCCAGGCATCACCCTCAAGAGTGAGGGCGGCGGCAAACCGGTTCGGGTTGCAGGTATCGACCGGAAATCCGGGAATAAGGTTCACCCACTGTAAATCTTAGCTGCGCCGCCAAAACATACGCGGGATAAATCCACGTGTTTTCTTCCCTCGCCACAGGAACCTCTGCCATGGATTCCTTGTTTGCACCAGACAGCCAGACGGTGGTGGCGAATTGGCCGGTGAGTACTATCTTTTCTTCACCGAATTACTCCCTTTATATAGGACGACGTCATGAACACCAGCGATCTGCTCGAACAACTGTTGCGGGCCGGTCAAGGCTCGGCGCAGCAACGTGGTGCCGCTCCGTCACAAGGCGGGATCGACGGCGGTCTGGGTGGATTGCTCGGTGGCCTGCTGGGCGGCGGTGCCGGTTCCAGCATGGGCGGCGGTGGCTTGGGCGGTTTGCTCGGTGGATTGCTGGGCGGTGGATCACCTGCGTCCACATCACCCCGGAATCGGTCGAGCAGTGGCGGCATGAATTATGCTGCGCTGGCGTCATTGGGCATGATGGCATTCCAGGCGTATAAGGCCTGGCAGCGTAACCAGGCGTCGGCACCACAAGAGGCGCCACGCACCGTGGATTTATTGTCCGGCCCGGAAGTCGAGGACCACAGCCACGCAATCCTGCGCGCATTGATCGCAGCGGCAAAGGCCGATGGCCGGATCGACGACAGCGAGAAACAGTTGATCAGCAATGAACTCGCCCGCCACACCGACGATCCGCAATTGCAGCAATGGCTGGACGACGAAGTCGCGCGCCCACTGGACGCCGCCGATGTTGCGCAATCGGCGACGGACACTGGCATGGCTGCGGAAATGTACCTGGCCAGCGTCATGCTGGTGGACGACCAACAGGACGCCGAGCGCGCCTACCTGGATGAACTGGCCGCGGCGCTGAAAATAGAGCCCGAACTGCAAGTACACCTGGAACAACAGGCCAAGGGTGGCGTGGCGTAACCGTCAATTACAGGGTTGCGCAAGTACGGCTAGCGAGTTTCCCCTGACTCGCCGCAACCGCAAATTCTACTCAATAACCCTGTAGCAGCTGGCGAAGCCTGCGTCCGGCTGCGAAGCAGTCGTAAAACCAGCGCATGCGGTGGGTCAGGGAAAATGCGTTAGCCGGGTTTACGACTGCTGCGCAGCCGGACGCAGGCTTCGCCAGCTGCTACAGGGTATGGGGATCTCACTGGAGGATCGGTATTAGCCGGGGCCTCGGCAAAAAGCGTTAAACACCTCCTGTTCACCTCCGTAAGCCCGTTTGTCCGGGCAATTTCAACGCCGATTGAATTTTTTTCCTGGCGCATCGCTCTGCTGAAGTAGAGACGTGTTGATTCAGCGTCCTGCCACTGGCCATAGACCGAGAGATGCGCCCATGACTGCCCTGACAAGACTTGAATCGCAACCCGCCCGCGAACACCTGATTCCGACAGCCGGTTGCCTCAAAAACACCTACGAACAGCTGCTGCTGAGCACCGACGAAACGCAGCGTCGCGCGCTGGCTGAGACTTTCCTGACCGAGCAACTCGAACTCGCCGCTGGCCTGCCCGAAGAGATGCCTCAGGACCTGTCCGCCCTGCAGGAATTCGTCGAACATCACTGCGTCGAAGTCGCTCATCAATACGCCGACTATCTGCAACAACGCAAAGCCGGCGGGCCGCGTAAGTTTTTCAGCAACAAAGCCCATGCGTTGTTTTTCCTGCAGGCGGTGGGCCCCACCAAACTGGTGGACGGCGCGTGGCTGTACGGCCTGCTGCCACACTGGCGCGATCCGCGATTTGACGGACTGATCTGCACCTATCTCGAAGAATTGGGCGACGGTAATCCCGCGCAGAATCATGTGGTGATCTACCGAAAACTGCTTGCTGAACACGGCCTGCAGGACACCAGCGCATTACCTGACGAACGTTACCTGCAAGGCGCGATTCAACTGGCGCTGGGCGAACGCGCCGACAGCTTTCTGCCGGAAGTGATTGGCTACAACCTCGGCTACGAGCAGTTGCCGCTGCATCTGTTGATCAGCGCCTATGAGCTCAGCGAGCTGGGGATCGATCCGTATTACTTTACCCTGCACGTCACCATCGACAATGCCAGCACCGGTCATGCGCAGAAGGCCGTCCAGGCAGTGCTGGACCTGCTGCCGGTAGAAGCTGATCGCGAGGCGTTTCTGCGCCGGGTTTCGGCGGGCTATAGGCTTAATGATCTGGGGCAGGGCAGTCGCGCAATTATCGAATCCTTCGACCTCTACGACGAGCTGCTCGGCATGCTCGAACGCAAACGCCCGTTTGGCCAGCACATGCATTCCGACTACTGCCGCTTTGAAGGCAAGACCGTCAATCAGTGGTTGTCATCGCCGGAACAGTTGCCCGGTTTTCTCGAGGCCATGGAAAACAAGGGCTGGATCAAGCGCCACCAGGACCCGCAAGCCAGTCGTTTCTGGCAGATGATCGTCGGTGACGGCGCGGCGATGTTCGGGGTGTTCAGCCCTTATGAAAAACAACTGTTGCACGACTGGATCGCCGGCGACTGGACGCCCGAACGAACCCCCGCTTATCGACGCGTCACCCGAGTCAATAACACCCCGGCGTTGCCCGTTGGCGATCCGGATGTCCAGACCCTGCAAGCGTCCCTGGAAGGGTTGGACGATCACGCCCGGATGCAGGTTTTGATTCCGTGGTTGTCAGCCCATCGACATGCTCATCCGGCCGGCCTGTTGGCTACCCGGCGCTTCATCGAACTCAAATCCAGCCTGCGCTAGGGAGCCACTCATGAATCAGGAAGAACAACTGGGCGCTGACGAGTTGGTGCTGCTGCAATTGGGGCGGCGATTGCAGGCAGACGGTTATCGATTCATTACACCCACGCCAGTGACCCACCAGCGGGTCAATGACCGTGCGGCCGGGCAACAGGCTCGAACGATGCGCGACGTATTTGGGTGGTCGCGGCCATTCGAGCCCGGACTGTTGCCGGCAGAAGAGCAAAAGCAATTGCAGCAGGCCGGTGTGCTCGAAGCCAACCACGGGCAGCTGAAAAGCCGCGTGCGCTGGTCCAGCCTGGATGACCTGCTGTTCGTGCATTCGGGCTTTCCCACCGAAGCCGCCGATTCGGTGTTCTTTGGTCCTGACACCTATCGTTTTGCGCAATTGATTCATAGCCATCTGCAGCACAGTTTCGCCCCGATAAGGCGCGCCGTGGATATCGGCTGCGGCGCTGGCGTCGGGGCGATCGTGATTGCCCGCGCACGCCGTGAAGCCGAGGTGCTGGCCGTCGACATCAACCCGGCGGCTCTGCGACTGACGTCGGTCAATGCGGCGCTCGCCGAGGTCGCCAACGTCACGGTCGAGGCCAGTGATGTGCTGCAGGACGTTGACGGAAACTTCGACTTGATCGTCGCCAATCCGCCTTACATGGCCGATCCCGCCGAACGTGCCTATCGCCACGGGGGCGGTGCTTTTGGCGCTCAATTGTCCCTGCGCATCGTCGAACAGGCCCTGTATCGCCTGGCACCCGGTGGATCACTGGTGTTGTACACCGGTGTGGCGATGATCGACGGGCGTGATCCGTTTCTTGAGGAACTGAGCTCACGCCTGGAATCACCGATGTTCGGCTGGACCTACCGCGAACTGGACCCCGATGTCTTCGGTGAAGAATTGTTGACGCCCGGTTATCAGCGAGTGGAGCGCATCGCCGTGGTCGCGCTGATCGTTACGCGCACGGGTCCAGGCATAGGGGGCTGCGTTGAATCGATAGCAGGGGAATGAGCGATGAACAAGAATCTGGACGATTACAACCGCATGCGCGATTTTTCGGCGACTTCTGAACCGGCGGCGAAACGCTCACGCAAGAAAATCGCAAAAGACCATGCCCTGCAGTTCTGCATCCAGAAGCATGACGCCTCACGCCTGCACTATGACTTTCGCCTGGAACTCGATGGCGCGCTGAAAAGCTGGGCGGTGCCCAAGGGGCCGTCGCTGGACCCCAAGGTCAAGCGTCTGGCGGTGCATGTCGAGGACCATCCGATCGACTACGCCACGTTCGAGGGCAGCATTCCCGAGGGGCATTATGGCGCAGGTGACGTCATTGTCTGGGACCGTGGGGTGTGGATTCCCCAAGAGGATCCGGCCACCGCCTATGCCAAGGGCAAGCTCAAGTTCGAACTGCAAGGCGAGAAGCTCGCGGGGTTGTGGAACCTGGTGCGCACGCACATGCCGGGCAAGCAGGAGCAATGGTTTCTGATCAAGCATCAGGACAATGCAGCCAAGCCCGAGAGCGATTACGACGTCGTCGCTGCCGAGCCCGACAGCGTGCTCAGTGACAGGACCATCGTGGCGAAAAAAGCGAAAGCGCCCGCCAAACCCAAACCGGTCAAGAAGCCTGCTCCCAAGGTCGCCACCCAAGCGCGTTCGGCGCAGTTGACGGGGGCCCACAAAGCCAAATTGCCCGACCTGATCAAACCCGAACTGGCCACCCTCGTCGAAAAGGCGCCGGGGGGTGAATGGAGCTACGAGATCAAGTTCGATGGCTACCGGATCATGGCGCGCGTCGACCACGGCGCCGTCACGTTTTTCACGCGTAATGGCCATGACTGGACCCACAAATTGCCAGCCCAGGCCGAGGCGGTGGCGGCGCTGGAACTCGAATCGGCCTGGCTCGACGGTGAAATGGTGGTGGCCAATGAGCAGGGCGTGCCGGATTTTCAGGCGTTGCAGAACGCGTTTGATTCGGGCGCCAGCGCCAACATTCTTTACTACCTGTTCGACATGCCTTACCTCAACGGCGTGGATTTGCGCGAAGTGCCGGTCGAGGAGCGGAGGGTGGCGCTGGCGACGGTGCTCAAAACCAGTAAAAACCCTTTGCTGCGCTTCTCAGATTCCTTTGGCGAAGCACCGGAGGCACTGCTCAACAGTGCGTGCCAGATGCAGATGGAGGGTTTGATTGGTAAGCGCCTGGGATCGCCCTATGTCTCGCGTCGCAGCAGTGACTGGATCAAGCTCAAGTGCAAGCATCGCCAGGAGTTTGTGGTGGTCGGTTTCACCGATCCGAAAGGCTCGCGCAATGCCTTCGGCGCCTTGTTGCTCGGTCTGCATGACCGCGACAGCGGTGAATTGCGCTACGCCGGCAAGGTCGGCACCGGGTTCAATGAAACCACGCTGAAAAGCATCTACGAACAGCTCTTGCCCTTGAAGGCGAAAAAGCCGTCGGTGGTGAATCCTCCCACCGGATTCGACGCCAAGGGTGTGCACTGGCTCAAGCCCGTCCTGCTCGCGGAAATCGCCTTTGCCGAAATGACCAAGGACGGCTCCGTGCGCCATGCCGTATTCCATGGGCTGCGTGACGATAAGCCTGCCAAAGACATCACCGAGGAGCGCGCGACCGTGGTGAAGAAAACCGCTGCAGAAAAACCGGCTGCGAACGGTAAAAAGACAGCTGAAAAACCCGCTGCGGCGAGTAAAAAGACCGCTGCAGAAAAACCTGCACCTGCTGGAAAAAAGACGGCCAGCAAAAAAGCATCTGACGAAAAGGCTGCCCCCGCACCGTCACAGGCCGGACTGGCAGAGGGCAAGGTCCGTATTACTCATCCGGACCGGGTCATCGACGCCAGCAGTGGCACCACCAAGATGCAGTTGGCCGAATACTACGGTCGCGTCGCCGAATTCATCCTGCCCGAACTCAAGGACCGCCCGGTTGCGCTGGTCCGTGCACCAGACGGCATCGCCGGCGAACTGTTCTTCCAGAAAAACGCCGAACGCCTGGCGATTCCGGGTATCACCACCCTGGACAAGGCGCTCACGGGGCAGCCGGTGATGATCATCAACAACGCCGAAGCGCTGATCGGCGCCGTGCAGATGAGCACCGTGGAACTGCACACCTGGAACGCCACGTCGGACAACCTCGACAAGCCGGACCGCTTCGTCCTCGACCTCGACCCGGACCCGGCGCTGCCGTGGAAAAGCATGGTCGAGGCGACGCAGCTGACGCTTTCGGTGCTGGACGAACTGGGGCTCAAGGCGTTTCTCAAAACCAGCGGCGGCAAAGGCATTCACCTGGTGGTGCCGCTGACACGCAAGCTCGGGTGGGACGAGGTCAAGGACTTCAGCCACGCGATTGTCAGCCACATGGCCAAACTGCTGCCGGAACGGTTTTCCGCCGTTTCCGGGCCGAAGAACCGGGTTGGCCGGATCTTCATCGATTACCTGCGCAACGGTCTGGGTGCCACCACCATTTGCGCTTATGCGGTGCGCACGCGGGAAGGATTGCCGGTGTCGGTGCCGATCTTTCGGGAGGAAGTGGGCGAGTTGAAGGGCGGTAATCAGTGGAACGTGAACAACGTCCATGAGCGGTTGGCTGAGGTGGGGCATGAGCCGTGGGCGGACTTGAAAAAGACCCGTCAGACGATCACGGCCGAGATGCGGCGGCGGGTGGGAAACCTGACTTAAATCTACTTGGGAAACAACAGCGTGAACGCTACCCGAAATCCCCAGCCTTCAGCGCCGTCTTTCGGGCTGTCGGCCCAGTAGCGCGGTCCGGCCTGCAAGCTCATGGGTTGATGACCCACTTTGAGCAACTGGGTTACGAACAGATTGATCGGCACCGACCATTCGCGGGTTTGCCAGTCATAGGTGGACTCGGTGTTGATGCCAAAGGTTGTGTAGGTATGGGTGGTGTAGCTGAAGAATGGTTGCAGAAACGTCTGATTGATCTTGTCCTTGTCGTCGGGTGGGCTGCTTTCCACTGACCAGATGTGGTTGGCCAGAATGCCGCGAGTCCAGCCATGGCTTTGTTTAAGCGCCACCACCGTAGGCCCGGCGCCCCATTGCTCGGCGCTCAGCAGGTCATCACTGCCGGTTGGCACCAGAATCACCGGGCCGGCCCCCAGAATCCAGCCGCTGGCGGTGGGTTCCTTGGGTGAAAAGAAGAAGCTCTGAGTGATATCACCCATACCGGATTTGTCGGCTTGCCCGCCGGGTACCAGGCCATGTTGGTCAATGACCGGCAGGATGGTTCGGGAAATCAGGTTCCATTGATCATTAAGGCTGAATGGCAACACAGGCTGGATATTGGTGACGCTTTGATAACCCTCGCCGCTGGGCCCGAGCTTCTGGTTCCAGTTGTATTGAATGGGCACGCTGTAGAGCGCCGCCACCGGGTTTAGCGACTGTTTGGCCAATTCCGCCTGGCTGTCGGCCGAGAACCCGATGTGGGGCCAAGTGGTTGCCAACGCCATCACGGGTATGAATTGAAGAGTTTTATTCATTCGCACACCTTTCCGATTTCGAAAACATGAACTACCACTTAATGGTCTGTTCCCCCCCCCGGCCCTGTTCAGCGTAGTTCAGACTTTATTAATCAGGACTAATTGGGGTACTCGAGGAAGCTTTCTTGTCGAGATAAGTCCATGCAGCTAAGAAAATCTGCGATTCCGGCTGTGCTTGTTCTGTTCTGCCATGAAGTGCAGGCAGGCGGCATCATGCTCTACGAAATCGGCACCGATAATGCTGGCCTGGCCAACGCCGGTGCCGCTGCCCGAGCACAGGGCCCCTCGACCATTGCCTCCAATCCCGCGGGCATGAGCTACCTGCCGGGCACGCAAGTAACCGCTGGCTTGCAGGTACTGTACGGCCACATGGAATTCGATCGCGACGAGAATACCAACGTCGCGGGCAGTAGCAGTGGCAGCGCCCTGGACCCCATTCCCGGTGCCAGTTTTTTCGTCAGCCATGAACTGGACGATCACTGGAGCGTCGGCTTCGGTCAGTACGCCGACTTCGGCCTGGCGGTCAATTACGACAACGAATGGTCTGGCCGCTACTTCTCCCAGAACGCCAGCCTCGGTGGTGTGTCTTTCGTACCGAGCGTGGCGTATCGCCTTAATGAACAGTGGTCGGTCGGTGTCGGCGTCAAGGCCATGTACGGCATGCTGCAAGCACAAACCGCCATTGACCGGGCGCCGTTCGGTTTCACCGATCGCAGTGACGGACAATTCAAGTACAAAGACCAGGATTGGGGGTTCGGTGCGAACGTGGGCGTGATCTATGCCCCGCAATCCGGAACCCGTATCGGCCTGACGTATACCAGTAAAGTCGATCTGGATTTCGAGGATGGCCTGGACATCAAAGGTAACGGCCCGGCGCTGGATCGCCTGGATGGCGCCAAGACCAAATTGGACATGACGGTGCCGCAAACCGTCACCCTTAGCCTGTTCCAGCAACTGGACAGGCAATGGGCCTTGCTGGCTTCGGTCAACTGGCAGGACTGGTCAGAGTTCGGCGAGATTGCCGCCCAGGTCGACACCACAGCGGGCAACGCCCGTTCAACCACCGTGGATGCCAACTTCAAGGACACGTGGCACCTCTCCCTTGGTGCGCAATACCAGGCCACACCGCAACTGCTGTGGAACGTCGGCGTGGCTTACGACAGCAGCGCCGTGTCGGACGGCAATCGAACGTTCACCGTGCCCATGGACGAATCCTGGCGCGTTGCGACAGGCGCCACCTATGCGTTGAACAAAGAGACGGACATCAACGTCAGTTGGGCCATGATCTGGATCGGTGACATGTCGGTGGACCAGACCAAATCCGTGTCCGGCAATCGAACTTCCGGTCAGTTTGACAATGCATGGATTCAAGCGCTGACCGGGAACATGACCTGGCGATTCTAATGTCCTGCCATAATGCGCCACTCCGACTCCTTCGGCGTGGCACCGGAGGCGCTGCTGGCGCTTACCGGAATCTTAAATCTCCAGCCCCTCAAGCATCCCGCAACAAGTCATTGGCATTGAGCAGCTCGTAAGCCACTTCAGGGTTCTTCTCCAGTCCCCGCCGAATCGCCGCCGGGATCGACGCCCGCGTCTTGCGGCACAAGCCTGGCAATTCGTTGATGGCGATGGCGATGCCGCGCATGGTGCGGACTTCGTTAAAACCAGGGGCGATGTCGACACGGATACCCAGTTGTTCATGCATCCGCCGCTGCAGGCGCTCCAGATCGCTCAGACTCTGGAGGTTTTCCAGACGCTCGATCAGGCGCTTTTCCTCGGCACGGGTCAGAAACAGGATGCGCACATCCGCGCCCGGCGTTTCCAGCAGCGGGTCGCGCCCGCAATCGCAGGCGCCGGGTGGGCAGGGTTGGCGGATCACAGGTGTGGTCGTCATGGGGCAATCATAGAGCGCCACGGTCGGATTTGCCCATAGGGTCTTGAGGCCGCCCAGTAAAATGTCAGCTGACACACCGCAATCAACCGATCCCACAACGAAAAAGGCCGTCGCATCACACGGTGATGGACGGCCTCGTTCACTGGGGGAAAGCGTTACCTCACTTCAACACCAGCAAGCTATAAACCCCATCCTCCGCTTCAATCCCGTGGGTGTCATGGGTGAAGCCCGGGAAGGATTTGTCGAAGTTTTCCAGTGCCTTCAGATAAGCCAGCAACGGCCCGTCCGCAGGCCCTGCGTTTTCACCGGGCATCAGCAATGGAATGCCAGGTGGATACGGCACGATACCGGTGGCGGCGATGCGGCCGGCGGCCTGGTCGAGGGTTACCAGTTCGACTTCGTTGCGGACCAGTTTTTCGTACGCTTCCACCGGGCTGAACTCGGCTTGCGGAAGCGTGCCGAAGGCCTGGGCCATGGCGGCCGTGGTCTTGTTCTTCTTCATGGCGGCGAAAATTTCGTTCGCGAGGTCCTTGAGGCCCATGCCCGCGTAGCGCTGCTGGTTGGCGGCCAACAGATCCGGCAGGCACAGCTCGAGTTCGACGTTGTCATCGTAATCGCGCTTGAAGTCGAGGAGGGCGTTGACCAGCGTGCCCCATTTGCCTTTGGTGATGCCGATGGAGAACAGGAAGAGGATGGTGAAGTCGGTGGTCTTCTCGACCACGATCCCCTGGCGTCCGAGGTAGGCGGTGAGCACGCAGGCCGGAATGCCGAAGTCGAGCAAGTTGCCGTCGTCGCCCATGCCCGGGCTCAGGACCGACACCTTGATCGGGTCGAGCATGCAGTAGCCTTCTTCGATGTCGCCGAAGCCGTGCCACACGTCGTTCGGGTGCAGAACCCAGCAGTTCGGCTCGGTTTTCAGCAAGACCGGATCGACTTCATGGAAAGGCACGGCTGCCGCGCCAACCTGCACGGTCGGTGGCTGCCAGCAGGTGAAAAACCACTGGTCGTTGCTCGCCATCTCGTGGTGCATGCGCGAGATGACCTGGCGGAAGCTGATGGCTTCTTCGATGGATTCAGTGGTCAGGATCTGCCCGCTGGGCGCTTCCATCATCGCCGAGCTGACGTCGCAGGACGCCATGATCGCGTAATTGGGCGAGGTCGAGGCGTGCATCATGTACGACTCGTTAAAGCGCCCGTGGGGGATCGGATTGCGGCCATTGCGCACGTGAATCATCGATGCCTGAGAGAGCGCGGCGAGCAGTTTGTGGGTCGATTGCGTGGCGAAAACGGTCGGCCGCGATTCGTCGTGATCCTCTGGGTTGCCGTGCATGGCGAAGCGTTCACGGTACAGCGGGTTGAAGCGCGCATAGCCGTACCAGGCTTCATCGAAATGCAGACGGTCGACGCTTTCCCCCAGCAGCTCTTCGACGCGGGTGACGTTGTAGGTCAGGCCGTCATAGGTGGAGTTGGTGACGATGGCGTGGACCGGCGTCGGGTCGATGCCTTCCTTGACCAGCGGGTTGTTGGCGATGGCAGCTTTGACGCCTTCAGCGCTCAGGGTTTGCGGCAGGATCGGACCGATGATGCCGTAGCGGTTGCGCGTCGGAACCAGGTAGGTCGGAATCGCACCCGACAAGGTCATCGCATGCTCGGCGGACTTGTGGCAGTTACAGTCGCACAGGGCGATCTGATTGCGCGTCACGCTGGCCATCAGAATGACGCGGTTGGACATCGACGAACCGTTGGTCACGTAATAGGTGCGATGCGCGCCAAACACCTTGGCGGCGTAACGCTCACCCTGGCCGATCGGGCCACTGTGATCGAGCAGCGAACCGAGTTCACCGACCGAAATCGACAGGTCGGAACGCAGCAGGTTCTCCCCGAAGAATTCGTAAAACGCACGGCCTGCGGTACTTTTCAGAAAGGCTGTGCCGCCGGCATGGCCTGGCGTGTGCCACGAGTATTCATAGGAGCGGGAGAACTTGACCAGCGCGCCGAACATCGGCGGCAGTGCAGCCTGGCGATAGCGTTCGATGGCGGCCATGATGCGGCCGCTGAGGAAACGGCTGGTGTCTTCCGGCAGCCAGATAAAGTCGTCGGCGTGCTGCATGACCACCAGCGGAATGTTCGACGCGGTGCTGCGGTCGCTGATCAGGAAGACCGGCACGCGGGTGTTGCGCTCGCGCAGGGTGGTCAGCAGCTTGATGCATTCCTCGTGGCCTTCGCTTTCGTCCATTTCCCAGCTCAGCAGGACGCACTGGATGGCCGAGTCCGAGCGCAGGATCGACGTGGCGTCGCTCAGGCTTTCAGACATCAGCACGCTGATGGAGCGTTGTTCCACGTCGTGGATCAGCTGGTCCAGGGCACGACCGAAAACGGTACGCTTGTCCGGTGGTGTACCCACCACCAGCGCGAGCATCCCGAGTGAGTGTTTATATTCCGTCATTATCTAACCTCCACAGTGGCCGTTTGCAGATTGTTCACCGGCACAGCTACGCCAGTGATGTGCTGAGCGCTGACAGTTTGCGTCGGTACGCTGTTGTTGTGCGCTTCAAGTGCGATCAGGCGGTTGTTGACGAAGCTGAACAGGGTGTACCCGAAGATCGTCGCGACACCGCCGAGCATGAGTGCCTGCTCGCCGGAACTGTATAGCGCCAGGTAGCTGTAGGCCGTGGCGACCCACGCGATGATGTTGGTCGCCAGCGCCTTGCTTGGTGGCACGTTGGGGACCTTCTGAATCGTCATCAGGGCCGCCATGGACAGGATGTACGGCACCAGGTTGGTGACCACGGCCAGGTTGACCAGGGTGTCGAACTGCTTGCTCAGGTCCGGACTGATGGTGAGCAGGCCGATCGCGGTCTGCAGGGCCAGCAGGATCAGCATGCCGACAATCGGCGTGCCGGTTTTGGTGGCCTTGGCGAAGATCGGCAGGAAGTAACCGGTGTCCGCCGAGCTTTTGAACACCTGGGCAATGGTGAACTGCCAGCCCAGCAGCGAACCGATGCAGGCGAGGACCATCGCCCCCATCACGATGTCACCGATAACCGGGGTAAACATCTTGGCGAAAACCAGACCGAACGGCGCGGTGGAGGAGACGAGTTCCGGGTTGCTGACGATGCCGGCAATCACGTTGGTGGACACGATGTAGATCACCGCCGCACCAAGCGTGCCGCCCAGCACCGCAATCGGTACGTTCTTCTCCGGGTTTTCCACGGCGTCGGTGTTGGCGCACGCTGATTCAAGACCCAGGAACGCCCACAAGGTGATCGCCACCGAGGCGCCTGCCGCTTCCAGATACCCCATGTTGTGCGGGTTCCAGCCGGCGGCGTAAACGCTGCTGTCGAACCAGAACCAGCCGATGGTGGACACCAGTACCACAGGCGCAATCACGCCCCAGACGGTGATCGAACCGATCCTGCCGGTGATCCGCGCGCCGCCGAAGTTGGCGAACGTGGTGATCCAGAGCAGGGCGATGGTCGCCAGGCCTACTTGCAGCGAATCAAGCTTTATGTCGAACAGCGTCTGTATGTAGCCGACTGCCGTGATACTGATCGCCACGTTGGCAATCAACAGCGAGACGCCGTAGGTGTAGTTCGTGAGGTAGTTACCGGCTTTACCGAAGGTGTACTCGGCATAGCCGCCCATGCCGCCTGTCTTGCGACTCAGCATCCCGCAGCGCGCAAACGCATAGGCAAGAGCCAGGGAACCGGTGGCTGTGATCAGCCAGGAGAGGATTGAAATACCGCCGACCTCGGCGAGTTTGGTTGGCAATAAAATAATGCCTGAGCCCAACATGTTGACGGCCGTCAACATTGTCAGTTGCCCCACTGTCATCTTTTTTGCGACTGACATTCCGTTGCCTCTCATTTACAGAACCTAGGGATTATTAGCTATAGCTAAGAATTTAAATGTAGCAAGAAATGTAATGCGCATATCGAGAAGTATTCTCATATGACCGTAAGGCATTTTACTGGCCCCGAAACCTGCAACATTTGATCAAAATCAATGAAATTTCAGGTTGTTAGGATCGAATCTAAATGCGCAATGTGATGATTGGGCTACTGTCGTGCGGTTTGATGGGCATGGCAGCGCAAGGCGAGGCGAGAGCGCTGGTGCAGAATGATCGTTATATGTGCAGCTGGGGCGCGGGGACGGCTGCCAAGGCCCAGGAATTGAAGCTGGCGGGCGTCTCGCTGTATGCCGCGCGACAGAAGTTGCAAACCTACAAATTCAGCAAGCCGTGGATGCGTATGTTGGCGATGGGCATTACGGAACAGACCTACGACAGTCCGTCACGCATCAAGCCGGCGGCGATCAAACAGAGTTTTTACGACGATTGCCTGCGATACAAACTGGCGCGTAAGTAAGTAGGCGCGGGACCGGACCTGATGACCAAGGGCTCATGCCCTTGGCCTGCAACCTGTCACGTGGGCTCAGGGTGATTTTTTCGTTCAATTCTCAATGGCAGGAAAATCGATCTCCGTCAGCGCAAGGTTGTTGAGGTAATTCGTCAACGTCTGCGAAGCCACGTGCGCAACCACTTCAATAATCTTCGCGTCATCAATACCCGCCAGCCGCGCTGCATTGATTTGCTCATCGCTCAAGTGACCGCGGCTTTCAGTCACCTGACGGGCCAGCGCGGCGAACGCGTTCAGTTCCCCCTGTCGGGCTTTGAGAATGTCCTGCCCGGACAGCCCGGTTTTGCCAGCAAACAACGTATGCGCTGCAAGGCAGTAGTCACAGCCATTCACCTGCGAGGTCGCGAGAAAAACCGCTTCCTTCTCGGTAGCGCTTAGCGACGTTTTGCCCAACGCCACCGAATGTTGTAAGTAGGCCGACAGGACCGCCGGTGCATGCGCCAGTGTCTTGAAGACATTGGGCAGAAAGCCGATTTTTTTTTGCACGCCTTCCAGCAGTGGACGGGTGGTGTCGTTGGCGTGATCAAGACTCAGGGCAGTGATACGAGGCATGGTGTTTCTCCGTCGATTCAAGCGCGAATTGCGCTGGTACGGTGCCTATCCTAATGATCGAACCTGGACTTCAGGGTGCTAATCGTCGAGGATATGCGACAAATCGTCCAAAACCTTTTCGGAAGTCATCCAATGGATCGTTTGTCCACCTTGCTCACGCACTTCGGTGTCAGCGCCGGTACTTTCCATAGTGGAGCGTTTTGCGGCACCACGGCCTTTGATGGCAATCAATCCGCAGGCCACCTGCATCTGCTTCAGGCCGGTGAAATCACCCTGGCCCTCGGCGATGAGCGTCCTCTCACGCTCACTCAGCCAACGCTGATTTTTTTTCCACGTCCTTACCGTCACCGACTGTTCGCCAGCGAAGCGTTCGATGCGCAGCTGGTCTGTGCCTCGCTGACGTTTGACGGCGGGGCAGGCAATGCATTGGCCAAGGCATTGCCGGATTTCCTGGTGCTCGAACTCGATCAGGTCCCGGAACTCACGCACACCCTGCAATGGCTGTTCAACGAGGCTTCCAACGGGTTGTGCGGTCGCGAAGCAATGATGGACAGACTGTTCGAGATGCTGGTCATTCAGCTGTTGCGGCACCTGTTGAGCCGTCACGATCAACGTCCAGGGATGCTCGCCGGGCTTGCCGATCCACGCCTGGCCCGGCCAATGAGCCTGATGCACGACAGCCCTTCCAAAGCCTGGACCGTGGCCGAACTGGCCGCCGCTGCCAATATGTCTCGCGCCAGCTTTGCGGAGTACTTTCGAACAATAGTGGGGCAAACGCCGGTGGATTACCTGGTGAGCTGGCGTATCAGTCTCGCCCAGAAGCGCCTGCGTGAAGGCAGGCCAATCGCACTGATCGCCGAGGAAACGGGGTACGAAAGTCCATCGGCACTGGCGCGAGCGTTCCGCCGCAAAACCGGCACCAGCCCGCGTGAATGGCTGCAGGGAGCTAAATGACCTGTCGGACCTCAGCGCAGCAGGCGTGACGCCTGTGTTCGGGTAGTTTTTAAACGTCTCCTATACTGATTCGTCCAACAGTTTCCCAACCCTTCACAGCGAGGAGAACGCACATGGCCATCCGTATTGGCGACGAAGCACCGGATTTCACCGTCGAGAGCACCGAAGGCACCCTGCATTTCCACGAATGGATCGGCGACAAATGGGCCATCCTGTTTTCCCATCCTAAGGATTTCACCCCGGTGTGCACCACCGAGCTGGGCTACATGGCCGGACTGAAGCCCGAGTTCGACAAGCGCAACACCAAAATTGTCGGACTCAGCGTCGACCCGGTCGGCAACCACCAGAGTTGGGCCAAGGACATCGAGGAAACCCAGGGGCATGCGGTGAACTACCCGATGATCGGCGACGAGAACCTGGTGGTCGCCAAGCTCTACGACATGATCCATCCCAACGCCAGTGGCGGCACCCGGACTGCCGTCGATAACGCCACGGTACGCTCGGTGTTCATCATCGGTCCGGACAAGAAAATCAAGGCAATGCTGGTGTACCCGATGAGTGCCGGGCGCAACTTCGACGAAGTGCTGCGCCTGCTTGACGCCATTCAACTGAACGCCAAACACACCGTGGCAACCCCGGTGAACTGGCGTCCGGGGGATGACGTGATCATTCCGACGTCGGTCTCGGATGAGGACGCGAAAAAGAAATACCCGGACGGCTTCAAGACAGTGAAACCGTACCTGCGCACTGTGGCGCAACCCAAGTAACGTTCACTCAATGGTGTTGATCAACTCGGCGCAGGTTCTGTCTTTGCAGAACGGCGCCGAGACTTTTTTTGCCATCCCTTCAGGCCAGTGGCGAAGCTTTGGCCTCAGTTGTTCATCCCGTCTTCAATCGCGATACCTTGTGCGCGCATCGCCTTGATCAGCTCGGCACGGGTGCCGGGCAGGTTGAGCATGGTTTTTGCGCGCAGCTGCGTGACTTCTTCAGCGCTGTAGGGCTGGTAGTCGTCGGGCAGGCTTTTGCCGGCCATGCCGTCTTTGCGCATCAGCCAGTTGAGCAAATCCGCCAGCTGGGCATTGTTCAGCGCCGACTGCGACATACCCGGTACGCGTACGAGGAATTCGCGGCCGCCCGGTACTTTCAGGAAATTGCCAACGAACCCGGTCATCCGTGGCGTGTCATTGGCGGGGGAACCCATGCCGTTGCCCAGGTGACACCCGGCGCATTGCAGCTGGTAATTCACACCGACGCTGTAACCGGCGTCGGCGATGGGTTTTTGCGCTTCTTCGTTGCCCGGTGCGTGGCGTTGCGCCGGGTTGGGAATGGCGCGGGCGTAGGCCTGCGGCGCGGTCATGACGCAAACGAGACTAAGAAACAGCAAACTACGCATGAAAAACACCTCTGCAATTAACCTCGCTTTATGTAGCAGCTGGCGAAGCCTGCGTTCGGCTGCTCTGTGGCGAGGGGATTCATCCCCGTTCGGCTGCGCAGCAGTCGTGAAAATTAGGGGGCCGCTGCGCGACCCAACGGGGATGAATCCCCTCGCCACAGGGTTCTGCAGCTGCTACAGGGATAAACCCCCTCACCACAGGTTCGCCAGTTGCTACAGGGGTACATCGTTTGCCGCGTGGAACGAAAAATGCCGTCGATTGGCAGAGCAACCGACGTCCAGTTCACACTAAACAGCGACGCCGCGGATGATCGAAACGGTGCAGTGATAGATGTGCGATTTGGCGGCCAGGCACCAGTTCACATCGTTGTTGTTGAACGGGCGATAAGCCGGTTCTTCACTGTCGTTACGGGTGCAGGCGCATTGGGCGCAGCTTTGTTTACCGCAGCAGTCGTTGTACGAAATGATGTAGTCCTTGCCATCCGCCGGGTTGCGGCAGGTGCCGATCCAGGTGACTTGCGACGCTTCAGTGCCCGGCGGGCACGACGTCACCGAACCACCGCAGCAGCTGCACAGAAAGCCGTCGATGGAGCAGTAGCGCCAATAGTCGCAGCTGTTCGGATCGCCGGGATCGCCGGCTTTCGGGTTATCGGCGGCCAGGGCCTTGCTGGTGCGATCCAGCGGCAACAGCAGGGGCAGCGCAGCCCCGGCGACCATCAGCGAGCCCATGCGCGCCAGCAGTTTGCGGCGTGACGTGGTGTCGGCGACGCGGCGCGACGAGCGTTCAAACAACAGATCCAGCAATTTCATAACAGTCTCCCTGCCTTATCAGTGGCTATGGCCGTGGCTGTGGTCATGCGCGTGGGGATGCGGCTGGCTGTTCAGGTAGTCCTGCAGCGTGGCGCTTTTCAGATGCTCGACTTCGAACAGGCTGTCCAGATGTTCACGGGAATTGACCAGGCCCTTGGCGCGCAGGGTGCCAGCCTTGTCGATCAGCGCGGCGTACGGCAGCTTGCCGATCTGGTAGGTCATGCCCACTTCCGGCCCGACCACGTAGGTGACGTCGTCGAGTTTGTGTTCGCGGATCAGTGCTTGCTGGGCGTCCATGTCGCCGTCACTGATGAACACCACGTCGAGACGATCAGCCTGTTCCTTCGCAATGGATTTGATGGCCGGCAACAGCGACTTGCAGATCGGGCAGGTCGGCGAGAGGAAGAACAGCAACTGAGATTTTTCACCGGCGTAACCGAAGTTCACCGGGCGCCCGTTACGGTCGGAGGCCGTGACTTGTGGCGCAGGCTCGTTGACGGCCACGCCTTTGTCGACCATCAGAGCGCCTGCCGGGGCGATACGGCCGTGCAGTACGCCAATCTGACGCACCAGACCCATCACGGCGAATGCCAGGGCCAACAACAAAATCCAGAGCAACGCGTTGGAAACGATTAAGCCTTCCATTGATCACCTACCAATCAGTTTGTGCAGAAGAGGGGAGTTCGCCAGCAAGCCATCGGCTGCGGCGTATATCAGCAGTGCGACGGCGCTGGCGAAGAGGGTCACAAAGCCGTCGAAAACGTTCAAATCGCGGACAATCGGCGCTACGCTGGCAAGCAACGCAAGGCCGACCAGCACGCTGTTACGCAGCAGCAGGACGGGGCGCAACGGTTGCACCTGGTCCGGGCCGGCACAGCCGCAGTCGATGTCGCGACGACCGCGCCACAGGTTGATGCCGATAGCGGCGGCGTACAGCGCAATCAGGCTGGCGGCCGTCAACGCCGCCCATGACCGGCTGACCGGCACCAGCAGCGCGAAGGCGATTGCCAGTTCAACCACCGGAATCAACCGTGCGCTCGGACGCACCAGCGCCTCGGGCAACAGCTGATAGTCCGCCAGCTGTTTGGCAAAACGTGCCGGCGCACGCAACTTGTGGGTCGCGGCGCTGGCCAGCAACACCGCGATGGCGAGTGCGCTGGCAATGATGAAGATCGGATCGATGTGCATGGCCGAACCTCGTTAGTAGCTCATGACCTGAGTCGCCGTCTTCGCGACTTTCGGCATGCTGCCAGTGAGCGTGTTGGATGTGAGGTCGAAGATCTGCAAGCCGCCTTCAACGTCGGCACCGAGCAACAGCGGTTTGTCGTCGCCGGTCGCCTGCATGCTCCACACCGGCACCGGGGCTTGCAGGGTCGCCACTTTTTTCCGGGTGTTCAGATCGAAGACCCAGATCAGCGGGCTGGGGTCTTCCCACTTCATCGGTTCATGGGCGTCGTGCATCAGCACGTACAAGCGGTTGAGTTTTGGAGCGACTGCCATCAACTGCCAGCCACCCGGCGCCCAGCCGGCTTTCTTTTCTTCATCGTTGGTCAGCGACCAGGACGGCAGGATCTTCGGCGCGTCGCCGGCGAAATCCACCGGGCGGACGGTGCCGGTCGTGGTGGTGAAGTAGTAGGTGTCGCCGACGTTGACGGCGCGCTCTACCAGCTTCTCCGCATTGGGGTCGAAGAACGGCGTGCGGCTGCGCGCGATTTCCAGGCCCTGATCATTCAACGTGACCAGCTGCAAACTGCCGTCGCCGCACAACGAGGCGAAGCGGCGGTTACCAACCGGGTAGTTGAGGACGCAACCGGGAATGGCGATCTCCGAGGTCACTGCCTTGGCCAGGGTGTCGACCACGGTGACCGAGGTCGATGGGGTGAAGTTGTAGACGTAGACGAAGCGGTCATCGCTGCTGGTCTTCAGCCCGTAACGCTGGGTCAACGACTCGGCGCGCTTGGTCGGAATCAACAACTCCCAGGCGGGCGAGAGGGTCGAGCTGTCCCAGGCGGTCAGCACGTCGGTGCGTGTTCCACGGGTGCCACGGGAGTAGAAGATGTCGGCGCTGTAGAGGGTTTTCTGATCGTGGCTGAGCGTCGAGGGCGCCGCAAAACCGGTCGGGACCATGCCAAGGATGCGTTTTTTGTCGGGGTCGACCACGGTGACACGGCCGACCACGAAACTTTCGAATTCGACATCGACAACAAAGGCCCGGTGGGCCTGCGGCGGAAATGGCAACACAGTCTGGCCGATCGTGTCAGCGGGTAAGTCCGCGCTGGCATTGTTCAAACCGAGTACGAGCAGGCTGATACTCAGCGCTGACTGTACGGTGATCCTGGTGGCTCGCATTAGGGGGAACTCCCTGAATTATTGTTCACGCGAATCGCGGGTGCAGAGGCAGATTTTTGCAGTTCGATTCTGCCCTGCCGGGGAAACGGGAGAATTGCTGTGGCTGCCAAGTGGTTGTGTGTCTGTGCCAGTCTTCAGGGCCGCCTTTCGCCGAGCCGAAATTGCACCGGCTTCGCGAGCTCGCCACATGGGCAGTGCAGGGTGAAAGGGGGGGCGGTGCGGGACGTCAGGGAGTGGCGAGGGGAAGGGAGAAGGTGAATACCGCTCCGCAAGGTGTCAGGTTCTGTGCCCAGATGTCGCCGCGGTGGCGCCCGATGATGTTTTTGCACAGCGCCAATCCAATGCCATTGCCACTGACCTTGGACGAGAAAAACCCGTCGAACAGCTTTTCCTGCGCCTCGGCCTGGATGCCCCGGCCGCTGTCTTCGATGCGCACCAATGCTACGTCATTACCCTGGCTGGCATGGATGCGCAGCAGGCGGCGCTCGACGGGCAGGTCGCTCATTTCTTCAATCGCATTGAACGCCAGGTTCAATATCACCTGGCCGATCAACACTTTCTCGCAACTCACCCACAGCGGCCTGTCGCTGGTGACAATCTCCACCCGGACGGCACTCGGGTCCGCCCGCAAGCTGATGAAGTAGCGGGTCTCGCGTAACAGCTCATTGAGGTCGATCCGCTCTTCGCTTTGCTCCAGTTTCACCACGTAATCGCGCACGCTTTTGATGATCAGCGACGCATGCTCGATCTGCCTGACGGCGTTTTGCAAACCCCAGGCCACGCCCTGGTCGCCGGATTGATCCTTGCCCAGCCGAATCACCGCGCCCTCGATGAAATTGCGGGTTGCCGCCAGTGGCTGACTCAGTTCGTGGGCGATGGCCACGGCCATTTCACCCATGGCGTTATAGCGGGCCAGGTACTCGAGTTTTTGCTCGCTCACCCGCCGGGCCTCTTCAGCGCGTACCTGTTCGGTGACGTCGCGAAACAGCAGCAGGTGGCCCACCAGATCGTCTTCAATCTCGATAAAACGGCACGTTGCCTCGTGCCAGCGCCATTCACCGTCGCGCCGTTGCACGTGGTAATGCACGCTGAACGGCGCGTGCTCCGGCGTTTCGCTGGCCAGTTGCGCGAGCAGGCGTTGATGCGAGGCATCGTCACACCAGTCGAGGAAGTTCTTGCCGATCAACTGGCGCTCTTCGCCCTTGAGCAGGTGCGCGCCGGAGTCGCTGATAAAACGGATATCACCCTGCGGACCGAGCACGGCAACGCCTTCGGCCAGGTCCTGCATGAACGCCTTGAGCCGGCTTTCGAAGCGCTTGAGATCACGCTTGACCTTGTCTTCCCTGGAAATATCGCGGAACTGCACCATCAACACATCGCGCCCGTCCAGGTGGACCAGGGTCGCGACCGCCTCGGAAAGAATCTCCACCCCTTGCTTGGACCGATAACACCATTCAATGGCGCGCTGGCCGGTGCGTGCGGCGCCTTCCAGCCAGCGTAAGCCCACCGAGCGCCGGTACTTGGGCGCATCACGGGTCATGTCCGGCGCTTTGAGCGGCGTCAGTTCTTCCAGGGTGAAACCCAGCGCGTTCAAGGCGGCGGTGTTCGCCCACAGAATCTCCTTGTTGTGGGCATCGTGAAGAATGATGCACAGCGGCATGGCTTCGATGAGGGTGTAGAAATCATTCGGTTTTGGCAGGTACATCGCGCGGCCCTTGGAGGCGGAAGGTTCCACTACGGGTGAACGTGGAAGTATGGCTTTTTATACCGGCTTGCGCGTGGGGATGCGCTCAGAGGTTATCGGGGGAGGGCTAGGGGATTTCTTTAGCCGGGGGGTGACACGCACCAATAGTGGCGGCCCAAGGTCGTTTTTACACTGAGCCTCAATGCAAGGGCAGCGACCCCCGACCTTGTAGGAGCGAGCTTGCTCGCGATGGACGTTAACGATAACGCGCTCTGTCTGAATGACCGCGTTGTGCACACGCTTTTCGCGAGCAAGCTCGCTCCTACAGGAGGCGGGTCATCGCCACTAACAATAATCAAAACGGAGAACTAGCCCATGCTGCGTGCAGCTGTCGCCCAGAAAGACCCGCGGCCAGGTGTCGATGAGAGCCTCGTCGACGCTCATGCCTTCGAGCAGGTGCTGGAAGAAGTGCGCCAGCGTCGGGATGAATTCGACGCCGGCTCCCATGTGCCACGGGACATGATCGAGCGCTTCAAGCAGGTCGGCATCTACCGTGCGGCCACGCCCAAATGCTTCGGTGGCGACGCGTTGGCGCCGGCGCTTTTCCTTAAGATGATCGAACGCATCTCCGAAGCCGACGGTTCGGCGGGCTGGGTGGCCAGCTTCGGCAGCGCCGGTGTCTACCTCGCTGCTTTGCCGCGGGACACCCTGGCGGAACTCTACGCAGAAAGCCCGGACCTGGTGTTCGCCGGCGGGCTGTTTCCGTTGCAACCGGCCGAAGCCGTCGAAGGCGGCTGGCAGGTCAACGGCACCTGGAAATTCGCCAGCGGCTGCAAAGGCGCTGACCTGCTGGGGGTTGGCATCGGTGCCGCTGGCGGCAAGCCTCGCACCGCCGTATTCCGCCCGGAGCAGGTCGAGATCGTCGAAAACTGGGAGGTGGTCGGCCTCAAAGGCACCGGCAGTCACGACTTGCGCGTCAGTGATAAACGCGTCGATGAACGCTGGACCTTCATCCGTGGCGGTGCCGCAACCATCGACGAACCGCTGTTCCTCTACCCCTCTATTGCCTATGCCGCGCAAGTGCTGGCAGTGGTCAACCTCGGCCTGGCCCGTGCGGCGCTGGACGAAATCAGCCGCATGGCGGGCGGCAGCGGCATCACCGGCGCGCCGAAATTGTCGGACCGCGCTTATGTGCGCATCGAAATCGCCAAGGCCGAAGCGCAACTGGCTGCCGCACGCAGCTTTTTCTACGGCGCCACCGAACAGGTGTGGAACTCGATCGTCGCCGGCAACCCGGTCACGCCTGAACAGACCAGCCTGTTGCGCCTGTCCGCGATTCACGTGTCCCAGGCCGGTGCGCAAGTGGTGCAAAGCGCTTACAGCCTGGCCGGCACCACCGCCATTTACCTGCGCCATCCACTTCAGCGCTACCTGCGCGATTCGATGGTGGTCACCCAGCACGCCTTTCTCAGCGAAGGCCTGTACGACGGCGCCGGCTCGGTGTTCCTCGGCGTACCACCGTTCCCTGGTTACATCTGAATTTTCCATTCAAGGATAAACACCCATGTCCCAGACCACCCAAGAACCGTTGCGCGTCGTTTTTTGCATCGGCATCACCCAGAATTTTTTTGACCTGCCGACCGGCGAAGGCCTGAGCGTGTGGAAAGGCTTCAGTCAGATGATGGGCGATCTCGGCGCCATGCCGGGCATCACCGTGCTCGGCGCCATGGACGATGACCGCCTGATGGTGGGTCCGTCCACGACGTCGCCCTGGACCGTCTACATCATGGCCGACGTCGACTGCCACCAAACGGTGATCGACGCCTGCAACCTGTTCCGCACCACGCCGGTGAACGAGTACAGCCTGTGGCGCTATGCCAAGGTTGAAGCACGCATCGGACGCCCATTGACCATCCCTGAAGCAGCCCGGGTCTGAGCCATGAACGAGGCCTTGCTGCAGCGTCTTGAGACGCTCGAAGGGGAAAGCCAGGTGCGCCGTTTGATGGCGCGCTACATGGACCTGTGCGATGTGCCGAGGGCCGTGACCCAGGTTCATGAACTGGCGCAATTGTTCACCGTCGACGCGATCTGGGAAGGCGTCGGCAGCCAGACTGCACAGACCTTCGGCCAACACCGGGGGCGCGACGCCGTGGCCGCGTTTGTCGGGGGTTACCTGCCACCGTCGGATCATTTCCGGCTGAACCTGCATTACCTCACCAGCGAGTCGATTGTGGTCGACGGCAGCGGGGCGCAAGGGCAGTGGATCATGCAGCAGATCTCCACCTATGCCGATGGTCGCAACGCGTTGTTCGGCACGCGCTTGAACATCGATTTTCGTCGCGTCGACGGTGTCTGGCTGATTGCGCATTTCCGCACGCAACGCCTGTTCAATACGGAGCTGGGCGCATGAGCATCTTTATCAGCGAATTCCTCCTCGGTGGCAGCGGCAAGCGCGTCGCCATCAAGGATTCCATCGACATTGCCGGCCACGCCACCCAATCCGGCAGCCGGGCCTTTGCCCACGCGTTGCCGGCCCTGCGCAACGCCGCGGTGGTCGACTCGATCCTCGCGGCGGGTTGGCAAATCGTCGGCAAGACTAACCTGCACGAACTGGCGTTTGGCGTCACCGGCATCAACGACTTGACCGGCACACCGATCAATCCGCAGGCGCCGGACCGGGTGCCGGGCGGTTCGTCCAGCGGTTCGGCTGCCGCTGTTGCCGCGGGGTTGGCGGACATCGCCATCGGCACCGACACCGGCGGTTCGGTACGGGTGCCAGCGGCCTGTTGCGGCATTGCCGGGCTGAAACCGACCTACGGCCGCGTCAGCCGCCTGGGTGCACATCCGGCCGCCTCCAGCCTCGATTGCGTGGGGCCTTTTGCGGCCAGCATGGATGACCTGATCGCGGCAATGGAAGTGATTTGCCCTGGTTTCCAGGCTCAGGGTTTGCCGTCGAGCAACGCCTCGGTGGGCTTTCTCGACGTGGCCTGCGATGCGCAGGTGCGAGCGTGCCTCGTCGCAGCCGCCGACCGTGCCGGCTGGCGCCGCAGCAGCCTGCAATTGAGTGAATTCGAAGCAGCGTTTGCCGCCGGCCTGACAGTGATCAATGTTGAAAACTGGGCCGCGTTCGGCCACCTCACCGGCCAGGGCCTGATCGGGGCGGATGTCGAGATGCGCCTGTTGGCCGCCAGCCGCACCAGCGCTGCCGAACTGGCTGCAGCCGTGCAGGTCCGCACGCGCTTCAGCCAGCAGGTGGATGCCGCGCTGGAGCAATTTGAAGTGTTGCTGTTGCCGACGATGCCCAGCCTGCCCCCCACGCTGATCGAAGCCCGTAGCGCAAGCAAAGCCGTGGCCGGCATGACCCCGCTGGTTCGACCTTTCAACCTCAGTGGCCATCCGGCGCTGACGGTGCCGGTGGAACTCGATGGCGGCGGGTTGAAAGTCGGCCTGCAAATCGTCGGTCGAAAAGGTCAGGACGAACGGGTCTGCGCCTTCGGTGCGCAGCTGCAACAAAGCATGGCCGGCGAACGTCCAGCCTCCCAAAAATCATAAAAACAAGCCATGAGGAGAACCACATGAGCACTCATGAATATCGGCTGATCGCCTCGTCGAAAAGCCCGGATGACCTGGTCCAGCATGACCGCGTCGACGTCTCGCTGTACAACGATCCCGCGCTGTTCGAGGCCGAGCTGGAGAAGATTTTCTACCGCACCTGGGTGTGGGTTGCCCACGAAAGCGAAGTGCGTAACAGCGGCGACTTCAAGACCGCGACCATCGGCCGTCGTCCGGTGATTGTGGTACGCGACAAGAAGAACACCATCAATGTGCTGGAAAACCGTTGCCGCCACCGTGGCGCCACCGTGTGCGAAAAGCACAAAGGCAATGCCACCGGTTTCACTTGCCCGTACCACAGCTGGTCCTATGGCCTGGACGGCAAGCTGCGTGCGCTGCCGTATCCGGATGGCTATGAAGGCATTCTGGAAAAGTCCGAGCTGCCACTGACCAGCCTGCGCGTGGAAAGCTACGCCGGCATGGTGTTCGCCAGTTACAACGACGAGATCGAACCGCTGGAAGATTTCCTGGGCGGTGCCAAACACTGGATGGACCTGTTCATGAAGCAGGGCGCCGGTTACCCGATCAAGACCCAGGGCGAACACAAGTTCAGCTTCAAGGGCAACTGGAAGATCCAGCTGGAAAACACCACCGACGGTTACCACTTCCCGATCGTGCACAAGTCGTTCATGTCGTCGGTGGATGAAGAAACCTCGGAAATGCTCTCGTTCATGACCGATGAACAAGCGGTGACCCATTCTCTGGGCAACGGTCACAGCGTGATGGTGATGGTGCCGGAGCACGTCGATCTGGATCACGACGACGGTACCGAACAGTTGCAGGAACGTTTCGCCCACGTCACCGAAGAGCTGTCGAAGACCATGCCGGCGGATCAGGTGCGGCGCATCGTGCGTTCGTTGCACGGCGCGGGTTTCAACCTGAACCTGTTCCCGAACGTGGCGATGTCGATGTCGTTCTTCCGCGTGCTGCGTCCGGTGTCGGTCACTGAAACCGAGATCCGTCACGTGGCCCTCGGCATGGACGGCGGCCCGGAAATCGCCAACCGCGAGCGCATGCGCATTCACGAACACTTCCAGGGCCCGTTTGGCTTCGGCAGCCCCGACGATGCCGAAGCCTGGGATCGCGTGCAGCGCGGCTCGTATGCCGGCGTCGACGCGCCAATCCTGGTCAACCGCGGCCTGAACCGCGAAATCACGGCTGAAAATGGCGACAAGGTCAGCCACGCCACCGACGAGGGCGGCATGCGCGGTGCCTACGACATGTGGAAAAGGATGATGAGCCAATGAGCAATCACGACACCCTGAACGGTTTTTCCGGCCCGCTGGCCCAGGCCATCGAATTCATCTGGCGCGAAGCCGAACTGCTCGACCGCAAGCACTACGCCGAGTGGGCGACCTTGTGGAGCGAGAGCGGCCTGTACATCGTGCCGATCGACCCGGAGACCGAAGACTTCGAGGCGAACCTCAACTACGCCTACGACGATGCGCGCATGCGTGACCTGCGCATCGAGCGCCTGACCGCCGGTTACTCGCCGTCGGCCGTGGACGCGGCGAAAACCATTCGCAGTGTCTCGCGCTTCCGTCTTGTGGAAGCGGCGGGCGACCTTGTCGAGGTCAACTCGGCGCAGCTGCTGTACGCCTACAAGCGCGGCGTGCACACGCCGTTCGTGGCGGACCTGAACCATCGCATCCGCTTCACCCATGGTGTGCCGACCCTGGAACGCAAAGTCGTGCGGCTGATCAATTCCACCGACAGCCTGAGCGCGCTCGGCTTCCTTCTGTGAGGGCACCATCATGAGTCGAGTAGCCCTCGTAACGGGTGCTTCACGCGGACTGGGCGAGTGCATCGCCCGGCGTCTGCACGCGGCAGGTTATCGCGTCGGTCTGGCCGATGTGCGCCTCGACGGCGTGCAGCGTCTGGCTGCCGAACTGGATAGCAGCGGCGCGAGTGCCGTCGCCATCGAACTGGATGTGCGCAACAAGGCCGATTTCGTCCGGGCGCGTGACCTGCTCACCGAGCGTTGGGGCGGTACGGACATCCTGGTGAACAACGCCGGCGTATCGAAGGTGGCGGCGCTGATGGACATCACGCCCGAAGAGTTCGATGAGTCGATGGCGATCAACCTGCGCGGCACTTTCGTGGCGTGCCAGGTGTTCGGCGCGCATTTTGCCGAGCGTGGGTTTGGGCGCATCGTCAACATCGCCTCGCTGGCCGGGCAGAACGGCGGCACCGCCACCGGCGCGCATTACGCGGCAGCCAAGGGCGGTGTTGCGACGCTGACCAAGGTGTTTGCCCGTGAACTGGCGGCACACGGCGTGACGGTCAACAGCCTCTCGCCGGGTCCGCTGGATTTGCCGGTGGTGCGTGAAAGCGTGGCGCCTGAGCGTCTGGAACAGATTCTGAAAATGATCCCGGCAGGCACCCTCGGTGACCCTGGGTTCATCGCCGACGGCGTGTTGCTGTTGATCGCCGATAACGCTACCTCTGTCACGGGCGCGTGCTGGGACATCAATGGCGGGTTGTTCATGCGCTGATCTCCTGGCGGAAATCGAACCTGTAGGAGCTGCCGCAGGCTGCGATCTTTTGATCTTGTTTTTAAAGATCAAAATCAAAAGATCGCAGCCTTCGGCAGCTCCTACAGAGTGCAGTGTTAAACCAAAAGTAAGTATTTCAGGTGACTCAATGATGAAGGTGAAGATCGAAAGGATCGTCGACGAAGCGCTGGATATCCGTTCCTTTCGCCTCGTGCGCAGTGACGGCCAGCCGCTCGACACTTATGAACCGGGCGCCCATGTTGACCTGACCGGGCCGACCGGGGTGACGCGCCAGTATTCGCCGTGCAGCCCGCCGCAGGATCGCCGGGCGTACCTGGTGGCGGTCAAGAAAGAGGCACAATCGCGTGGTGGTTCGCTGGCGTTGCACGAAAACGTGCAAGAGGGCATGGAGCTGGAAATGGGCGCGCCGCGCAGCCTGTTTCATCTCGACCCGGGTGCCACCGAGCATGTGCTGTTCGCGGCCGGGATCGGTGTCACGCCGCTGTTGAGCATGGCCTATCGATTGACAGAAAGCGGTCAGCCTTATCGTCTGCATTATTTCGCTCGTTCACCGGAATACGCCGCGTTTACCGAGCTGTTGGCCAGTACGTTCGCCAATCATGTGCAGTTTCACTACGGCGTCGAACCGGCTGATCTGGACGCCGCGTTAAACGAGTGCCTGGACCAGGCGGGTAGCGCCGCCCACGTCTACACCTGCGGCCCGGCGCCGTTCATGAACAAAGTGGTGGAAGTGGCGGCTCGAAGCCGCGGCGATGACGCCATTCACCTCGAACACTTCGCCGCCGATCCGGCCGCCAATGCCGGCCCCAGCGGCGGTTTTGAAGTCGAACTCTCCAGTTCGGGCGTGGTGCTTCAGGTGCCCGCCAACACCAGCCTGGTCGATGTGCTGCAGGCCCATGGCTGCGACATTGATACCGAGTGTCGCGAAGGTATTTGCGGCACGTGCATCGTCGAGGTGCTGGACGGCGTACCCGAGCACCGCGACAACTGTTTGTCGAACAAAGAAAAGGCGTCCAACAAGCAGATCTGCGCCTGTGTTTCCCGCGCTGTTTCCGCTCGTCTGGTATTGGACCTGTAATTGCATTGAACACTGGCAAGCGTAAGCCTGAGCCGGAAGAATAGCGCTCCGGCGGCTGTCGAAGGAGGAGACAGCCAGGGATGACTATTTGCCGAACCGCTCGACGAAGCGGTCGAAAAATAACAATAAATACGCGTGAGGCTTTGCAGTGATGATGACTTCTTCGGCGGTTCGCAACGAGGCGTTCGAACATTGGTTAAGCCAGGTCAACCAGGCGTGTGGGCGCTTCGATGCCCGCGCGCTGGACACGGATTTCTACGGTGAACTGGCGGAGTTTCGCAGTGGTGCGATCAACCTCAGTGTCGTCGATATGGCGCACGTGCACCTGTATCGCACCAGCAAGGACGTCAGTGTCAGCAGCGATGGTCATTACTACGCGGTGTTCCAGATGCGCGGCAGTTCGCAGCTGGAGCAGGGCGGCAACCGCGCTCAGTTGGGGTGTGGCGACATCGCCCTGATCGACGCCTGCCGCCCGAGCGACATGACCTACAACGACGATTCCCGGCAGTTGTCGTTGATTCTGCCGCGCCAGGTGGTCGAGCGTAGCTCGCACCTCAAAGCGCTCAACTGCGCCACCCGTATCTCGGCCAGCACACCGCTGGCGGCGATGGCCAACAAGCTGGTACTGGAAACCCGGCAGCAGGAAGGCCTGGACATGCAGGAAAGCGAGGCGGTCCTCGATGCGCTGGTCAGCCTGTTGTTGCCGGGGATCAGTGCTCACGACAGTGGTGGGGACGCCCATGAACGGCAGTTCCGCAAGATCATCGCTTACATCGACGAACACATCAGCACCGAAGAACTGTGCCCCGAACTGATCGCGCGCGAGGTGGGAATATCGGTGCGCGGTTTGTACCGGATGTTCTCCAAGCGCGGCCTGGTGGTGGCGCAATACATCAAGCACCGCCGCCTGGATTTCTGCGCGGAAAACCTGCGCCGCTCCCGCGATGAACAGAAGCTGTCGGCGCTGTGTTACGCCTGGGGTTTTTCTGATTCCAGCTACTTCTCTTCAGCGTTCAAGTCACGCTTTGGCGTGTCACCCGGCGTGTATCGCAAGCGGTATAGCCAGAACTGACCACACATCCTCTGTAGGCGCTAGCCTGCTGGCGATGGCGGAGTGTCAGGCGGCATTGATTTTGGATGTGATGGCCTCATCGCTAGCAGGCTAGCTCCCACATTGGAATGGGGTAACACTGATTCTGTGTACATCCCCGATCTCTCGTGGGAGCTAGCCTGCTGGCGATGGCGGCGTCATGATCGCCGCCAATCACTTAGTGCCGCACAGGCTCATCAGCCGGCAGATGCAGCACTTCTCTCACCAGCATGGCGATGCTGGTCACGCCCATTTTTTCCTTGATTTTGGTCCGGTGTACATCAACGGTTTTCACGCTGATGTTCAGTTCCCGGGCGATGACTTTGCTGGCCTTGCCATCCACCACCAGCATCAATACTTCGCGTTCCCGGCTGGTCAGCAGCGCCAATTTGCCTTGCATGTGCTGGCGCTGCTGCTGATCGGCCTGGGCATGCACGGCGACCTTCAGCGCAGCCTGGATACGATCGATCATCTGCTGCGGGTTATAGGGCTTTTCGACGAAGTCCAGCGCGCCGTTCTTCATGGCGGTCACCGACATCGGAATATCGCCATGGGCGGACACGAAGATGGTCGGCAAGGTGCTGCCGCGCTGGTTGAGGATTTCCTGCAGTTGGAAGCCGCTGGTCTCGGGCATGCGCACGTCCAGCACGAGGCACGCGGGCTGTTTGGGATCGTATTGGCTGAGGAACTCTTCAGCGCCGGCAAAGCATTGCGCTTGCACGCTCACCGACTCCAGCAACCACGCCAGTGAGGTGCGCAGGTCTTTGTCGTCATCAACGATGTAAACAATCGGTTTGCGGTTTTCCATCAGGGACTGCCACGAGAATTTCTAATTATTGTTTTCGCACGCGAGCACGCTGCGGCGGACATCAGCTCTCATCGGAGCCAGTCTGCAGAATACCCACTGCGAAGGGCTGTGACGATAAAGAAACCACCTAGTCGACTAGCGGAAAGCCAACCTCGTCATGGGGATCGTCAGGATAGTTGTGCACGCCGGCGGGCTTTAGTCTTGTTCCATCACCTACGGGCCGCGAACGGGCGGTCCTCCTGAAGGAAGGGGCATCGACATGGCCGACCTGAGCCAGCAGCAAATCGACTTTCGCAACGCCATGGCGCAGTTGCCTGCCGCGGTGAACATCATCACCACCAACGGCCCCGGCGGACGCTGCGGCATCACCGCCAGCGCGGTGTGCTCGGTGACCGATTCGCCGCCGACCGTGTTGGTGTGCGTGAACCGTGGCAGCGCGACCCACGATGTATTTCGCGCGAACGGGCGCCTGTGCATCAACGTCCTGTGCGGCGAGCAGGAAGAGCTGGCCCGGCACTTTGCCGGGATGACTAAAGTGTCGATGGAGGAGCGGTTTACCTGGGATTTGTGGGACGGCGGTGAAACGGGTGTGCCGGTGCTGCGAGATGCGCTGGTGCAGCTGGAAGGGCGGATCAGCGAGTGCAAGGAAGTGGGGTCGCATTCAGTGATGTTTGTGGAATTGTCGAAGGTCGGCATGCGTGGGGAAGGGGATAGCCTGGTGTATTTCAATCGGCTGTTTCACCGATTGGAGCATGCGGCTGCGGCCTGCTGAATCCACGCCGATCCATGATTCAACGCCGCCACACCACCGCACCACCACCGAACCGCTCTATGTAGCAGCTGGCGAAGCCTGCGTTCGAGTGCGAAGCAGTCGCCAAACCAGACAACGCGGTGTTTCAGGTGAACCGCGTGCTCAGGTTTTACGACTGCTGCGCACTCGAACGCAGGCTTCGCCAGCTGCTACATAGAGCGGGTCGGCGGCGAGATGAATAGACGTTTCGTCGTGGGCAAAAGGGGGGTTTTGCAGTGCGTGTTTAATTGCGTTTAAGGATACGTCCTGAAAGCTACGCCAGCTTGCGTAACGACCTACGACTACGCCAGAATCCGCCGGCTTGTGCGCCTTGGACGCCCTCGGTAACTTGATTCGCGTCACTGCCATCAGTGATCGGGTTTCGCAGCCTGGGTCAACTCTAGATGCACAACGTCTACCGTCCGAGAGCAGATCATTTCCTGATCTGTTGTCAATGTCATGGCGGCTGTGCGTGGGAGGTCTTCGGGCCTGCCGGGTTCCTAGAGTCCTGGTCTGCGAACCCGCGTACAGTTGCCACCTTTTTTCGTTTCGCAGCGAATGTTGGCAGCTCCATTACTCTAGGAGTTCACCATGTTCAAAGTCACACCCAATCCGCCAGACACCGACCCAACCGTCAACCGCCCCTCAATCGCCGACATCAAAGCCACTCCTCGCACACTTCCCTCCATGTTCATCGTCAACCCCGAGCTGGACGTCGAAACCCTTCTGGCTCACGCCTGCGAATCGCTGGCCTCGGCCAATGTCATGGCCATCGACCTGGCCGATCATCTGGAAGGACCGAGCCGCAACTCCCTGCTCGGCATCGCGCAAGTCATCATGCTGGGGGAGCTGGCGGTGAACCGGGCGCTGGATCGATTCGAACCGCCCGCAGACTTGAATACCTGAACGCACCCTCACGGCACAAACCCTGTAGCAGCTGGCGAAGCTGCATCCTTGTGGTAAGGGGATTTATCCCCGTTGGGTTGCGAAGCAACCCCAATCAGGACGACCAGGTGAATCAAGCATTCTGCGTGCGCTGGTTTCGCGGCGACTACGTCGCCGAGCGGGGCGGTGCGACGTTCGCTAAATCCCCTCGCCACAAGGACGCAGCTTCGCCAGCTGCTACAGGGGGGCATAGTGCGCCACTGATATGAAGGGCTTGCTTAGAACGTCGTGGCGAAAATCACCTGGCTGTAGAGGTTCTTGTCGTTGTTGCCCAACTGCGTACCACCCTGATCGGCGCTCTTGTCCGGCTGGAACAGGCCGATCAGCGGCATCACGCTAAGATTTTCATTGACGTGCCATTCGGCGTACAGGTCGGCTTCGTGGCCATCGGCGTTACCCAGGTTGCGATCGATGGTGTCGAAGTTGAAATACATCGCACCCACCGTCAGGTTCTCCAGTGGCGAGACGCTGAACTTGACCTGCTGGATGCGTGCGTTGCTGTTGAACGGACCGGCATAGTTGCCCGCCACTTCACCCTGGAACCAGGTGCCGAAACCACGGCTGAAACCATAGAACAACGTGTCGTAGCCTTCCGAAAAACGGCTGTAGCGGTAGCTGACGTACGGCGACCAGGCCACGTCGGAAAAGGTCCAGCCGGCTTCCAGGTACCAGGCGTCCTCAGTGGACGTGTGAGGCTTGTCCTGTTTGGCGTATTCACCGGAGAGGAACAGGTCCTTGACGCCGGCGTTGCCGGTGGCACGCAGGCTGTAAGTCTTCATGCCGTCGCGTTCGAGTTGAATCGGCGAGGCGTACTGCTCGTCGACGTCGGTGGTGTCGATGTAGGTCAAACCGACGGTGCCGATGTCGGACACGTGTTCCAGTGTGCCAACGTACATTTCGGTCATGGCCTGGGCGCGGTTGTTGGATTTCAACCACATCAGGTCGCCACGCCAGCCTTCCTTGCCACCGATGCGCAACACGGCGGTCTCATCGAACGCTTTGCGCGCGGCCAGCCAGTAGGCGCCGCCACGGTTGAACTCGCCGTCGGCCAGCCCCTTGCCCATGTTCAACGCGTCGCCATCAATCAGGAAACCATCACCGACCACAATGTTCTGGCGGCCGAAGGACAGGTCGATACCGTCGTCCCCAAGGACCGGGAACAGGTCTTTCGAACGCCAGCCCAGGTAAGCGTCTTCGAATTTTGTGGTGCGTTCCGAACCATCGCTGAAACCCGCGGCATCGCCGTCGCCCCAGGTGCCGGAGCTGAGCAGGTTCGCGGCGCCATACGCGGTACCTGCGCCAGCCAGACCCTTGTCAAAACTCAAACCGTATTTGAGATAGCCCTCGCGCCATGACGATGAGCCCTCGTCGAGACGGCCCGACAGCGCATAGTTTTCCTGGCTGTGGAAAATGCCGAAAACCGCTTCCAGGGTGGCGTTCAGGTGGGTGTCGTCGTCGGCATACAGTTCATAGGCGCCGGCGTGACTGGCGCTGATCATCAGCGCGAGCGTCGAGAGGCGAAGCAAGGGGGACTTGAGCATCGTGTGGCATCCGTTCTTGTTCTTGAGCGCAGGGTTGCGGTCTCTTTCGATACTACGGCCGTGAACTTTTCCACCCTTTTGTGTGGTTGCCAAAGAGTTGGTTGTGCTTGCCAAAATGCCTGGTTTGGCAGCCCCGCCAATACGACTGGCACGCAGGGAAAATCCTGCGCATCGATGACCATCGACAATCCGTACCAACCCAGCCGATGCCTCCCGCACCGGCCTTATCAGTGTTGGTGTTCGTCGCCTGACGAGCACGCGGATTTCAAGGTCGTTTTCTTATGTTCACCTCGCTGCGATTGCCTCTTTTCGGTCTGCTTTCAATCACCCTGGCCAGCGCCGCGTTCGCCGCAGACTGCACGCCGGACCAGGGCCACGGCGCCCAGGTGTTCGCCAATGAATGCGCGGTCTGCCACTCGGTGACCCAGGGCGCGACGGGCATGATGGGGCCGAATCTGGCGGGTGTGGTCGGGCGCAAATCCGGTTCGCTGGCTGGCTTCAACTATTCCCAGGCCATGCGCAACAAAGACATCAACTGGCAAGCCGAGAACATCGCGCAACTCATCACCCAGCCCCAGGCATTCGTGCCGGGGACTTACATGCCTTACATGGGGCTGGCCTCGGCGGAAGACCGTCAGGCGGTCGTGTGTTTCCTCAAAGAACAACAGTAATCAGCCGGTTTTCCGGTTGAATCACTCGACTGAGTCAAAGGTGATTTATGAGCAACGTTGAAATTCTGCCGCAGGTCGCTGCATTCCTTGAGCGTCGTCATGGCTGCTTTATCGATGGCCAATGGGTGTTTGGCGAAGGGCAAAGCATCGCCGTGGTCAACCCGGCGACCGGACAAACTTTGTGCGAAACCCTCGATGCGCCGCTGGAAATCGTCGAGCACGCCGTGCAGTCCTCCCACAAGGCTTTCAAGTCCGGCGTCTGGTCGGGTTTGCGCCCGGCCGACCGCGAACGCATCCTGCTGAACTTCACCCGTCTGGTAGAAGAGCACGCCGAAGAACTGGCTCAGCTGGAAACCCTCAGCCAAGGCAAGTCGATCAACATGGCCCGTGCACTGGACCTGAATGCCACGGTCGAGTTCATGCGCTACATGTCCGGTTGGGCGACCAAGATCGAAGGGCAGACCTTTGACGTGTCGATTCCGCTGCCACCCGGCGCCAAGTTCACCGCCTTCACCAAACGTGAGCCGGTGGGTGTGGTGGTCGGGATCGTGCCGTGGAACTTCCCGCTGTTGATCGCCGCCTGGAAACTCATGCCGGCCCTGGCCACCGGTTGTACGGTGATTATCAAACCCGCGATGGAAACCCCGCTGACTGCCATGCGCCTGGCCGAACTGGCGCTGGAAGCAGGTATTCCAGCGGGCGTGTTCAACGTTGTGACCGGTGGCGGCGCCTCGGTGGGCGGCGTGCTGACGGCGCATCCGCTGGTGAGCAAAGTCTCTTTCACGGGCTCTACCGCCGTGGGCAAAAGTGTGGGGGTGGCATGCATGGCAAACATGACGCGCTTCGCCCTGGAGCTGGGCGGCAAGAATCCGATGATCGTGCTCGCCGATGCCGACATCGAAAAAGCCGTTCAGGGCGCGATCCTCGGCGGTCTGCTGAACAATGGCCAGGTCTGTGCGGCGGCTTCACGTTTTTACGTGCACCGTTCGATCCACGACCAGTTCGTCGAGGGCCTCGCGGCAGCGGTATCGGCCATGCCGATTGGCGCGGGCATGAATTGCGACGCGGCCATCAACCCGCTGGTGTCGCGCAAGCAGCAGCAAGGCGTGCTCAAACACATCGAACTGGCTCGACAGGAAGGTGCGCGGGTGGTGTCCGGGGGCGAGTTGATTGAAGGCGATGGCTTCTACGTGCAGCCGACCATCCTCGCCGACATCGACCACAGCATGACCGTGGCGCGGGAAGAAGTGTTCGGCCCGGTGTTGGGCGTGATGCCGTTCGACGATGAAGACGCTGTCATCGCCCTGGCCAACGATAACCGCTACGGCCTCGCGGCGAGCTTGTGGACCAACGACCTGAGCAAAGCGATGAACCTGGTACCGCGCATCGAAGCCGGTACCGTGTGGGTCAACGCCCACGTCCTGCTCGACCCGGCGATGCCCTTTGGCGGGGTCAAGCAATCCGGCATGGGCCGCGAGTTCGGCCGTGCGGTGATCGAGGCGTATACCGAGTTGAAATCGGTGTGTATTGCCCATTGATCTGGCTACCTGCGAGAGGCTGGTTTAGCGGCTGTGCATGAAGTTGTGGCGAGGCTAGTTCCCGTTGGGGCGTACGGCTCTGTGGGAGCAAAGCTTGCTCGCGATAACGTCGGAGCATTCAACAGGGAGGTGACCGACAATCTGCTATCGCGAGCAAGCTTTGCTCCTACAGAGCCGGGTGCAGAATGAACGCCTAGGCATCATCTCCCAAAACACTTAGTGTTCCTTTAGCGGGTGCATAAGCACCAAGGGCTGAGGTTCGTTAAGGGAGATCCATCATGCTTGCGCCAACAACGTCCGGCTTGGCTGTTTTGACTCAGTCAATTTTCAGTTCGCTCGGTGTCGGCGCCTATTCGGGAGGTTTTGCCTTGCCACCGTGTCGGCATGCGGTGGTGTGTCTAGTCGACGGACTGGGCGCTGACCTGCTGAGTCGTTATGCCCACCGGGCGCCGTATATCGGGTCGTTGTGGAACCGTGCACAAGGGAAGGTGCTGCGCTCGGGCTTTCCGTCGACCACGGCTGCAAGCCTGGCTTCGCTGGCCACGGGAATAGATAGCGGTGGCCATGGCATAGTCGGCGCGGCGTTCAATCTGGATGAGGGCCAGTTCAATCCGTTGTCCTGGCAACTCTGCGAACCGGGTACGGGTTTGCTCCGTGGGCCAGCTGGCGAGGATGACGTCGTGTTGGGCCGTTCGGCCTGGTTGGAGGGCGTGGCGAGCGGTGTGTCGATCAACGCGTTTTTGCCTGCTGCCATTGCGGATTCGTCTTACACACGAAGGGTGTTCAATGGCGCGGACGTGATTCCGGTTCGGGGTACTGACCATTTGATTGAGTGTTTTCGGTCACTTCCCGAGCGCACTCAACCGCAGATGTCGTATGTGTATTTCAGTGAGCTCGATCATGTCGGGCATTTGCAGGGGCCGGGATCGGAACCTTGGCAGGCCGCGCTTCAAGACATTGATCGGCGGATTCAGCGTTTGCGTGAGTGCCTTGATCAGGACACGGTACTCATCGTGACCGCGGACCATGGCATGACGACGCTGGATGAGGCCCGGGTGGTGGATTTTGATGTGAACCCCGACCTGCAGCGGGGCGTGTCCAGCGTTTGTGCGGATATTCGCGCGAGGCATGTTTATCTGGAAGCTTCCGCGGGGGCTGAAGTGTTGATGCGGTGGCGCGATGTGCTGGGGCCCCACTTCAGGGTGCATGCGCGAGAAGAAGCGGTTGCCCTCGGATTGTTCGGGGCGCAGGTGGCGGACTCGGCTTACAGGCGCATCGGCGATCTGGTGGTGATTGCGGGTCAGGGCGCAGGGTTGGTTCGATCCGTGCGGGAATCGTTTCAAACCTCCTGGATCGGGCACCATGGGGCGCTGACGGATGAAGAACAGGTTGTGCCATTGATCGTCACTAGTCCTGGCGGGCGGTTGTGACCTGACACGGCCCTATCGCGAGCAGGCTCGCTCCTACAGGGGATCTGTGTTGAACACAAATTCTGTGTCCTCTGCAGATCAAATGCAGGAGCGAGCCTGCTCGCGAAGCGGTGGTAAATTCAGCATTGATGCCCCTGGCACGGCGCTGTCGCAAGCAAACATTGAACCAACAGTTTCCGGGCACAAAAGGGCTGCCGTATGTCGGGATCAAGGAACCGCGTCGAGTGGCAAACGCCCAACCATTACTACTGTTGGGAGTCTGGCCATGAGTGACGATCGAAAGAAGCAAGCCCTGGAAGCCTGGTACCAACTCCTCAAAGAGCCTGGAATCCGCATGGACAGCGAGGAGCAGTATGACGAATTGCTTAAAGCCGCCGATGAGATGGAACGTGCCGGGCTCATTACCAGCAGCGAATGGCGCCGGTTGGTGCGTGAAGCAGGAACGGCGTTTGCGCAAGCGACCGAGGGCGTCGGCGGGGGCACCTGATCGCTGTACGTATTTACGTTTCTACGCAGGCGTACACCACCAACTCCACCAGCATCTCCTCCCTGGCCAGTCCCGCCACCACCACGGCAGCCCGGTTAGGGTAGGGTGCGTTGAAGTAGTCGGTGTACAGCGCATTCACCGTCGCCAGATAACTGCGGTCGGTGACGTAAATCAGCACCTGAGTCACCGCATCAAGCGAGCTGCCAGCGGCTTTAAGCGTATGACGCAGATTGTCCAGGGTCTGTCGGGTCTGGGCTTCGATGCCGCCCGTCACCACCTGGCCTTCACGGTCGATGGGGATTTGCGCGGTGTACAGCGTGCCGTTGCCGACGACGGCCCATTCCATCGGTGCGCGGGAGGCGAAGAGGTCGGTCTTGATCGCATATTTCATTGATGAATCCCTGAAGCGTTTTTAAAGAGTTTGATCAAGCGTCGCTGCTTTCACCGGCGCCCCGGCGCCGCGATTCTTCGGTGCTTTCCACCAGCACCCGTTCCCCCAGTTTTTTCAACATCCCCCATACCTCGTCATCCACCTCCAGACCGTCCGCGAGCGACTGGCTGTGTTTGCCAGCCAGGCTGAGGCGTGGCAGCAGGGTGAAGTGGCGTGATATCAGCACATTGATGCTCTGCTCATCGCTCATGGCCGGTTGCGGCAGCTCATGCACCCGCAGTGAAGGCTGGCTGTCGCCGGCACTGAATGTAGCGACCAGCTCCTGACGCGCATCCCGCCAGTACACGCAAAAATTCAGACCCTGATCGGCGCAGCGGGCTAGGTAGCCGAGCAGCAGGATGCGGTTATGGCAGTGATGAATACGGATAAACGCGCTGCCGCCACGCAAGGCTTTGCTCACACCCAGCTCGACGGCCTGGGCGGCGCAGCGCAACACACTCTGGCCGTGAGCATCGAGGGTCAGTTGCGCGGCGTCTTCGTAGCAGGTTTCGATCGGTCGATCGACCTCGTCGTGAAGGAAGGCGAGGGCTTTTTTCAGCGCGCCGATGCCGTCGAGCCCTTGTTGTTGCAGGCGGGCGATCATGTCGGCGGCGTCGTCGCAATCGCCCGGCGCAAAACCCAGCCCTTCGAACGCCTTGCGGCTGATCACCTGCACTTCGTTGAACGAAACACGCATCAGACTTCTCCGCTCAGTGTGGGCATGACGGCAAAATTCCAGTCATCGCTAAAAGGCTGGCCGATTTCACTCACTAAGGGGGCGCCCTGGAACAGGGTGATCCGTACCCAGCGGCTGGATTTCGGATCGAACTTGCCCGCGCCGAAGAACGCCAGCTTGCAGCGCAGCAGGTCAATCGGCAGCATGCTGCGGTCCATCAGGTTGGCGCGGATTTCCCCGTAGGCGCAGCGGGCCATGCCTTGCAAGCGGCAGACCGTGCCTTTGAAATGCGGTCGGGCCAGCAGAAAATGTGCGGTCTGCTGCTGCGGATGCTGCTCCATGTAGGCGAGCAGCGCAGCGTGGCAGCGCTGGATATTGTGCGCAATGCCCAGCTGCATTTCCTTTTCGGCGCCGGGCTCCATGGCGCGCTCGCCCAAGCGCGGCTCTTCTTTTTCCGCCGAGCGATACCAGAAAAAATGGTTGGCTTCGGGGTCGTTCAAGTCGAAATCCAACGCCCAGCGGTAGTGGTCTTCGATCAGTGCGCGCAGCTCGGCCAGGGGCATGTCGGCGTTGAGTCGAAAGCCTTCCTTGACGGCCATCTGTTCGGCCAGCGGGTCTACCTGTTCCGGGTACAACTCCAGCAGCAGGCTGACCAGCAATTCCTGACAGCCCTTGCTGGCATGGGTCTGGGCCCAGGCCTGGACACGCGGCCAGAGGTCGGCGCAGACCGGCTGACTGTCGAACCACTCGACCAGCAAATCCAGATCCGCCAGGGTGCGCTGATCGATCACGCTTTGGCGCTGATCGTCAGTGACGCTCTGCTGCACATGCCGGTGTGCCCGCTTCAGCAATGCCCGCATGCGCTGAACCTCGGGAAGATCGGCAGCTTGCTCCATGACCCGCGCCAAGGCGGTCTCTCTGGCCCATACCCATTGATTGACCAATTGCGGGTGATTAACCAGAAACGGCGCCATGCCCAGCCCGGTGGAGTTGCCCACCCCAAGATAACGCTGCAGGGCAACATCCAGCCCGACCGCCCGTTGCGGATTGCGCGCCCGTGCCATGTGTTCGATCTGCTCGATGCTGAAGTGCCTCAGCAAGTACACGGTGAACATCTGAGCGCTGAACGGTTGCGTGAAATCCGCAGTGCCTTGCAGGCAGCTGAAATCGGCGATACCGAACTTGCCGTTGCCGTACACGGCGGTGGTGCGATACAGGTAGCCCACTTCGGCGAGCTGTTGCGGCTGTGGCTGAACACCCTCGGCGAGGGCGCCGAGGAAACGGTCGAAGTTGCGCAGGCTGCGGTTGGCCCGGGACAGCACCAGCACGCGGGCATCAAACCGGCCGGCTTCCTGCAGCGGAACGTTGCGTCGCAAGTCCGCCAGTTGTTGCTCATCCACATCACCGGCGACCAGCACAAAACTGACGTCCCACTGATCAGCGATCACCCGGTCGCTGCGTTTTTCCGGCGGTAAATAGGCAGAGAAGATCACGCAATGGTAGTGCGCGTGAGGGGTGTCGATTCGATAGATCGCAGTGCCGAAGCCGTCGGCATCCAGGTCGAAACAGCTGCGCTGGATGCGCCATTGCTCGTTCATCATGCGGCGCATGCTGCTGCGCACGAAACTCAAGCGACTCTGGAAATGGCTGCCCAGCCGATCAAGGTCCATGACCTGATCGGCAGGGCGCAGGGCCGGCGGCGTGGCTTCGGAAGGGGAATACGACATCGTGGTGATTCCTGAACGATTCATGGTCAGACTGCCTGTTCACGGGCCATGTGCCGGGCGATCTTCAGCGCATCCCACAGGGACGGCAGGATCAGCAGCGACACCGGAACGGCGGTGATCACGATAAACGATTGCAGTGCGGTGACGCCGCCTGAACCGATGGTGATCAACACGACAGCGGCCAGGCCCATGCCAATCGCCCAGAACGCCCGCAGCCATTTTTTCGGTTTGTCATTGCTCGACATCGCCATCGCCACGGTGAACGCCATGGCATCACCGTTGGTGGCGACCGAGATAAAACTCAAGAACAGGAACAGCGCCGAGACCAGGCCGCCCAGGGGCAGGTTTTGCGTGACGCCCAGCAGCAGCGACTCGGGTTGCGCGCCGTTGGCGGTGACGATACCCGGTGTTTGCAGTTCCATGCCGATGCCGGTTCCGCCAACCACGGTGAACCAGAACATGGTGACGATGGGCGCGATGATCGACAGGGTCATGATGACCTCGCGGATCGTGCGGCCACGGGAGATCTTGGCCACGTAGAGCGCCACCATCGGCGCGTAGCCAATGAACCAGCCCCAGTAGAACACCGTCCACCAGTCGAGCCATTTCGGATCGGCGCGGAACAGCGTCATCGGGATGAATTGCTCCAGGTGCAAGGCGAACGCGGTGGGGAAGCCGCCGAGGATGAACGCGGTCGGACCGAACACCACCATGAAAATCGCCAGGCCGATCATCAGCCATACGTTGATTTCACTGACGAAACGGATGCCCTTGAGGCCTACCAGGCAGGACGTGGTGTACATCACCGTCACCAGAATGATGGTGATGGCCTGGGTGGTCAGGTCGTTCTGGATGCCCCAGACCGAGTGCAGCGCGCTGCTGATTTGCAGGCCCAAAAAGCCAATGGGCCCGATGGTGCCGGCGACCACGGCGATGATCGAGGTAGCGTCTGCCAGCGTACCGATCGGGCCTTTGAGTGCGCGTTCACCCAGCAGCGGGTAGAGCAGGGTGCGTGGCGCCAAGGGCAAGCCTTTGTCGTAATGCAGGTGCATCAGGACGATCGCCAGCAGGCTGCCCAATACCGCCCAGGCGAGAAAACCCCAGTGCACGAAAGATTGCGCCAGTGCGACATGCGCTGCGGCTTCGGTGTGCGGCTGCACCCCGACGAACAGTGGCGGCGGGCTGGCGAAGTGCATCATCGGTTCCGCGGCCGCCCAGAATGCACCGCCACCGGCGAGCAGCGCGCACATGATCACGGCGATCCAGTTGAAGGTGCTGGTGTCGGGTCGCTGGTCAATGCCACCCAGACGCACACGTCCGCACTTGCTGAAGCAGATGAACAGGCTGACAGCGAAGGTCAGCAGCATCAGGATTTGCCAGTACAGGCCGAAGAACTTCGTCGACCAGGCGAACAGTGTGTTCACCAGATTCGAGGTGCCTTCGATGTCGACCAGCGCGGCAATCAGGAAGGCGCCCAGGAACCCGCCACTGATCAGGAACAGCGGCCAGTCGATGTCTTTTTTCGGCGTTGCAAGGGCCAGCGGCTGGCCGTCGGCTTGCAGTGTGGTGGATGTTTTCATGATGCCTCCAAAATACGCGCTTGAGGCTGTGCATCGCCGGTCGGGGAGATGAACGGGAGGCTATTGTTTTTGTTGTTCATGGTGTCCTCACGGTGGATATCAGGGGTCAGACGATTGCAGAAGTGGCGGTTTCCAGCAGACGCAGCCAGTTGAGTCCCATGATGTTGCGCACATCGTCATCGGTGAATCCGCGCGCGCGCAGGCCCTGGGCGATCACCGGGAAATCCCGGCTGTCGCGGAACCATTGCAGCGGTGACGGCCAGTTGGCGTTGTCGGCCGATCCTTCGCCGTAGTCCTTGTCTTTGCTCCAGCGTCCATTGCGCATCCATTCCAGTACGCTCAGGGGTTGTTGCTGGCACAGGTCGGTGCCGATGCCTATGTGCTCGACGCCCATCAGGTCGGCGGTATTGGCGACCATGTCGCAGAACGACTCGAGGGTGCAGCCCGACGCGCCCTTGAGGTGGAACGGATAGGTACTGAAACCGAGCAGGCCGCCGGATTCGGCGATACCGCGCAACACCGCGTCGGATTTGTTGCGCTTGGCCGCGTGGAAACTCGACGGGTTGGCGTGGGACACAATGACCGGCCGGCTCGACAACTCGATCGCTTCCAGGGTGCTGCGCTCGGCGCTGTGGGACATGTCGATCAGCATGCCCACACGGTTCATTTCGCTGATCACCTGGCGGCCGAAGCGGCTGATGCCGTTGTCTTCAGCCTCGTAGCAGCCGCTGGCCAGCAAACTCTGGTTGTTGTAGGTGAGCTGCATCACCAGAACGCCCAACTGACGGAAGATCTCCACCAGGCTGATGTCGTCTTCGATGGGTGAGCAGTTCTGGAAGCCGAAGAAGATCCCGACGCGGCCCTCCTGGTGCGCCAGACGAATATCAGCCGCCTCGCGGACCGGACGGATCAGCTCGGGCCAGGTCTCGAAACGGCGGTTCCATTCACCCAGTCGCGAGAGTGTTTCCCGTGCGTTCTCGTGGTACGCGATGGTCGCGTGCACGGCGCTCAGGCCACCGGTCTGCATCTGGCGAAAGATGTCTTCGCTCCAGTTGGAATATTGCAGGCCATCGATCATCAATAAGTCGTGCATGGTGATCTCCGATTCAGGGACGCACGTATGTGGTCTTGACCACGGTGTAGAACTCGCGGGCGTACTGCCCTTGTTCACGCGGGCCGAAGCTCGAGTTTTTGCGACCGCCGAATGGCACGTGGTAATCAGTGCCGGCGGTGGGCAGGTTGACCATCACGCAGCCGGTGCGGGCACGGCGCTTGAAGTCACTGGCATGGCGCAGCGACTGGGTGATGATCCCCGCCGTCAGGCCGTACTCGGTGTCGTTTAGCGTGGCGAGGGCTTGTTCGTAGTCGCTGACCCGGATGACACAGGCAATCGGCCCGAAGACTTCTTCGCGGTTGATGCGCATGTCGTTGCGGCTGTTGATGAACAGCGCCGGGCGCATGTAGTGCCCGGCAGGTTCCAGTGCCAGCAACTCACCGCCTTCGACCAGCGTGGCGCCTTCGGCCTTGGCCAGTTCCAGGTACTGCAGGTTCTGCTCCAGCTGGCGGGCTTCCGCGACCGGGCCGATGTGCACGCCTTGTTCGAGGGCATGGCCGACTTTCAGTTGGCGCATACGTGCGGTCAGCGCCGCGACGAAGCGATCGTGAATCCCGTCGCAGACGATCAGGCGTGATGAGGCGGTGCACTTCTGACCGGTGCCGAAGAAGGCGCCGTTCAAGGCACATTCAACGGCAATTTCCAGGTCGGCGTCATCGAGCACGACCAAAGCGTTCTTGCTGCCCATTTCCAGCTGGCAGCGCACCAGGTTGGTGGCCGTGGCCACGGCGACGCGACGGCCGGTTTGCAGCGAGCCGGTGAACGTCAGCGCATCGATATCCGCTGACTGGATCAGGCTTTCACCCACGACACTGCCGCTGCCCATGACCAGATTGAACGTGCCCGCTGGCAGCGCCTGGCGGCTGATGATTTCGGTGAGTGCCCAGGCACTGGCCGGGACCAGGTTTGCCGGTTTGAACACCACCGCGTTACCGAAGGCCAGGGCCGGGGCGATCTTCCAGGCGGCGGTGGCCATGGGGAAGTTCCAGGGGGTGATGATGCCGACCACACCTATCGGTTCGCGCTGCACTTCAATGTCTATACCAGGGCGCACGGACGCGGCGGTCTCGCCCATCTGGCGAAGCACTTCGGCGGCGTAGTAATGGAAGAACTGGGCCGAGCGATTGACTTCGCCGATGCCCTCGGCGAGAGGTTTGCCTTCTTCCCGGGAGAGCAACTGGCCGAGCTCTTCCTTGCGTTCCATCAGCTCGTTGCCGATGGCCATCAGTACCTGTTGGCGCTGTTCCAGCCCGGTCGCTGCCCAGAGCGGCTGAGCGTCACGGGCGGCGGCGATGGCGTTATTGGTTTGTTCGGCGCTGGCTTGCTGGTATTCACCGATCAGGTCGGCGACGTCAGAAGGGCTGCGGTTGGCGATGACGCCCACACCTTCGCACCAGTCGCCAGCGATGTAGTTTTTATGAGTTTGCGTTGCCATGGGGAACCTCCGATTGCGTGGTTCCCATCTTGCGAGTATTAATCTGCAAATAAAAATTAATAATAGAAATGAAACGATAAGGAAAACTTACCATGCTGCCCGAGCTGAAAATCACCCAGCTTCGCTATTTCGTTCTCGTCGCGCAGCTCAAAAGTTTCCACGGCGCGGCTAAACAGGCCTATCGCACGCAGCCTGCATTGTCCCTGGCTGTTCGTGAACTGGAGCAGAAGCTGGGTCAGGCGCTGTTCGAGAAGGGCGGCAAGACCGAGTTGACGCCTTTTGGCAAGCATTGCTTGCCGCTGTTTCAGGACCTGCTCGCACACCACGATCGCATCGCCAGTGAGGTGAGCTTGCTGGCCCGGCACGAAATCGGCCAGGTCAGCATCGCTACCGTGCCTTCGGTGGCGAGCCGGTTATTGCCGCAACTGCTGGCGCGGTTTGTCAGCGAGCACCCGAAGATCCAGATCAGCATTCAAGACGGAAACGCGGACAGCGTGCAGCAACTGTTGTCCCAAGGGCAGGTGGATTTCGGCATCAGCAGTGTCTGGATGCCGGATGAGAACATTGAGTTTGTGCCGATCCTGAGCGATCAGGTGGGCGTGGTGTGTCGCAAGGATCACCCGCTGGTTGCCCAGGGTGGAGCGTTGCATTGGTCTCGCTTGCAAGACTACCCGCTGGTGCGCAACGGCACCTCGCGTTTGCTCGAAGGCACGCAAGCGGCAGGGTTGCTGGAGAGCAGTCTGTTGTTTGTCTCAAACATGATTTCGCTGATCGCGATGCTTGAGGAGGGGATCGGGATTACCACGTTGCCTTCGTTGGCGTTTCCGGTTGGCAATGAACAGCTGGTGTTCTTGCCGCTGGCGGAGCCGAAGGTCGAACGGCAGATCGGAATCCTGTGCCGCAAAGGCCGCAGCCTGTCGCCGGCGGCGGCGGAGTTGATGGCGTTTTTGCGGGGGAATATGCAGGTGAAATGAGAGAGGGTTGATAGCCTGCGGTGGCGTTGTATCAGCCGACATTGGTGCTGGATGACAGTCCGTCATCGCGAGCAGGCTCACTCCTACATGGGGATGTGTGGCCGTACACAAATTTTGAGCCCGCTGTAGTTCACTGTAGGAGCGAGCCTGCTCGCGATGAGGCCCGCACATCCGACATCACAGTGACTGACACACCGCCATCGCCGGCAAGCCAGCTCCCACAGGGGATTTTTGGTGTGCCCAGATTTTGAGATCGCTGCAGTTCACTGTAGGAGTGAGCCTGCTCGCGATGGGGCCGGCACATTCAACATCATCATCGCCTGACACACCGCCATCGCTGGCAAGCCAGCTCCCACAGGGGATGTGTGGTGTGGCCAGATTTTGTGTCCGCCGCAGTTCACTGTGGGAGCGGGCTTGCCCGCGATGGGGCCTATACATTCAACATCATCATCGCCTGACACACCGCCATCGCCGGCAAGCCAGCTCCCACAGGGGATGTGTGGTGTGCCCAGATTTTGAGATCGCTGCAGTTCACTGTAGGAGCGAGCCTGCTCGCGATGGGGCCTGGGTAGCGCCATGAACAGGGGAATGGGATGCCCCTCCACCGGTGTACTACGCTGTCTGAAATCGACTCGCCATAAAAACAACAATCCAGGGAGAATCCCCCATGTTTGCTTCGGTCCATTCATTCCGCCGCTGCGTCGCTGTAGCCCTGACCGCTGCCGTTTTCGCCACACCGGCCTTTGCCCTGGACACCGTCAAGTTCATGGCCCCAGGCTCTGTGGGCGGTGGCTATGACCAGACCGCCAGGGTGCTGGGCAAGGCCATGGTGGAAGCTGGCACCGCCAAGTCCGCGACCTTCGAGAACAAGGGCGGTGCGGGCGGGACGTTGGGGCTGGCGCAGTTTGCCAACAGCACCAAGGGTGATCCGAATGCGTTGCTGGTGGTCGGTGCGATCATGGTCGCGGGCATTGAGCAGAACAAACCGCAGATCAGCTTGAAGGACGTGACGCCGATTGCGCGGTTGTTCACCGAGTACAACGTGATCGCCGTGCGCAAGGAGTCGCCCTACAAAACCCTGGATGACCTGATCAAGGAATTCAAGGCCAAACCCACCAGTGTGACGTTCGGCGGCGGCTCCAAGGGTTCGATCGATCACATCGGCATTGCCGAGTTGGCGAGCAAGCTGGATGTGCCAGTCAACAAGGTCAATTACGTAGCCTTCGCCGGTGGCGGTGAGGTGGTGGCGCAAGCCTTGGGTGGTCAGATCAAGGTCATCACGGGCGGCTATGCGGAGCTGGGTCAGTACATCAAGAACGGTCAGTTCCGGGTCCTGGCCATTGGCGCGCCGAATCGGGTCGAGGGCATTGATGCGCCGACGCTGAAAGAGAGTGGCTACGACGTGACCATCGGCAACTGGCGCGGTGTCTACGGTGCCGCGAACCTCACGCCCGAGCAGCGCCAGGCCGTCATCGAAGCGGTGGTGGCGGCCACTAAAAGCAAAACCTGGCAGGACAACATCCAGACTAATGCCTGGTCGCCAAGCATCCTGACCGGTGACGATTTCGGCAAATTTGTCGACGAAGAACACGTGCGGTTGCGCGCGATGCTGGTCAAGGTCGGGCTGCTTTGAAATGGCCGGTACTCGCTCGATAGTGCCCGCGCAACTGGCGATCGGCGTCGGCCTGATTGCCCTCAGTGCAACGCTGGCGCTCGGTGCCTATCGGTTTCCCGCCGAAATGGGTTTCGTCATTCTAGCGGCGTACGTCTATCCCTATGCACTGGCGGCCTTCGTCGGCGTTGTCGGCCTGGTGTTGTGTTATCAGGCGGTGACCGGCGGCTTTCGCGATCTCGCCGACCATGAGGATGAATCGGCCCGCGCGCTGCCCGGTGGCAAGGCGGGGGTGGCGTGGGTGACGGCGGGGCTTGTCGCGGTGGCCTTGCTCATTGATGTCATTGGTTTTGTGTTGGCGGCTGCGTTGCTCTTTGCCTGTTCTGCCAGGGGATTCGGCAGTCGTCATCCGCTGCGAGACTTGGCCATCGGCATGGCCCTGACCTTGCCGATTTACTGGCTGTTCAACGCCGGACTCGGGGTTTCCCTGCCTCCGCTGGTCAACGCCTGGATCTGAGGAGATCGACAGCATGGACATTCTCTCGAGCCTGGCGATGGGGTTTTCAGCGGCGCTCACACCGATCAATCTGATGTGGGGCTTTATCGGATGTTTGCTCGGCACTGCCATAGGCGTGTTGCCGGGTATCGGCCCGGCGCTGACAGTGGCCTTGCTGCTGCCGATCACCGCCAAGGTCGATCCGACCGGCGCGCTGATCATGTTCGCCGGGATCTACTACGGTGCGCAGTTCGGCGGCTCGACCACGTCCATCCTGCTCAACACACCCGGCGAATCGTCGTCCATGGTCACGGCCCTGGAAGGCAACCTCATGGCCCGCAACGGTCGAGCCGGACCGGCGCTGGCCACGGCAGCGATCGGATCGTTTGTCGCCGGCACCATCGCCACCATCCTGCTGACCCTGTTCGCCCCGGTGGTCGCCAGGCTGGCGCTGAACTTCGGCCCGGCGGAGTATTTCGCGATTCTGGTGCTGTCGTTCACGACGGTTTCTGCGGTGCTCGGCGCTTCGATGTTGCGCGGCTTTGCATCGTTGGGGCTCGGGTTGGCCATCGGCTTGATCGGCCTGGACTCGACCTCCGGGATCGCCCGCTACACCTTGGGCGTGCCGGAACTGGTGGACGGCATCGAAGTGGTGCTGGTGGCGGTCGGTCTGTTTGCGGTGGGGGAGGCGTTGTACAGCCTGCTGTATCAGAAAGAAGAAACCTCGGGCCGGCATCGCCTGACCTCGTTGTGGATGACCCGCGCGGACTGGAAGCGCTCGATTCCCGCCTGGCTGCGGGGCACGCTGATCGGCTTTCCCTTTGGCTCGATTCCGGCCGGCGGCGCGGAAATTCCGACCTTCCTGTCTTATTCCACCGAACGCAAACTCAGCAAGTACCCGAAGGAGTTTTCCGCGAACAAAGGCGAGGGAGCCATCGAAGGGGTCGCCGGGCCTGAAGCCGCGAACAATGCGAGCGCGACCGGTTCGCTGGTGCCGCTATTAACCCTCGGCATTCCGACATCCGCCACGGCGGCGATATTGTTGGCGGCGTTCCAGAACTACAACCTGCAACCGGGGCCGATGCTCTTCGAAACGTCCGCCGACCTGGTCTGGACGCTGGTGGCTTCGCTGTACATCGGCAACGTCATTTTGCTGGTGCTGAACCTGCCGCTGGTGGGCCTGTGGGTCAAGCTGCTGCAGATCCCCAGACCGTACCTGAACGCCGGGATTCTGGTGTTTGCCACCATTGGCGTTTACGGCATGCGTCACTCGTCATTCGATCTGTTGCTGATGCTCGGGATTGGCTGGGGCGGGGTGTTGATGCGGCGGTTCGACTTTCCTGTGGCCCCGGTGATCGTCGGCATGTTGCTGGGGCCGATGGCGGAAAAACAGCTGCGCAACGCCTTGTCCATCAGCCAGGGCGACTGGCTGATTTTCGTCACGCAGCCCATATCGGCTGCGTTCCTGGCGTTGACGCTGTTGGTGCTGCTGGTTCCCCATCTGCTGCATGCCCGGGGTATCAAGCTGCATGAGGATGATTGAGCAGGCTTAAAACTGCGGGGTGTATTTCACGCTGAACATCAGGTTGCGTGGATCACCGTAGTTGTTGTTGCCGTTAAGCTGGTTAAACCCGGCGGTGATGTAGCGCTTGTCGAACAGGTTGTTGGCGTTGACCGCGAGGCCGACTTCCGGGGTGAGCTGATAGCCGACACGCGCATTCCACACGGTGTAGCCTGGCACTTCATAGGTGTGTTCGTAACCCAGGGTGTGACTTTGTGTCGTGAAGCCCAGACCGGTGCTGAGACGGTTGAAGTCGCCACTGAACTGGTAGTCGCTCCATACCCGCAACATGTGCTTGGGCGTCCAGGTGCTGAAGGTCTTGCCTTCGTTGTCCGGGTCGTCGAGGTACTGGGTGGTGTTGTAGGTGTAGCCGGCGAACAGTTGCAGACCATTGAGCACTTCACCGCTGATTTCGGCATCCAGGCCCTGGCTGCGGACTTTCCCCGAGGCGGTGGAGCAATACCAGCCGTCGCAGGCAAAGCCCGAGGCCACATCGTTGACCGCGCGGTTTTCCTGGTCGTAGCGGAACAGCGCCAGGGACGTATTGACCCGGCCATCCATCAGTTCGCCCTTGAGGCCGACTTCGTAGTTGCTGCCGATCACCGGTTTGAGCACCGAGCCGCTGACAGTGCGCGAAGTCTGGGGCTCGAACACGTCGGTGTAGCTGGCGTAGACCGCCCACTCGCGGTTCAGGTCATAAACGATGCCGGCGTAGGGCGTGACTTCGCCGTTTTCGCTCATGTTGCTAGGGGCTTGGGGCGTAGCGAAATCTTCAAATGCGTTCTGGGTCGACGACTTGTAGCTGTAGTCGTACCAGCTGACGCGGGAGCCGAGCACGAGGGTGAGTGGCTCGAACGGCTTGACCCGCCAGCTGCCATAAAGGCCTTTCTGGCTGATGTCGTACTTGCTGGGAGTGGCGCGACCACCCGGCGTGTTGAGTATTCCCTCGTAGCTGATCTCGGGACGATGGTGGTCAATGCCAAAGATCGTGTCCGTACTGTTGTTGAAGGTGCGGGCGAATTTGTCGTCGGAATGCAGCTTGGAGTAGTTGCTGCCGATCATGACTTCCTGCGGCATGGACAAGGCATCGAAGCGCCCGGTGAGGTTCATGTCCAGGCCGATCTTGGTGGCGTCAAAGTCCGAGACGAAGTCGGCATATTGCACGCCGCTGCCATCGTCATTGATGCTTGCGCCTGAGGATTGCAGCCGTTGGTTTTTGGCTTCGTTGTCTTCAGTCATGTGCACGGCGCCGACCTTGAATGCCCAATCGTCATTGAACCGGTGTTCCAGGTCTGCATAGACCGTGGTGACGTCAATTTGCGAGTGGTTCCAGGTCGAGCCGGTGAAGGTGGAGCGGGGCACGTTGACCATGCTGCCGTCGGCGTAGCGCGGCAGGCCACGGATCATCGGGCGCGACTCGGCCTCGGTGCGGCTGACCGCCAGGCCCAGGGTAGTGTCCTCGCGCAGATCGAAATCCAGTGCGCCGTACAGCGAGTGGGTTTTGCTCCATTCGTAGTCGATGAACGAATGGCTGTCGTCCTCGTCGGCGACCAGGCGTCCACGCACCGTGCCGCTCTGGTTCAGCGGGCCGCCAGCGTCCAGTTGCAGGCCGTAGCGGTCCCAGGAGCCGGCCTTGCCGGTGAGGGTCACGGTGGGTGCGTTCTGGCCGCGTTTGCGGACCAGGTTGATCGCGCCACCCGGGCTGCCGGTGCCCTGGAGCAAGCCGGAGGCACCGCGCAGGACTTCCAGGCGATCAAAGAAAATCAGGTCCTGAGTCGCCCAGTTTCCCAGTGCATACATGTTGCGCGGGATCGGGACGCCGTCGTATTGCCAGTCATCGATCTGAAAGCCGCGTGAGGTCAGGATCATGCCTTTGCCCACGCCCTGAACGCCGACCAGGCCGGTGGTGTGATTGGCGGCATCCTTGAGATCGGTCAGGTCCTGATCGTCCAGTTGCTTGCGGGTCATCACGGTGACCGACTGGGGAATTTCCTTGAGGGTGTGTGTGCCTTTGCCGATGGTTACTGCCCGCGCGGCGTAGGAGCCGGAGCCTTCGGTGGTGGCGTCGACGCTGCGTTCAACGATGTTGGTTGCGCCCAGTTGCAACGCTGCGCTGTTGTCCGGCGCCGGCTCGACGCTGAAGTTACCTTGACCGGTCACGCGCAATTGCAGTCCGCTGCCGGCCAGTGCCTTGTTCATCGCCTGCTCGGGGAGCATCTGGCCAACCACTGCTGGCGCCTGTTTGCCTTGTACCAGCACGGGCTCGAGGGAAACGATATGGCCGCTTTGGCTGGCAATTGCATTCAACGTGGCGGCCAACGGTCCGGCCGGCAGGTTGAAAGTCAGAGGTTGCGCCTGGGCCAGGGCAGGGCTGGCCAGGGTGGCTAGGGCAACGGCGACGGAAAGGGCGTGGGGCCACGGGTTGAACACAGCATTCTCCTGATGATTTGTAAGTGTCAGGAGATAGGTGGGATGAGAATCAAAAACCGGACACGAATAAGAATTATTGTTAAAAATTATCAAGCATCACTCTGCCTATGTGGCGAGGGAGCTTGCTCCCGCTGGGCTGCGAAGCGGCCCTCTGCAATCGTCCTGACACACCGCGCCAGCAGGTTTTGCGACTGCTGCGCAGCCGAGCGGGACGGTGCGACGATTCGATAAACTCCCTCGCCACAGGTTCTGGCGTGGCTTTTGGGCGGTTACCTTGTCTCCTTGGCCCGAACGAGCGTCAGCCAGGGACTGTAGCGATCCACCCGGATCGGCAGGGTTTCGGCCAGTGCGTTGAGGGTGCGGTCCGGGTCGTCGAGGGGGAAAACACCTTGAACGCGCAGGTGACGAACTTCGGGTGCTATGCGGACAAATCCCCGGCTGTAAGGGCGCAATGCGTCGACGACTTGCTCAAGGGGTTCGTCGAGCACATTCAGGCGTCCGACCATCCAGTCGGCGCGAGCGCGCTGGTCGCCGATCATGGGCGTGATGGTTCCGTCAGACAGCGTGGCCGACTGACCTTCTTGCAGCGTCCGGGTCGTGCCGTCCTGAAGCTGCACCTCGACCGAATGCTGCAGCACAATCACCCGAGTGACGTCCTGTTCCTGAGCCACCAGGAACCGCGTCCCCAGCGCCCGCACTTCACCGTGGTCCGTGCGTACGCGCAATGGCCGATGGGGATCGGGCGCTACCTGAATCACCAGTTCGCCATGGCGCAGGACCACCAGCCGTTGCTTGTCGTCGAAGCGCAGGTCCACGGCGCTGTTGGCGTTCAGGCTCAGGCGGCTGCCGTCCGCCAGATTGAAATCCTGCCGCTGGCCGCGTCCGGTGTGCAGGTCCGCCAGCAGTGAGTCTCCCAGGGGGCTGCGTGCGCCGAGCCACAGGCCGCCGCCCAACAGACCCAGACCGGCAATGACCCGCAGCGCATCCCGTCGCGATCCGTGGGGCTGAAGCAGGATTTGCCGGGCTTCACCGGCCTGGCCGGGCAGGCGCCGGTCCAGGGTGCGGACGGTGTTGAAGGACCCGCCAAGGCGTTCCTGCAAGGTCGTCCAGGCCTGCAGGTGCGCGGGGTCTGCTCCCAGCCAGGTATTGAAGCGCGCTTGCAAGGCGGCATCGGGCGTCGCGGCACGCAGCTTGACCATCCAGTCGATGGCCTGCTCGCTGACAGGGTCCAGGCGCCGAGTGCTCATGGTGTCAACTCACTCAGGTAGCACTGACGCAGGGCTTGTTTCATGTAGCGGCTGACCGTGCGTTCCGACAGCCCCAGTTTCTGCGCGATGGCCACGTAGCTCAGGCCGTCCAGCTGGCTGTAGAGGAAGGTGGCCTTGACGACCTGTGGCAAGCCATCGATGGCCCGGTCGATGGCGACCAGCGCTTCGATCAGCAGCAGTTGTTCTTCGGGAGAGGGGGCCAGCGCTTCGGGCAGCAAGGACAGGCGCTCGACATAGGCCAGCTCGAGCTTGCGGCGCCGATGACGATCGAAAATCAGTCGCCGGGCGATGGTCGACAAATACGCACGAGGTTGTTCGATGCTGTCGGGATCAACCCGCGCCGCCAGCAACTGGCAAAAGGTGTCGGCGGCGGTGTCCTCGGCGTCCGCGTGATTGCGCAGGCGCTGCTGGATATGCTGCAGCAGCCAGCGGTGATGGTCGCTGAAAAAGAAGCCCAGCTTGCGGGTCGAAGAGGGTTGCACCGGTCGGCTTTCCAGATGTGAGTGAGAATCGCTCTCAATACTACCTGTGCGATGGTGGCAACTGCAATCACTCGATAGTGGCATGGGTCGATGCCAGAGATGCAACGAATGCCCCGTCAGGGCCTCATATGAAAACGAGCGGTGCCATTGAAGCGAGATGGCCGAGTGCGATTTTGAAACCCAGACAACAGGTGATTGTTTTATGACGGCGGCGGAAAAAAACCATGTGTCCTGGCTGGTTGAACAATCGATGCTGCACGCGGCACGGCAGCGGGCCAAGCTCTACTCGGGCCAGGGTCGACTGAGGCAGCAGCCCTACGCCCATACCCGGCCTCGGGATGCGTCGGCGCTGGCGTCGGTGTGGTTCACCGCGTATCCTGCGTCCATCGTCACTCGCGAAGACGGCACCGTGCTCGAGGCGTTGGGCGATGAAACCCTGTGGCATGCACTGTCGAGAATCGGCATCCAGGGCATTCACAATGGCCCGCTGAAGATGTCGGGCGGTTTGCGAGGCACGGAGCAGACACCGACCATCGATGGCAATTTCGACCGCATCAGTTTCGAGATCGACCCGCAACTGGGCACCGAGGCGCAGTTGCAGGCCCTGACCCGCATGGCCGCCGCGCACAACGCCGTGATCATCGACGACGTGATCCCGTCCCACACCGGCAAAGGCGCGGATTTTCGCCTGGCCGAGATGGCGTATGAGGACTACCCGGGTCTCTACCACATGGTGGAAATTCGCGAGGAGGACTGGCCGCTGCTGCCGGACATTGCCGAAGGTCGCGATGCGCAGAACCTCAGTCCGCAGCAGGTCGACATCCTGCGGGACAAGCATTACATCGTCGGTCAGTTGCAACGGGTGATCTTCTTCGAGCCCGGGGTCAAGGAAACCGACTGGAGCGCGACACCGGTGGTGATCGGCGTCGACGGCAAGCCGCGGCGTTGGGTGTACCTGCATTACTTCAAGGAAGGGCAGCCGTCGTTGAACTGGCTGGACCCGACGTTCGCCGCGCAGCAGATGATCATCGGCGACGCACTGCATGCCATCGACGTGATGGGCGCGAAGATCCTGCGTCTGGACGCCAACGGCTTTCTCGGCGTGGAGCGCAAGCTCGATGGCACCGCCTGGTCTGAAAGCCACCCGTTGTCGATCACCGGTAACCAGTTGCTGGCGGGCGCCATTCGCAAGGCCGGCGGCTTCAGTTTTCAGGAGCTGAACCTGACGGTCGACGACATTGCCGCCATGTCCCACGGCGGCGCCGACCTGTCTTATGACTTCATCACTCGCCCGGCCTACCAGCATGCGTTGCTGATGGGCGATACCGAATTCCTGCGCTTGATGCTGCGCCAGATGCACACCCTGGGCATCGATCCGGGGTCGCTGATCCACGCGTTGCAAAACCACGATGAGCTGACCCTCGAACTGGTGCATTTCTGGACGCTGCACGCCCATGACACCTACCTGTATCAGGGGCAAACCTTTCCCGGCAGCATCTTGCGCGAACATATTCGCGAGCAAATGTACGAACGTCTCGCCGGGGAGCATGCACCCTACAACCTGAAATTCGTCACCAACGGCGTGTCGTGCACCACCGCCAGCATCATCACTGCGGCATTGGGGATTCGCGATCTCGACGCGATCACGGACGCGGATATCCAGCAGATTCGTCAGGTGCACCTGCTGTTGGTGATGTACAACGCCATGCAGCCGGGGGTGTTTGCCTTGTCGGGGTGGGACCTGGTCGGTGCATTGCCATTGCCGGCAGAACAGGTCGCGGACTTGATGCTCGATGGCGATACCCGCTGGATTCATCGCGGTGCCTACGATCTGGTGGACCTCAACCCGGACGCGCCATTGTCGGCGGGTCAGATGCCCCGTCCAAAGACCTTGTACGGCAGCTTGCCGACCCAATTGAAGGACCCGGATTCGTTTGCCTCGCAGCTGAAAAAAATCCTCGCCGCGCGCCGCGCTTATGACATTGCCGCCAGTCGCCAGATCCTCGTGCCGGACGTGCAGCACCCCGGTCTGTTGATCATGGTTCACGAACTGCCGGCCGGCAAAGGCACGCAAATCACCGCGCTGAATTTCGGTTCGACGCCGATCACCGAAACCTTGCACCTGCCCAACATCGCGCCGGGGCCGGTGGTCGATATCATCAACGAGCGGGTGGAAGGCGACCTGACAGACGAGGGTGAGTTCACCATTACGCTGGATGCGTATGAAGGCCTGGCACTGCGGGTAGTCAGCAGTTCGCCGATGATTTAGCGTCCTGTGGACTAACCCGACCTGTAGGCGCTGCCGAAGGCTGCGATCTCTTGATCTTGCTGTGTTTGCGGTTTGGGAAGATCAAGATCAAAAGATCGCAGCCTCGTTTCACTCGGCAGCTCCTGCAGGGTGTCGGATTGCTTGTGATGGCGGTGTGTCAGGTACCAGGTTTGGCCGCTGTTGAGTGTTTTCTCTATCGAAAAAACTCCCCTGGCGTATCGCCAAACTGTTGCCGAAACGCCGCGATAAACGCCGAAGTTGAATCATACCCGCAGGCCAGTGACACATCGGTAACCCGCGCGCCCTGCTCCAGGGGCGTCAGGGCACCGAGCAGGCGCAAGCGTTGGCGCCATGCGCGGAACGTCAGGCCGGTGTCGCGCAGGAACAATCGGCTCAGGGTTTTCTCGCTCACGTTGAATTTCTGGCTCCAGTGAGCCAGCGTCGTCTGTTGTTCCGGGTGCAGTTGCAGGCTGTGATAAATCTGCCGCAATCGGCTGTCCTGGGGCAGTGGCAACATCAAGTCTATCTGGGGTGCCTCGGCCAGCTGATCTAGCAGCACCTGCGTCAGCCGTCCCTGCGCGCCATCCTGCTCATACTCCACCGGGATCTTGCTGAATGCGTGGATCAGCTCCCGCAGCAGATTGCTGACGCCGAGGACATGGCAGCGCTGCGGCGCCCAGGCCGTGACGCTGCAATCGAGGTACAGGCTGCGCATTTCCGTGCGCGGCGAACTGAAGACCCGGTGCGGCATGCCCGCCGGAATCCACACCGCACGCTCGGGCGGAGCAACGAAGCGTCCGGCACTGGTTTGCACTTCAAGCACGCCCTGGATCGCGTACGACAATTGCACCCACGGGTGGCTGTGGCGTCGGGTCAGCGCACGGTTCGGCAGCGATTCGGTACGTCCGTAGACAGGTCTCGGCAGGCTGGGAAGCCCGGGAATACTGCGTCTTACGCTTTTGTCATGTCCTTTTGGCGGCATCAGCTGGCTCATCGGCGTTAGTCGGTCATCGCCAGTCACGTTAGAGTCGTTCCCACGTCCTTGGCAACCCCCGGATATCTCTCTGATGACTCGCCCTCGTTTCCTCCCCGATAACTTCACCCTGACCTTGATCGGCGTGGTGATCATCGCCAGCGTGCTGCCTGCCAGCGGGCAAGTCGCGGTCGGCTTTGGCTGGTTGACCAACAGTGCCATCGCGCTGCTGTTCTTTTTGCACGGGGCAAAGCTGTCCCGCGAGTCGATCATCGCCGGCGCTGGCCACTGGCGCCTGCACCTGCTGGTGTTCGGCCTGACGTTTGTGCTGTTCCCATTGCTCGGCCTGGCACTCAAACCGCTGATGGCGCCCATGATCGGCGATGAACTTTACATGGGCATGCTTTACCTCTGCGCGCTGCCCGCCACGGTGCAGTCGGCCATTGCCTTCACCTCGCTGGCGCGGGGCAATATTCCGGCGGCGATTTGCAGTGCGGCGGCGTCGAGCCTGTTCGGGATTTTTCTGACGCCATTGCTGGTCACGCTGATGCTGGACGTTCATGGCGATGGCGGCTCGACGCTCGACGCGATTCTGAAGATCAGCGTGCAATTGCTGTTGCCGTTTATTCTCGGGCAGGTCGCCCGTCGCTGGATCGGCGCCTGGGTGGCGCGCAATAAAAGCTGGCTGAGGTTCGTTGATCAGGGATCGATCTTGCTGGTGGTCTACGGGGCTTTCAGCGAGGCGGTGACTGAGGGCATCTGGCATCAGATTCCCCTGTGGGAACTGGCGGGGCTGGTGGTTGTTTGCTGCATCTTGCTGGCGTTGGTCATCGTGGCGGCGACGGTGCTTGGCAAGGCTTTTGGCTTCAATCAGGAAGATCGCATCACCATCCTTTTCTGCGGTTCGAAGAAGAGCCTGGCTACCGGCGTGCCAATGGCGCAGGTGTTGTTCGCCGGTAGCACCATTGGTGTGCTGATATTGCCGGTGATGCTGTTCCATCAGATTCAGTTGATGGTTTGCGCGGTGCTGGCGCAGCGTTACGCCAAACGCCCGGAAACGGTGGCCGAGCTGATGGGGCAGGTGGATCCGTGATCGTCCGGTAACCCTGTGGTGTTGGAGTGCTGTTCACCTAGCAAAAGCTTCAGGCGAACTCAAACCTGTGGCGAGGGGATTTATCGAAACGTCGCACCGCCCCGTTGGGCTGCGAAGCGGCCCCAAAACCTGCAACCGAGGTGTATCAGGTACACCCGCGTGTGATGGTTTTACGACTGCTACGCAGCCGAACGGGGATAAATCCCCTCGCCACAGGGTCATGCGTGATTCGGGGATTACTCGCGTTTTGGCAGTTTCCAGTTCGGCCGGATGAAATGGCAGGTATAGCCATTGGGATACTGTTCGAGGTAGTCCTGGTGCTCGGGTTCGGCTTCCCAGAACGGTCCGGCAGGTGCGATTTCGGTAACGACCTTGTCCGGCCAGAGGCCTGACGCATCGGCGTCGGCCACGGTGTTTTCCGCGACTCGTTTCTGTTCCTCACTGAGGTAGAAGAGGGCAGAGCGGTAACTGGTTCCCACATCGTTGCCCTGGCGATTCTTCGTTGTCGGATCGTGGATCTGGAAGAAGAATTCGAGGATTTGCCGATAACTGATCTGATCCGGATCGAATACGATTTCCAGCGCTTCGGCGTGGGTGCCATGGTTGCGGTAGGTGGCGTTGGGCACGTCTCCACCCGAGTAACCCACCCGCGTGGACATCACGCCGGGGTAGCGTCTGAGCAGATCCTGCATCCCCCAGAAGCAGCCTCCGGCGAGAATGGCAGTTTCAGTTTGCGTCGTCATTTTGCGGTTCATCCCGTTAGTGAAATTGGGCTTTTTCAGAGGGCGCGAATTGGCTACTGATTACCGGCCGGACTGTTGAACGGGTCGGTGTAGCTTCCCTTTATGGTGGATCGACTATACGAGCCTGATTCACCCCACGTATACCGAAAAAAGACGACGGGACAAGCGTGGGTTTTTCTTGCTTCCGGCAGTTCTAATGTCAGGCCGAATCAATCTAAAACGCGAACGCGTTTTTGCGGGGGCTTTGCTATTCTCAAACCTGTAGGTGAAGACGCAGACTGATGCGCAAGCGGATAGCGAGGAAACGCGGGGCAGCGTTCCGAAGGGTACACGGTTAGAAAGATCTCCGCGCTGAGATCCAGCCCTGATGCCGTGTGAAGCACTAGCGCACAAAACGCTTGTGTGGGAGTCCTGATAAACCTTGTAAGCCAGATACCAGCACTGGCCACCTACTCGAATTCCAAGCCCGCCTCGCGCGGGCTTTTTCGTTTTTCGAGATCCATCTTTGCCGCACACAATAGATCGTTCATCGTCCAAATACGGACATGGATTTTGGCCACTTCGATCTCCTTTTGGCCAACCTCGCACTGTGATCAACCCCGACTGTCAGCAAGAATCGAACAAGAGCGCGTGTTGCCGAGCGCCCAGCGATATAACAACCAAAATCTTGCCCTTGGTTTTTTTCAAAACCGCTGCCGTGTACAGAACATAGAAACCGTCGTACTAACGTCACACTTGGGGAAAATCCATGGTCACGATGAAACGCATACTGGGCGCCACTGTGTGTGGGCTGACGCTGCTCGCCAGCGCCGTGCAGGCTGAACAGCGCGAGCTGAGGGTGTACAACTGGGCGGACTACATCCTGCCGTCCGTGCCCAAGGATTTCGCAAAGGACACCGGCATCAAAGTGACCTGGGACACCTTCGACACCAACGAGTCCCTGGAAGCCAAGCTGCTGACGGGCAACTCGGGGTACGACCTGGTGGTGCCCTCGAACCAATTCATCGAAACCCAGATCAAGGCGGGGGTTTTCCAGAAACTCGACAAGTCCAAACTGCCGAACTGGAGCCATCAAGACCCTGAATTGCTCAAGCTGCTGAACAAGAATGACCCCGGCAATCTGTACGGCGTGCCTTACATGTACGGCACCGTGCTGATCGGCTTCAACCCGGCCAAGGTCAAGGCGGCCCTGGGTGACAATGCGCCGGTGGACAGTTGGGACCTGGTGTTCAAGCCCGAGAACATGGAAAAGCTCAAAGCCTGCGGCGTGGCGATGCTCGACTCACCGTCGGAAATCCTGCCCCTGGCTTTGCATTACCTGGGGCTGGATCCGAACAGCCAGAACCCGGACGACTATGAGAAAGCCAAGGCGCTGATGATGAAGATTCGGCCCTACGTCACCTACTTCAACTCCGCCAAGTACATGACCGACATCGCCAATGGTGATATCTGCGTTGCCATCGGCTACTCGGGCAGCTTCTACCAGTTTGGCAATCGCGCCAAGGAAGCCGGCAACGGTGTGGTGGTGGATTGGCGCTTGCCAAAAGAAGGCGCGCCGATCTGGTTTGACACCTTCGCGATTCCAAAAAGCGCGAAGAACGTCGAAGAGGCCCACGAGTTTCTCAACACGCTGCTGGACCCGAAAGTCATCGCCCCCATCAGTGATTTCCTTGGCTACCCCAACGCCAACAAGGACTCGCTTGCGTTGATCAACAAGGACATCACCGGCAATCCGAACCTCACGCCGACCAGCGAAGCCCTCAAGACGCTGTATGTCGTGCAGCCCCTTCCGCAAAAGCTTGAACGCGTGCGTACGCGCGTCTGGACCAGCATCAAGTCCGACAAGTAATGCCATCACCCGCACCGTTGCGCGTCGATGCGCAATGGTGTCGGGCAGGGCGCAATCAGAAGGGATCGTGCGGCCCGGCCCGCTGCCCAACACACGCAAGATGCCGGAGCGCATGGCGAACTCGACGATGTGGGTTGTAAACTGCCCCGGCAGAAGGCGTCGCCGCATTCATTTTTTCAGCGGCCCGCCAACCCATTGACCCCTTACCAAGAGATTCCCATGGCCAACCACGACATCACCTACGTCCCCGATCCTGACGAGGATTCCATCTCGTCCGACGTCACCGGTTTCGGCGGGCTGCTGGTCTCCACGCAGATCCCCACCCGTGCCGACGGCAGTCTGGAACTGGGCGATATCACTGTTCAGAGCGAATGCACCCTGCAGGCGCTCAAGGTTGCGCTGGAGCGCGCCGGCAGTTCCATGGACCGCGTCCTGCACCTGACCATCTACCTCACCGACATGGCTGATCGCGCCGCCTTCAACGAGGTGTACAAACGCTTCTTCGCCAAGCCTTGGCCGGTTCGCGCCGCTGTTGGCGTGGCGGCTCTGGCCGTGGAAGGCATGCGCGTGGAAGTGACCGCGATGGCAGCCAAGGGCTGAGTCTGCGTGTTCGTCCGTGGCGTCACTCAGCGTGCGAGGCCACCGACCGCGTTCATCCGCAATGCCTGCCCCAGACTGTGCATTCGATGCCATGGACAACACTACTAAGGACCCGTAATGCCTCTGATATCGCAACGTGTAGAGATGGCACGCAACGGAACAAACGATAAGGTCATTTGCCGAATGGCGTCCGGTTGGGCGGTCATGGGCGACGTGCAGTTTCTACCTGGATACTGCCTGCTGCTGCCCGATCCTGTCGTATCAAGCCTGAACGATCTGGATGCACAAGCCCGCGCGACCTACCTGCTCGATATGGCGCGCATCGGAGACGCGGTTTTACAGGCCACCGATGCACTTCGTATGAACTACGAGATACTGGGCAATTCAGAGCCTGAGCTGCATTGCCACATTTTTCCGCGCTACGACTCCGAGCCGGACGACAAACGCAAGATGCCCGTGTGGTTTTACGACTGGAAAACCGCGATCGCCTACTCAGAGGATATGCACGGAGATCTGCGTAAAAGAATTGCCGGGTTGCTGGCAAAGCACGAAGTAAATCCCTGATTGGCACATACCCTGTGGCGAGGGAGTTCACTCCCGCTGGACTGCGCAGCAGGCCCCTGGTTTTCTGGCACAAGAACGGGGCCGCTACGCAGCCCAGCGGGAGTAAACTCCCTCGCCACAGGGATTTTCGGGGGGGCGGCTACCTAGAATTCACCTACCCCGCACTCGATTGCTTGATATCCCCGCAAAAGATATCGACGTTGCCACTCTCCGGCGCCGTTCGCACCAATATTGAGTGCTCATTGGAAAGCAGGACCGACAGCTCAACAGGTGCCGTTCTGGACATGGTCCAGCCGCGTACGGCCTGGCGTTGGGTGTTGACCTGATCATTCAATGCGTAGGCGACCGGACCAGGTTGCTGGCAGCTGCCTTTATTGATGAAGGTGTAGAGGCGCAAGGGGAGCGTCACCCCGCTTGGCGCTCCGCTGATGAAAAAGCTGAGTCCGGTTTGCTTGTCCTGGCTCGTCAATGTGACGGACCCGATCTGCCCGGTGTTCTGCCGAGTGGCAACCAACGGAACATTCACGCCATGGTTTGATGAAGTCGAGCAGCCCGCCATGCTGGCGGTGATCATCAGGAGGGCCAGTGAACCTGCAAGTTTCATTGCCAACCTCCAACGTTGAAGAACTGCAATGGGAAACTAACCGGTATAGCTCATTAATCGCGTCCCGAGAGTGGCCCACACGAAATTGCCTGGGTGCCTGACCAGCCAGATGACCAGCTGGCACTTTTTGGTTGAGTGTCCTGGCTAATAGTGGTAGAGGCAAGCGACTGTTTTAAAACGAAAAAAATCTGATTTTGGGCTTCCATGACGAAGCGAAAGTTGATAAATTTCCGCGCATTCCTGCACAGGGCATTACAGCGCTGACAGCGAACGCAGCAACACTTCCTGTTGCTCACAAACGAACGACACAGAAACACCGTGCATCGCGCACATCGCAACAGATACAGGGGCGTCGCCAAGCGGTAAGGCAGCAGGTTTTGATCCTGCCATGCGTTGGTTCGAATCCAGCCGCCCCTGCCATTTCTCAATAACTATTCCTGTCTAAAACCCGTTATCAGCGTTCACTTCGACGCGCAAGCTTTCGATATTCCGTGAGAAAGGAAAATGAGTACATCAACGGATCTGAGAAGCTGGTGCAGCTCATAATCGGCTGCTGAATTCCTGGGCACACCAGGCATCAATGTTGGCTTTTACCTTGTCGTTCAAATGTCCCGTCCAGATAGCCTGAGACGGCCCTTTCAGACGGTACAGAACTTGGAAACTCAGGTGACGCCTGAAGCGCCTGTACTTGGCAATATTGCGGGTGTCAATTTCATAACAGTGCCAGAGCAAGTTGATCACTGCTTCGATATCCTCGTCGATGACCGAAGCAGCAATGACTATTTCAGATATCAAATAGGCGGCGTCGTGTGTGCCACAGCCCAATTGACCTTGCTCGAAATCTATTATTGCAATGCGTCCGTCTTCGCAAATAATAATATTTCTGGAGTTCAAATCTCCGTGCAATAAAGTCTCTTCTATTGTCAGGTGTTCGTTTAGAAAAGCATTTGCTTCCTCAAGGTTTTTGTTTTGTAAGAATTCGAAAGATTTTTGGTATTGAAGAATTGCTTTGTAGCGTTTGAAGGCTTCACTGTTGATTTTTAGAATAGGTGTGTTCGAATTTTTTAATTCATGAAAGGATTTGAGCCATATTAAAACGTGCGCAACCCTTTCAACAGCCAAAGAGAATGTCGCTTGATTCACCATGTATTCAAACAGGTAAATCCCTTTGGCTCCCTCCATGGCAATGGCTCTGTTTTCGAGATCCACAGCCATCAATCGAGGCACATACACGTTGCTCGTGACTACCGTTTGAGCTTGCTCATGCAAGGCAACAGCAATTTCATACCGCTGTAGAGCGGTGGTTGGCAGGGGAGGGAAACTCAGGGCTTTAGCCTGGTCTGAAAACGATTTTATGTAGAAATGCTCCCCCGCCTTGATCACGCAATGCACGTCATTAAATAAACCTCCGTCCACCACGCCAGCAATATCATTGCGCGTCAGCTTAAGGGCTCTATAAAGTTTTTGGTGGCGCGGATTCAATTTTTTCACTCGAAGCAATGCGTTATGACAGAGATTCCTGCAAACATATTGCTGGCCGAGGCTGTGCGTCAATAGCGAAAAAGATATAGGGAGTTCAGCTCACTTTTTTTGTAGTCCGAAACCCTTAATAAGTACTACTCGTTATACGTGGTAGGAAGTTACCTATGACTTTTTCCTTATCCATCATGCGCGGTAGACGTTTTTCTCCGGTTCTGCCCAACATCTATGGCGACTACTCCCAATCTATCGTCCATCGCCGCATCCGTTTACGATGGGCCTTTCCACGGAGCGGAGGCACACCCAATGGATTGTCATATTCGACTCGCAACAGCCCATGATGCAGAAGCAGTCAGCCTCATCACGATCAGATCACTGCGTGAATCCAACGCGCAGGATTACCCGCCCGACGTCATCGCGCGCGTGGAGCAGGGGTTTTCCCCGCAAGGGATTCTTGGGTTGATGGCGCAGCGTCAGGTCTATGTGGCGACGGTCGATCAACAGGTCGTCGCAACCGCCAGCCTGGATAAGGACGTTGTACGAAGCGTATTTGTCGACCCGCTCTATCAAGGGGGCGGCATCGGTCGGCAGCTCATGGCGGTCATTCATGTGGCGGCCATCGACGCGGGCCTGGATGTTTTGCGGGTGCCGTCTTCGATCACTGCCGAGGGCTTTTATGCTTCGTTGGGGTATCGAAAAATCCGCGATGAGTTTCACGGTGACGAGCGCACGATCATCATGCACAAGTGTTTGATGAAGTAGCGGGGCGGCGCGGTGCCCCGCTGGTGTCGCTACCGAACGCTTGTCACACCCGCGCCAGCGCCTGAGCCAGATCCGCTCGCAAGTCTTCCACATCTTCGACACCCACTGACAAGCGCACCAGCGCATCGCCGATGCCCAGTTGTGCGCGGGTGTCGGCGGGGATGGTGGCGTGGGTCATGATCGCCGGGTGTTCGATCAGGCTTTCGACGCCGCCCAGGCTCTCGGCCAGGGCGAAGATTTGTACGCTTTCGAGGAAGCGCCTGGCGCCTGCAAGATCACTGTTCAGATCAAGGGAGATCATGCCGCCGAAACCGCGCATTTGCCGCAGTGCCAGTTCGTGCTGGGGGTGTGACGGCAGGCCCGGATAGTAGACGCGTGCGACTTGCGGTTGGCGTTCCAGCCATCGCGCCAGTTCCAGTGCGTTGCTGCAGTGGCGTTCCATGCGCAGTGCCAGGGTTTTTACGCCGCGCAGGGTAAGGAACGCGTCGAACGGGCCGGCGATGGCGCCGACGGCGTTTTGCAGGAAGCCCAGGCGCTCGGCCAGTTCAGGGTTTTGTCCGACCACGGCGATGCCGCCGATCACGTCAGAGTGGCCATTGAGGTATTTGGTGGTCGAGTGCAGCACGATGTCGAAGCCCAGTTCCAGCGGGCGCTGAATCCAGGGGCTGGCGAAGGTGTTGTCGGCGACGCAGATGATGCCTCGGGCACGGCAGAGGCGAGCGATGGCGGCGAGGTCGGTGAGGCGCAGCAGAGGATTGCTGGGTGTCTCGACCATGACCATGCGCGTGTCGTCCTGCAGCGCAGCTTCGAAGGCCGACAGGTCGGTCAGGTCGACGAAACTGAATCGGTGCCCGGCGCTGCGCTGGCGGACCTTGTCGAACAGGCGGAAAGTGCCGCCGTAGAGGTCATTGCCGGAGACGATGTGTGCATTGGCATCGAGCAGTTCGAGTACGGTGGAGATCGTGGCCAGCCCCGAGGCGAAGGCAAATGCCTGGGTGCCGCCTTCGAGGTCGGCGACGCAGCGTTCCAGGGCAAAACGCGTCGGGTTGTGTGAGCGGCCGTAGTCGAGACCTTTGTGCACGCCGGGGCTCTGTTGCAGGTAGGTGGAGTTGGCGTAGATCGGCGGCATCAACGCCCCGGTGGACGGGTCCGGCGTCTGCCCGGCGTGGATCACGCGGGTGGCAAACGCATGTGGCGGGGCGGTTTCATCGTGCTGACTCATGCAAGGGATCTCCGTAAATGATTGAGCAGGTCGACGCGAGTGATCAGGCCGTGGAACCCCGCAGCGTCGGCGATGATCGCCACCAGTCCGCGGTCGAGCTCCGCCTGGAGTTCTGCCAGGCCGGCGCCGGGCGGCAGGGTTTGAACCTTGTCGGTCATAGCGCTGGCGACGGTCATGCGAAAGTGCGACGCGTCTTCCTGCATGCCGAGCAGGATGTCGGATTCATCGATCACGCCGACCAGTTGTTGCCCGTTCACCAGTACCGGCAACTGCGAGACATCGGCCAGGCGCATGCGCTGGAACGCCGTGAGCAGGGTGTCGTCCGGACCGACGCTGATCACCCGGCCATCTTCGAAACGCCGGGCGATCAGGTCGCGCAAATCGCCGTAGCGTTTGTACTGCAGCAGGCCTTGATCGTTCATCCACTGGTCGTTGTAAACCTTGGACAGGTAGCGGGTGCCGGTGTCGCAGACGAAACTGACCACGCGCTTGGGCTCGGTTTGTTCGCGGCAGTAGCGCAACGCCGCCGCTAGAAGAGTGCCGGTGGAAGAACCACCGAGAATGCCTTCGGCGCGCAGCAGTTGGCGGGCGTGATCGAAGCTTTCTTCGTCGCTGATCGAGTAAGCCTTGCGCACACTGGAGAGGTCGGCAATTGACGGGATAAAGTCTTCGCCGATGCCTTCGACGGCCCAGGACCCCGGCGTGCCGAGCGTGCCGCTGCGGCTGTACTCGGCCATCACCGAGCCCACCGGGTCAGCCAGCACCATTTCGAGATCCGGTTGCACGCGGCTGAAAAAACGCGTCAATCCGGTCAGGGTGCCAGCGGAACCGACGCCGACTACGATGGCGTCCAGATCATGCTGGGTCTGCGCCCAGATTTCAGGCGCGGTGCTGCATTCGTGAGCGAGGGGATTGGCCGGGTTGTTGAACTGGTCGGCGAAGAACGCGTCGGGGATGTCCTGAGCCAGGCGCGCGGCAACATCCTGGTAGTACTCGGGATGACCTTTGCCAACGTCGGAGCGGGTGATGTGCACTTCGGCGCCCATCGCCTTCAAGTGCAGGACTTTCTCGGTGGACATTTTGTCGGGCACCACCAGGACCACTCGATAGCCCTTGGCGCGGCCGACCAGGGCCAGGCCAAGACCGGTGTTGCCGGCGGTGGCTTCGACGATAGTGCCGCCGGGTTTGAGGCGACCATCGCGTTCAGCGGCGTCGATCATCGCCAGGCCGATGCGATCCTTGATCGAACCGCCGGGGTTCTGTGATTCGAGTTTGAGAAACAGGGTGCACGGGCCGGTATCGAAGCGGCTGACACGCACCAGTGGCGTGTTGCCGATCAGTTCGAGCACGGCAGGGCGGGAGTCGCTGGGCATGTCGTCACCTCGCTACTGAATTCGCAATGGATGGACAGCAATTCGCTGCAAGTCGTCGCACCAAAAACGGGCGACGTCTGGCATGGACCATAGGTCGGGATGGTGTCATTCGCAACTGTGGAGGGCTGGCCGGTTGTGTTGGGGGGGCAGGGTTGAAGAAAGATCAAAAGATCGCAGCCTCGTTTCACTCGACAGCTCCTACACAGCTCCTACACCGATCCTGCAGACGTGGATCTCTGTAATTGGATGGACTCGCCCAAGCCGAGGCGTCAATGCGCCACGGTGGCAGTC
>NZ_JBYVMF010000019.1:0-29566 GCF_058145095.1 Pseudomonas sp. MDV22-iso1
GTTTTCCGTTTCGACTGCGCCGGAAGTGGGGCGAATTATAGACATCCTGAATCTGTCGTCAAGCACTGATTTTGATTTTCTATCAGAAAGTCGAATAGCTTCCTTATATAAGGAAGGGATCCGACCTGACAGCTTACGCGAGACATAAAAAAGCCCTGTCTGAGTGAACCCAGCAGGGCTTTTCGACTTCTGCAGCAACCTCGAGATCTGATCAACATCACCGAACAAGAAACGGGCCGGCAGAAGGAGAAGTCATGGTGTCCCAGGGCAGGTTCGAACTGCCAACCTTCCCCTTAGGAGGGGGATGCTCTATCCAATTGAGCTACTGAGACATTCGTCATCCGGAAAACTGCCAAGAGGCGTCATGCAGCGACGGCGTGCATGTTAACGGGCAACCCTACTTTTGTCATGTCGTCCTCATGCTTTTTAAGCGTAGGCAATGTTCCCCTCATTCGCCGATGGTCGCCGGTCGTGCAAATAACCCCCCCCTCAAAAAGCCATCATTGCAAAATGCACGAACAAAACCATCCAGCCGACCCCTAATCCCCTGTATTTGAACGACTTATCCCATTTAGACTGTTGGCACGCTGGCTGCTTTAGTAACCTGCAAAGCATCGGAGATCATTCCCATGAACAACATCCTTCTTCTTTCGAACGTGATCGCACTGGCCCTTCTGCTGGGATTCACTTTCACACCCGAGAAGGATGAAGAGTCGATCGTCCAACGGATACCGCATTATCTTCAGCTGCAAAAAGCCCCTCAGCTAGCGGTCATGAATACCGATCCAGGCTTTGGAATTCAAAGCGGTAGTCAGGGGACGGCCGTGTTGCCCACTCATTCTTCAGATCGCTTGGTATTTTGAATCATTCAGGAGCATCAGTATGTCCAAGTCCGCCGCAGGATTTTTCGTCCTGGCCCTAATAAGCGGCATCTACCATTTTTCATCAGCACAAGAGACGTATCTCACCGTCCCACTGATTGCTTGCGGCGCTTTTTCCTCGCTGTTCATCTTGGCATTGATCGCCGGTCGTAAGATCAAGTTCGACCCGGTTTTTCGCTAACACACTCGCAACAACGTCGAAAGGCGAGGACCACCAGAGTGACCTCGCCCAAAACGCTCCCGAAAATGAATCCAGAATCGCAAAATCAACCGCGCCAATTTTATGGCCACGGTATCTGATCAGCGCGAATTCCCGTGGAGCCCCCTCCCCGGCTATCGGCCTCGATAAAACGCTGCCATCCATCCTGAAACTACCTACTTCACGAACCTTTGACTAGCGAATCGGCCATTTGCCACTATTCTCTAAAAGGAAGGTCTCGCAGAACCTCGCATAGTTCGCGACTTCCCGCGGCGCTTGGGAGATCGCTTTGCAAACAGGAGGATGCGGCAGCAGGACAGTCCTGGTCAAAGTTTCAAACCAGTCCGCATTTCTGATGATTGGTGCTGGCAGAACGCCTCTATCCAGTTCAATATTTGTCACAGAATTGACGCCAACGAACTGGCAATCTTGAGGCATGATGCGGGCCTCTATCAATTCAGGTTGAACATTTGGCCAGAGCGCTTGTCCTATCAGACATCCTGCGGCCAATCCCGAGAACCGCTCCCCTGAACTAACCGGTTAAATATATGCGCCCATTGAAACAGGCAATTTATTCCAGCCGTACGGCTGACAAGTTCGTCGTACGTCTGCCAGACGGAATGCGTGAACGCATTGCCGAAGTGGCTCGCAATCATCATCGCAGCATGAACTCCGAAATCATCGCGCGCCTTGAGCAAAGCCTTATTCAGGAAGGTGCGCTGGGCGAAGAACTCAGCATGCGCCTGGACAGCCCTGAGCTGTCACTGCACGAACGCGAACTGTTGCAACGTTTCCGTCAACTTTCCCATCGCCAGCAAAATGCGCTTGTTTCGCTGATCGCCCATGACGCCGAAATGGCCACAGACGCGTCCTGACTGAACTGATTTCCCAAGCCAGCGTAAAGCTGGCTTTTTTTTGTCCGAAATTCAGTGGTAGGTGCATTGCCCCCCCCCCTCGCCCACTGTAATACCTGACTACCTTGGCGCCCTCATCATGCAAAGAGAGGCTGCCCTGGATTCAGAGTTCCGTCGACAAAAATGAGAAAAGCCCTGCAAGCGTAACTTGCAGGGCTTTTCGGTGAAACTGGTCATCTAATTAGACCCGCCGAATGACGGATCTTAAAAACGGTAAGTCAGAGCAAGAATATCGTCGCCAAGCCCAGAAATATGAAGAAGCCCCCACTGTCGGTCATGGCAGTGATCATGACACTCGCTCCCATTGCAGGATCACGTCCTAATCGAGCGAGTGTCATGGGTATCAACACCCCCATCAATGCGGCAAGCAGCAGGTTTAGTGTCATGGCAGCAGTCATGACCACCCCCAGGGACCAGCTCCCATATAGGAGGTAGGCCACGATGCCAATGACGCCTCCCCAAACCAAGCCATTGATCAGGCCGACCGCCAACTCCTTGCGCATCAATCGCGAGGTATTGCCTGTACTCACCTGATCCAGCGCCATCGCCCTGACAATCATAGTGATGGTCTGATTACCCGAGTTACCGCCAATACCGGCCACAATCGGCATCAATGCCGCGAGTGCTACCAGCTTTTCAATGGAACCTTCAAACAGACCAATCACTCGCGAGGCAATGAACGCAGTAACCAGGTTAACCGCCAGCCAGGCCCAACGGTTACGCAGGGACTTCCATACCGACGCGAAAATGTCTTCCTCTTCACGCAGACCCGCCATGTTGAGAACTTCGTTTTCGCTCTCCTCACGAATCAGATCGACCATTTCATCGATGGTCAGACGGCCGATCAACTTACCGTTCTTGTCGACCACGGGGGCCGAAATCAAATCGTAACGCTCAAATGCTTGAGCAGCATCGTAGGCATCTTCATCCGGATGAAAACTTACCGGATCGCTGGCCATGACTTCCGCGACCTGTTTGTCCGGATCGTTGACCAACAAACGCTTAATGGGCAAAACGCCCTTCAGCACGCCGTCGTAATCCACGACGAACAGTTTGTCCGTATGACCTGGCAACTCTTTGAGGCGACGCAAGTACCGCAAAACCACCTCAAGACTGACATCCTCACGGATTGTCACCATCTCGAAGTCCATCAGCGCACCGACTTGTTCCTCGTCGTAGGACAACGCGGAGCGAACGCGCTCACGCTGTTGACCATCCAGAGTTTCCATCAGCTCGTGAACGACGTCTCTCGGCAACTCGGACGCGAGGTCCGCCAATTCATCGGCGTCCATGTCCTTGGCTGCCGCCAACAGCTCGTGATCGTCCATGTCGGCGATCAGGGTTTCACGAACCGAGTCGGACACTTCAAGCAGGATGTCACCGTCGCGATCGGCCTTGACCAATTGCCAGAGCGTTAAACGATCGTCCAGCGGCAAAGCTTCAAGAATGTAGGCGACGTCGGCGGAGTGCAGGTCATCGAGCTTGCGTTGCAGCTCGACGAGGTTTTGACGGTGAACAAGGTTCTCGACCCGTTCGTGATGCGGACCTTCCTGGCGATGAGTCAGGTCTTCGACCACTCGCTGACGATGCAGCAGCTCAACGACTTGAGCGAGGCGGTCTTGCAGGCTTTCTTGCGTTTTCTTTACTTCTACTTCAGACATAGGCGAACTCCACTCCCAGCAGCGGGGCACGCCGGAAGCATCAATCAGTCAATTCATGATTGGAAAAATGGGGTACTGAGTAACTACTGGGTAAGTCCATGGAGGTTTTCCACAAGCCCCGGCGGGGCTGACGGGCGCAATGATACACCGCCCGAAGGTTTTAAACGTTAAAAAATCGCGGTTGAAACAAGCGCTTGCAGAACAAACCTGAGTGATGCCCTGATCCGTTCAATCTGCGACGACTCATTCGGAAAAGAAAACACACCCTCGCCGGAAAATGTAGCGACTACCCTGCAATAGGACCGTCAAGGAGGACGTTTGATGCTTTCGAACAGACATTATTTTTTGCTGGCCGCTCTACTCTGCCTTCCCCAGACAGCGCTTGCAGTGACCATTCACCGCTGCGAGGCGCCGGACGGAAGCATCACCTTCACCACATTGAGCTGTAACGCCGGCGAGGACTTCTCAACGCAGGAGGTGCGCACTTCCATGCCAAGTACCACGATGGCACTGCTGCCGGAAGCTGATGTCCGCGACAGGACAAACACCACCGGGATGAGGAATCTGACGATCGTCGGCCAAGCCGAGGATAAATGTGGAAATCAGCTAAGCGCACGCGAGAGACGTGCAGCGATCATCAATCAGCGCATAGTCGCCGGCATGACCCAGCAGGAGGTGGAAAGCGCCTTGGGCAAACCGGACAAGATCACTATTCGTAATTCGGCTATTAGGTATCGCTACAACGACAAGCGTGGTCGCAGCGCGCAAATCGTGTTTGACGATAAAGGATGCACAAAAGGAAAAGCCAAATCCCAGACGGCAAAAAGCCCGCTTTAAAAGCGGGCTTTTTGTTGTTTGGTGCACTCGACAGGATTCGAACCTGTGACCGCTCGGTTCGTAGCCGAGTACTCTATCCAGCTGAGCTACGAGTGCATGTGTGTTTTTATACCAGATCACAACTGGTTGGAGCCAAGTCATTCGCATTACTGCAAACAACTCTTAAATGGTGCACTCGACAGGATTCGAACCTGTGACCGCTCGGTTCGTAGCCGAGTACTCTATCCAGCTGAGCTACGAGTGCATTTGTTGCCGCGCATTATAGGCCGTCTAATCTCTATGTCAAACACTTTTTCTAGTAATTTCAACAACTTACCGAAGAAGCCAGATTACAACGTACTACGCAAATAATGGCGGAGAACGGGGGATTCGAACCCCCGACACCCTTTTGAGGTGTACTCCCTTAGCAGGGGAGCGCCTTCGGCCACTCGGCCAGCTCTCCGCAACACGGGGCGTATCTTAACCAACCTTTTCCCCGTTTGCAAACATAAAAAGCGATAAAAATTAATGGCTTGGTTCTTCGTCCTTCTCTTTCTTTATACGCAGGTAAATTTCCTCACGGTGGACCGCAACCTCTTTCGGGGCGTTGACACCGATACGCACTTGATTTCCTTTGACGCCGAGCACGGTTACGGTGATTTCGCCATCACCGATAATCAGGCTTTCTGCGCACCGACGAGTCAGAATCAGCATACCTTTCTCCTCACGCATTACATTTCAGGGACAGCAGTCTGCAAAAAAAGAGGCACTCGACCTACAACCAAAATGGTCGAAGTCCTACATGCCTGAGTATTGACCAGCGCGAGCAAAAGAACAGCCTCGAGTCACGCCATTCAAGAAAACAAAAGGCGCGGTCAGACCGCGCCCTTTGGCAAACGCATCACTCGCCCTGACGGGCCGGCGCGTCCAGTTCGAAAGCCGTGTGCAGAGCGCGCACAGCCAGTTCCAGATACTTCTCTTCAATCACCACGGAGACTTTGATTTCCGAGGTCGAGATCATCTGAATGTTGATCGTTTCCTTGGCCAGTGCTTCGAACATCCGGCTAGCGACGCCTGCGTGAGAACGCATGCCAACACCGACGATCGAGACCTTGGCGATCTTGGTGTCGCCGATGACTTCACGGGCACCCAACTCGCTGGCGGTTTTTTCCAGCACCGTCTGCGCCGCCTGGTAATCATTGCGGTGCACAGTGAAGGTGAAGTCAGTGGTGTTATCGTGCGCGACGTTCTGCACGATCATGTCGACTTCAATGTTCGCGCCACTGATCGGACCAAGAATCTTGAACGCAACGCCCGGGATGTCTGGCACGCCACGGATAGTCAGCTTGGCTTCATCGCGGTTGAAAGCGATACCGGAAATGATCGGCTGTTCCATGGTTTCCTCTTCATCAATAGTAATGAGGGTGCCCGGCCCCTCCTTGAAGCTGTGCAGTACGCGCAGCGGAACGTTGTACTTCCCGGCGAATTCCACCGCACGGATCTGCAACACCTTTGAACCGAGGCTGGCCATTTCCAGCATCTCTTCAAAGGTAATCTTGTCCAGGCGCTGAGCCACGGACACCACACGTGGATCTGTGGTGTAGACGCCGTCGACATCGGTGTAGATCTGGCATTCGTCCGCCTTCAAGGCCGCTGCCAGCGCCACGCCGGTGGTGTCGGAACCGCCACGACCGAGTGTGGTGATGTTGCCGTGCTCGTCGACGCCCTGGAAACCGGCGACAACCACCACACGCCCTGCTTTCAGATCACCACGAATCTTCTGGTCATCAATCTGCAAGATACGCGCTTTGTTGTGCGCACTGTCTGTCAGGATCCGCACTTGATTGCCGGTGTAGGACACCGCTGGCACGCCGCGCTTGATCAGCGCCATGGCCAACAGTGCAATCGTCACCTGCTCACCAGTCGAGACAATCACGTCCAGTTCACGAGGAACCGGCTGGCCGTCGCCACTGATTTTCTTGGCCAGATCGATCAGACGGTTGGTTTCGCCGCTCATTGCAGACAGCACAACCACCAGGTCGTCGCCGGCATCGCGGAATTTCTTAACCTTGTCGGCGACCTGCTCGATTCTCTCGACAGTGCCGACCGAGGTGCCTCCAAATTTCTGTACGATCAAAGCCATTTCAAAGCCGCCTCTGCCCATGAAGGGCGCCCAAAAAAATCACTCAAACAGCGTTCCGGTCCGCCACTAGACTGCGGACCGGAAACAGTTGCCTTATAAACCCTGCTCTACAAACGGAACAGTCAGGGCCAATGCCGCGTCCAGTGCGCCAGCGTCAGTACCACCGCCCTGCGCCATGTCTGGACGACCACCGCCCTTCCCGCCCACTGCCGCAGCGGCTTGCTTCATCAAATCACCGGCTTTGAGTTGGCCAGTCAGGTCTTTGGTTACGCCTGCAACCAGAACGACCTTATCCTCATGGACACTGCCGAGCAGGATCACTGCGCGGCCGAGTTTGTTCTTCAGCTGATCAACCAGCGCCAGCAGCGCCTTGCCATCCTGACCGTCCAGACGCACGGCCAGGACCTTCACACCCTTGACGTCCAGCGCAGAAGCCGACAGATCGTCGCCCGCCGCGCTGGCAGCCTTGGCCTGCAACTGCTCGAGTTGCTTCTCCAGCAGACGGTTGCGCTCCAGCACAGCCGAGAGCTTGTCGATCAGGTTGTCGCGACTGCCCTTGACCAGGTTGGCCGCTTCCTTGAGTTGTTCTTCCGCAGCGTTCAAGTAAGCCAGTGCCGCAGCACCGGTGACGGCTTCGATACGACGCACACCCGAAGCCACACCACCTTCGCTGATGATTTTCAGCAGGCCGATGTCACCGGTACGGTTGGCATGGATACCGCCGCAGAGCTCGACGGAGAAATCACCGCCCATGCTCAGTACGCGAACGTTGTCGCCGTATTTTTCGCCGAACAGCGCCATGGCGCCTTTTTGCTTGGCGGTTTCGATATCGGTCTCTTCGGTCGCAACTTCAGAGTTCTTGCGAATCTCGGCGTTGACGATGTCTTCCAGTGCTTTCAGTTGCTCAGGCTTGATAGCTTCGAAGTGGCTGAAGTCAAAACGCAGGCGCTGACTGTCGACCAAAGAGCCTTTCTGCTGAACGTGTTCGCCCAGCACCTTCCGCAGTGCTGCGTGCAGCAAGTGTGTCGCTGAGTGGTTCAGCGCGGTGGCGTGACGCACCTCGGCATCAACATGAGTGTCGACCGGTGCGCCAACGAGCAGGCTGCCCGAGGCCAAAACACCGTGATGCAGAAATGCACCGCCAGTCTTGGTCGTGTCGCGCACGTCGAAACGCGAAGCGCCCGCTTGCAGATAACCGCTATCGCCAATCTGGCCACCGGATTCGGCATAGAACGGGGTCTGATTGAGGACGATGACGGCCTCTTCGCCTTCACTCAATACGTCGACCGATTGACCGTCTTTATAGATGGCGACAATTTTGGCCGAGCCACTGGTGGCTTTGTAACCGGTGAACTCGGTGGCCACGTCAACCTTGACCAGCGTGTTGTAGTCCAGACCGAAGGAACTCGCCGAACGGGCACGGACGCGCTGGGCTTCCATTTCACGTTCGAAGCCGACTTCGTCGACGGTCAGGTTACGTTCGCGGGCGATGTCCGCCGTCAGGTCCATCGGAAAACCGTAGGTGTCGTACAACTTGAACACCACATCGCCAGGCACGACGGTACCTTTGAGCTCCAGCAGGTCTTGCTCGAGGATCTTCAGGCCGTGCTCAAGCGTCTTGGAGAACTGCTCTTCTTCAGCTTTAAGCACGCGTTCGATATTGGCTTGTTGCTGCTTGAGTTCCGGGAACGCTTCACCCATCTCGGCAACCAGTGCCGCGACGATCTTGTAGAAGAAGCTACCGGTCGCGCCCAGCTTGTTACCGTGACGGCAGGCACGACGAATGATCCGGCGCAGCACATAGCCGCGACCTTCGTTGGACGGCAGCACACCGTCTGCAATCAGGAAACCGCACGAGCGGATGTGGTCGGAGACCACCTTGAGCGACGACTGGTCGTCATTGCTGCAACCGATGGCCTCGGCCGAAGCGCTCAGCAGATTCTTGAACAGGTCGATTTCGTAGTTGGAATGGACGTGCTGCATGACCGCACTGATCCGCTCCAGGCCCATGCCGGTGTCGACCGACGGCGCTGGCAACGGATGCAACACGCCATCGGCGGTGCGGTTGAACTGCATGAACACGTTGTTCCAGATTTCGATGTAGCGATCACCGTCTTCTTCCGGCGAACCTGGCGGGCCGCCCCAGATGTGGTCGCCGTGATCGTAGAAAATCTCGGTGCAAGGACCGCACGGGCCAGTATCGCCCATGGTCCAGAAGTTATCGGACGCATACGGCGCGCCCTTGTTGTCGCCGATACGGATCATGCGCTCAACCGGCACACCGATCTGCTTCGTCCAGATGTCGTAAGCCTCATCGTCCGACGCATAGACGGTGACCCAGAGTTTTTCCTTGGGCAGCTTCAAGACATCGGTCAGGAAGGTCCAGGCGTACGTGATCGCGTCATGCTTGAAGTAATCGCCGAAGCTGAAGTTACCCAGCATCTCAAAGAATGTGTGGTGACGAGCGGTATAGCCGACGTTTTCCAGATCACTGTTCTTGCCACCGGCACGCACGCACTTCTGGCTGCTTGTCGCACGGGTGTACGCGCGCTTTTCCTGGCCCAGGAAACAGTCCTTGAACTGGTTCATCCCCGCGTTAGTGAACAGCAGGGTTGGGTCGTTGCCCGGAATCAAAGAGCTTGAGGCTACACGGGTGTGGCCTTGCTCTTCGAAGAAGCGAAGGAAGGCTTCACGGATTTCTGCGCTTTTCATTAGGTTCTTCCACGGAGGCTGCGGCCAAAGGCCTGTGCGAAACGTCAACAGACGAAGCGACGGCAAAGGGCCGCATTATATCGGCGTTAGTGACTAGGTACAGTGTGTTTGTACGATACAAACAGTCAATTGGACGGCTAACACGGTCAGTTGCGAGAAAAGTCGGCAAATGTCGCGACGACCTGCTCGATTTGAGCACGACTGACGTCCATGTGAGTCACCATGCGCAGTCGCCCGGCAGCACTCAATTTGATCCCTCGCTCGGCGGCGAAGGCCTTGATCGCGTCGGCTTTTTCGCCCATTTGCACATAAACCATGTTGGTCTGAACGGGCTCGACTTCATAACCGGCGGCTGTCAGACCGTCAGCCAGGTGTTGTGCGTTGGTATGGTCGTCGGCCAGACGCTCCACGTTGTTTTCCAGCGCATACAATCCCGCCGCCGCCAAGAGACCCGCCTGACGCATACCGCCCCCCACCATTTTGCGCAAACGCCGGGCCTTGGCAATGAGTTCCGTCGAGCCACACAGCACTGAACCGATGGGCGCGCCCAGCCCTTTGGACAGACACACGGACACTGAATCGAAGTGCTGGGTGATCTCCCGGGCATCCACCCCCAATTTGACCGCCGCGTTATAAAGACGCGCGCCGTCCAGATGCAACGCCAGACCATGCTCTCGGGTGAACGCTCGAGCCCGAGCCAGATACTCCAATGGCAGCACTTTGCCTTGCATGGAGTTTTCCAGTGCCAGCAAACGGGTGCGGGCGAAGTGGAAATCATCCGGCTTGATGGCGGCGGCCACGTGAGCCAGATCCAGCGAGCCATCGGCCTGCACCTCGATAGGCTGCGGCTGGATCGAACCCAGTACCGCCGCGCCGCCACCCTCGTACTTATAGGTGTGTGCCTGCTGGCCAACGATGTATTCGTCACCGCGCTCGCAATGGGCCATCAAGCCCAACAAGTTACTCATGGTGCCCGTTGGCACAAACAGCGCCGCAGCGAAACCCAACCGATCGGCAAGCTCGGCTTCCAGACGATTGACCGTCGGGTCTTCACCGTACACATCATCACCCGTGGCCGCTTTGGCCATGGCGTCGAGCATACCGGCGGTGGGTTGGGTGACGGTGTCGCTGCGAAGATCGATAACGCTCATGAATCTGGCCTCGGTAAGCAGGGGAAATCCCTTTCATGTAGGAATTACTGCGGTCTTGGCGCCGAATAATCAACCCCGCGTCGAGGAAAAGTCTCGCCGACACAACTGAAAACTCGATCGCAATCATCAGATAGCAGCGATGCGCCAGTCAGAAATATGTGTTAAAAACGCTTCGCCGCCAGACAATCTGGCGGCAAAACGTTCTCAGGGCGGGGTGCAACTCCCCACCGGCGGTAATTGCGCGCAATGCGCATAGCCCGCGAGCGCTTGGCGGCAGGCACGGCAATAGCGGTGCATGACGGCAAGGTCAGCAGACCCGGTGTGATCCCGGGGCCGACGGTCATAGTCCGGATGAAGAGAGAACGGGATTGGCGCCAAAGGGCCGTCCGCATGCCTTAGTGCGAGCGCGCGTACCCTTAAATCCCATTCGATTCATATGCCCTGTTTTTTACACAAACAGGAGTCAGAACATGCAACCCACCGCAATCGATAGCAAAAGCAAACACCATCACGGCGAGCGCGTAGCGTTCGTCCAGGCCTGCTGGCACAAGGATATCGTCGATCAGAGCCGTAAAGGCTTTTTGGCGGAAATGATTGCCCAGGGTTATCAGGAATCCGACATCGACTTCTTCGAAGTCGGCGGCGCCTTTGAAATGCCTCTGCACGCCAAGTTGCTGGCCAAGACCGGTCGCTATGCCGGCATTGTCGCGGCAGCCTTGGTAGTAGACGGCGGGATCTACCGTCACGAATTCGTTGCCCAATCGGTGGTCAGTGGCCTGATGCAGGTTCAACTGGAAACCGAAGTGCCCGTGTTCTCGGTCTCCCTGACCCCGCACCTCTTCCATGCCGGCGAAGAACTGCATCACAAATTTTTCTTCGAGCATTTCGTGCATAAAGGCCAGGAAGCGGCGAAGACCTGCGCGGATACGCTGCACAAGATACGTGCATTGCGCCGTACTGAGCCGCGTGCGGTAGCGGTCTAAACACCGGACATAACTGTGGGAGCCAGCCTGCTGGCGATAGCGGTGTATCAGTCGACAATCAAGGTGACTGACACATTGCAATCGCTAGCAGGCTAGCTCCCACAGTGGTAATACGCTGACGTCAGGCGAGGTTTTCGTCGGTCGTCGGCACGATCAGGATGCCGGCACGCAGTCCATTCTTGACCTTGGGATTCGGGAAGATAATCCGGGCGCCCTCCTCCTCGATGATCCAGCGCGTCTGGGCAATGTCTTCGGCCAGCAGGTACCCCACCTCCAACTCCGTAAAATTCTCGATGTCGGCCGGCAAGTTCAGGCGGAAGCTATCGCTGTGTTTGATGATTTCCCGTGCCACGCTGAACAACTGCAACCCCTCCAGCGAAGCTTCGCTGAGCGGCGGCTCATTACCCTCGATAATTTGCTGAAGACGGGTTTCCAGCAGATCAACGTTGACCCCGTCGTTCTGCCCGAACGGTCGCGCCTTGCCCAATTCAAGCGTGAAAGACTCGGCGCCAAGCTTGTCATAGGTGTAGGAACTGAAAACGATGGAAGGCTTGTTCTGCAGCAGCACGGCTTCCATCCCGGCGGCACGCAAGCGCGCCAGCTCCAAGCGTGAATGCTGGCGACCTTCCTTCCAGGGGTACAAGGCAAACTGCTCGATTTTCGAGCCGCGAATCGCCGTGTGGAGATCGTAGTGCAAACGGCTGCGATCCGGCAGGCTGAAGAAACTGGCCGCCAGCCGCTCCAGCTCACAGGCGCGCAGGGCCTCGGCACCACTGCTTTGTTCGTGACGGCCGTTGAACAGCCGATTGACGTCCTGCTCGATGAAGCGTTCGCCTTTGCGAATCGCATCCGGGTTGCCGAACAGGAACAGAATACGTGCACGCGGCTTCAAATCGCCGCGGGCGATGTCATGCAACAGGCGGTCGAGCAACTCGATCGGCGCTGTTTCGTTGCCATGGATGCCGGCCGACAGCAGCACGTCCATGCCGTTGTCGCGGGCTTCAGGTGGCCGGACTTCCAGTGCACCTTCGCTCAACCAGCGCATCCGCACGCCTTCGACAGTCAGTTGAGTCTTCTCCGCCGGTTCACGGCCGGCGAGGGTCAGTTCAAGCAATTTGCCGAGGGCGAGCATAGAGCGTTTCCTTAGTGGTCGTGTGCGCAATCCGGGCCGTGCACGTGGTCTTCGTCACCGACTTCAGCCGGCTCCATTTCCAGTTGCAGACTTACCAGATTAGTCGCCAATGGGCGCAGCAGCAGGTTTGCGTATTCAGCGTCACCTTCTTCCACGTCCACGCCGATCAGCAGTTGGCCACGGCCATCGTGCTGAATCCACAGCTCTTTGCCTTGCCAAATGACCGCGACGCGGGTGCAGGAAGTTTCCAGTTGCGTGCCGTCGGTGTCTTCAAGGATCAGCTGCAGGGTATCGCTCATGTTTTTTTACGCTCTCGACGTTCAATTGATCTGGAAAGGATAAACCGCGCCCAGTTTAAGGATTTGCGTCAGTTCATCCAGTGCCGTCCGGCACTCAAGCAACAACTGCGGGTCCGCAAGATCGTTTTCGGTCATGCGGTCGCGGTAGTGCTTGTCGACCCATTCGGTCAGCGTGCCGTACAACGGTGCCGTCATGATAACGCCTGGGTTGACCGCCGCCAGTTCGGTTTCATTCAGCGCAACACGCAACCTCAGGCAAGCCGGGCCACCGCCGTTCTGCATGCTTTGCTTCAAGTCGAAAACCTTGACTTCACGGATCAGGCCACCGGAGCTGGTCAGGCTTTGCAGGTACTGCCAGACACGCTCGTTGCCACGGCATTCTTCCGGCACGATCAACAGCATCGAGCCATCCGCACGTGTCAGCAGCTGACTGTTGAACAAGTAGGACCGAACCGCATCCTCGACGGTTACGGCAGAACGCGGTACGCAGATCGACTGAAATTTGCCGCCGACTTTCGCGAGTTTGCCGTGCAATTCAGCCAGCATCTGCTCGGTGTCGAGGAACGCGTCCTCGTGATAAAACAGCACCTCGCCGTTACCCACCGCAATCACGTCGTTATGAAACACGCCCTGATCGATCACCGAAGGGTTCTGCTGGCCGTACACCACACCGTCATCGCTCAAGCCGTGCAAACGCGCAACAGCCTGAGACGCTTCGAGGGTCTGGCGCGCGGGATATTTCTGCGGGGCCGGGTAACGGGTGTCGAACGCACTGCGACCGAACACGAAAAACTCGACGCCCGCCTCACCGTACTCGCGGCAGAAGCGGGTGTGGTTGGCAGCCCCTTCGTCACCGAACTGCGCGACCGCCGGCAACGCCGCATGATGTGCGAAGTGCTTCTGATCGGCGAACATCGCGCCCAGCACGCGACTGGTGGTCGGGTGCTCGATGCTGCGGTGATATTTGCAATTGAGGTTGGCAGCCGTGAAGTGCACACGCCCGTCTGCAGTGTCCGCACTTGGGCTGACCGTGGCGGCGTTGGCCACCCACATGCTCGACGCCGAGCAACTGGCGACCAGCAATGGCATCGCCTCTTTGGCAGCACGCTCGATCACTTGCGCGTCGGTGCCGCTGAAACCCAAACGGCGCAACGCCGCCACATCAGGACGCTCTTGCGGTGCCAGAACGCCTTGCTGGAAGCCCATTTCCATCAGCGCTTTCATCTTCGCCAAGCCCTGCAGGGCGGCTTCCTTCGGATTCGAAGATTGCTGGCTGTTGCTCTGGGACGCGACGTTGCCGTAGGACAAACCGCCGTAGTTATGGGTCGGCCCCACTAGACCGTCAAAATTGACTTCATAGGATTTCATCAGCGAGGCTCCACGAGAATCTGTTGTATAGGCTTCAATAAAATGGCAATGCGATCTATGTAGCAGCTGCCGAAGGCTGCGTTCGGCTGCGCAGCTGCCGCAATCAGGTACTCGTGATTCTGATCCAAAAACACTGTGTACCGATTTACGACTGCTTCGCAGCCGAACGCAGCCTTCGGCAGCTGCTACATAAAGCCTTACGAGAGCGTCACGCCAGGCGTAAGGGTCGCTGGCAACGTCAGGCTCGGCGTTTCCAGCGAAGCCACCGGGTACGCGCAGTAATCTGCTGCGTAATAAGCACTGGCGCGGTGGTTGCCCGAAGCGCCAACGCCACCAAACGGCGCGCTGCTCGCAGCACCCGTCAGCTGCTTGTTCCAGTTGACGATACCCGCACGGCTTTCCAGCCAGAACTGTTGGTAACGCGCTTCGGAATCCGACAACAAACCGGCCGCCAGTCCATAGTCGGTGTTGTTGGCTTCAACAATCGCCGCCTCGAAGTCAGCGTAGCGAATCACCTGCAACAACGGTCCGAACAGCTCTTCGTCAGGACGATCGGCCACCGCCGTCACGTCCAGAATGCCTGGGGTCAGCAATGCGGCCTGGGCCTGAGGCTGAGTCATCTCCAACAACGCCACGGCGCCATTCGCCAACAGATGTTCCTGTGCATCGATCAGCGCTTTCGCTGCGCCAAGGGAAATGACCGAGCCCATGAACGGTGCAGGTTGCTGGTCAAACGCACCGACTTCGATGGTCGCGCTAACCGCCACCAGGCGTGCCAGCAGTGCATCACCCCAGGCACCCTGCGGCACCAGCAAGCGACGAGCGCAGGTGCAACGCTGACCGGCGGAAATGAATGCCGACTGGATGATGGTGTAAACGGCCGCATCAAGATCTGCCACCTCATCGACCACCAGCGGGTTGTTACCGCCCATCTCCAACGCAAGAATCTTGTCCGGGCGACCGGCAAATTGCTGGTGCAGATGATTACCGGTACGGCTGGATCCGGTGAAGAACAACCCGTCGATGCCCGGGTTCGCCGCCAGGGCGATACCGGTTTCGCGAGCGCCCTGCAGCAGGTTCAACACGCCTGCGGGCAGACCCGCTTCGATCCAGCACTTCACCGTCAGTTCGGCGACTTTCGGGGTCAACTCGCTAGGTTTGAACAGCACGCTGTTACCGGCCAGCAGCGCCGGCACGATGTGACCATTTGGCAAATGACCGGGGAAGTTGTAAGGCCCGAACACCGCGACCACACCGTGCGGCTTGTGGCGCAGCACGGCGGTGGCGTCGCCCAGCGGGCCGCTTTTCTCGCCGGTGCGCTCACGGTAGCTCTGCACCGAAATCGCAATCTTGTTGACCATGCTGGTGACTTCGGTCGCCGACTCCCACAGGGGTTTACCGGTTTCCTCGCCAATGCAACGGGCCAGTTCGTCAGCGTGGTTTTTCAAGGCCGCGGCAAAGGCTTCCAGCACCGTGATGCGCTCGTCGAGGGTACGACGGGCCCAGCCCGGGAACGCCTGTCGCGCAGCTTGCACAGCCGACTCAACCTGAGCAGCTGTGGCGCCCTCGCCCGCCCACAGCACTTGCTGGGTCACCGGGTTCAACGATTGAAAGGCTTCGCCCTGACCGGCCAGCCACTCACCTGCGATGTATAGCGAATTCATTATTTCGACTCCCGAGCAGCAGACAACGGTACGGCGCGCACTTGGTCGCCAGCGTTGAGTTGAAGGCGTTTGGCGGTCATTGGATCGACGACCAATGTGCCGGCAGCGAAGCGTGCCGGTGCAGCCGTGATTCGACAGTCTTCGCGCTTGCGGTTGTGAATCAGGAACGGCGTGGCGTCATCACCGGGCGTGCCGATGGCCAGCACCAATGCCTGGCTGTCGCGCACCGCACGAATCTTGCCGGTTTCGCATTCCACCGCCGGGCCCGCGTCGAAGATATCGACGTAACCTTGATAGCTGAAACCTTCGCTCTTGAGCATGGACAGCGCCGGCTCGGTGTCCGGGTGAACCTGACCGATCACGTTGCGCGCATCAGGCGACAGGAAGCAGGTGTAGAGGGGGAATTTAGGCATCAGTTCGGCGATGAACGCCTTGTTGCCCACACCCGTCAGGTAGTCGGCCTGGCTGAATTCCATCTTGAAGAAGTGACGGCCCAGGCTCTCCCAGAATGGCGAACGCCCGGCTTCGTCGGACACACCGCGCATCTCGGCGATGATCTTGTTGCCAAACAGTTGCGGGAACTCGGCAATGAACAGCATCCGCGCCTTGGCCAGCATGCGGCCGTTGAGGCCATTGCGGTAATCGGCGTGGAGGAACAACGAGCACAACTCGGAATTGCCGGTCAGGTCGTTGGCCAGAAACAGCGTCGGGATCTCGCGATAGATGTTCAGTTCTTGCGACGCACTGACCGTCAGGCCAACCCGGAAGTTGTACCAGGGCTCACGCAGGCCAACGGCGCCGGCGATGGCAGAAATGCCGACGACACGACCATTGTCATCTTCGAGGACAAACAGGTAGTCCGCATCGCCACGCCCGGCTTCGCCGCGAAAGGTCTTCTCGGCCCAGCCGACCCGATGGGCCAGACGTTCTTCATTGGCCGGCAAGGTAGTCAGGCCGGTGCCGGTGCTGCGGGCCAGGTCGATCAGAGCGGGTAAATCGCTGCTGCGTACGGGACGAACGATCATGCTATCTCCTCAAACGGGCCACTCACGCCACCCGCAAAACTTCGCTGCTTTCTAGGCATTCTTTCCAGGCAGTGCAGCGGTCGCTAAACCGCTACCAGGCGCACGCTGGCACCTTCACCGACACCCAGGGCTTCGGCTGTTTCAAGATCCAGAACCACGGGTTTGCCCGGCGCATAATCGAGCTCGAGCAGTACCGCGCGGTAATCTTGCAGCTGGGCGTTGGCCACCAGGTACTGACGACCGGCGCCTTTGACCGGCTCACCGATTTTCACCGGCACGAGGCGGCTCTGGGCAATCGAACGAATCCCTGAAACCCGCGCATGCAGGGTCGGACCGCCGTCAAAAATATCGATGTAGTGATCGGTCTCGAAGCCTTCGCGCATCAGGATGTCGAACGTGATCTGCGCCCGAGGGTGGACCTGGCCCATCGCTTCTTGCGCGGAATCCGGCAGCAACGGTACATAGATCGGGTAGTGCGGCATCAGCTCGGCAAGGAACGTGCGGCTTTTCAACCCGCACAGACGCTCGGCAGCGGCATAGTTGAGGTCGAAGAAGTTGCGGCCGATGGCATCCCAGAATGGCGAGTCACCGTTTTCATCGCTGTAACCGACGATCTCGGTCACCACGGAATCGGCAAAGCGTTCCGGATGGCTAGCCACGAACAACAGGCGGCCACGGGAGTTGAGCTCCGCCCAAGGCGAACCGACCAATTCGCGCTGCACATAGAAACTGGTCAGCAAGCTATTGCCGGTCAGGTCGTGGCACTGGGAAAGTACGTGGATCTTGTTGTGAATCTTCAGCTCGCGAGAAGCGTGTACGAAGGTTTCATTGCGGAAGCTGTAGAACGGTTCCGAATAACCCGCCGACGCCACGATCGCCGAGCAGCCGACCAGTTTCCCGGTGGCGATGTCTTCGAGGACGAAGAAATAGCTCTCTTCACCGTTGAAGCTGACTTCAGCGGCAAACGAAGCTTCGCTCGCGGCGATCTTGTCGCTCAGGCGTTCAACGTCATCCGGCAAGGAAGTGACACCAATCGGGCTGTCCGCAGCCAGACGCTGTACCTCGCCCAGATCAGCCATTTGCGCGGGGCGCATCACCAGCATGGTGTCACTCCTTTCTCTATCAATTTACAGAAGAAATAACCGGGCACTCACTGCATAAGCAGAGATCAATGTAGGAGTGAGCCTGCTCGCGATAGCGGTCTGTCAGGAGACAATAAGTCGACTGACAGATCGCTATCGCGAGCAGGCTCACTCCTACATTTGATCGGGTCCGGCATTAAAATTTGGTTCGACGCCTGACTGGTCAGGCGTCGAAAGGTGTATCAGGCTTGCGTCAGCGTCGCTACGGCGCGCTCGAAACGATCCAGGCCGGCATCGATATCGGCGTCTTCAACCACCAGGCTTGGGGCAAAACGCACCACGTCCGGACCGGCTTGCAGGATCATCAGGCCTTCTTTTTCAGCCGCATTGAAGATGTCCTTGGCCTTGCCCTTCCAGGCATCGCTGAGCACGCAACCGATCAACAGGCCCAAACCACGAACCTGCGTGAACACGCCGTATTTCTCACCGATCTGCTCAAGGCGCGCCTTGAACTTGTCGTGCTTGGCGTTGACGCCGGCCAGCACTTCAGGGGTGTTGATCACATCGATCACGGCTTCCGCCACCGCGCACGCCAGCGGGTTGCCGCCGTAGGTGGTGCCGTGGGTGCCAACGACCAGATGCTTGGCCAATGCTTCAGTGGTCAACATCGCAGCGATCGGAAAACCACCGCCCAGGCTCTTCGCGCTGGTCAGGATGTCCGGAGTCACGCCGTAATGCTGGTAGGCGAACAGCTTGCCGCTGCGGCCCATACCGGTTTGCACTTCGTCGAACACCAGCAGCGCGTTGTGCTCGGTGCACAGTTCACGGGCACCTTGCAGATAAGCCAGCTCGGCCGGCAACACACCGCCCTCGCCCTGAATCGGCTCCAGCACCACCGCGCAGGTCTTGTCGGAAACGGCTGCTTTCAAAGCGGCCAGATCGTTGTAAGGCACGTGAGTGATACCGGTAATCTTCGGACCGAAACCATCGGAATACTTCGACTGACCACCGACGTTCACGGTGAACAGCGTGCGACCGTGAAAGCTGTTCAGGGCGGCGATGATTTCGTACTTCTCGCTACCGAAACGGTCGAACGCGACGCGACGGGCCAGCTTGAAAGCGGCCTCGTTGGCTTCGGCGCCGGAGTTGCAGAAGAACACGCGCTCGGCAAACGTGGCGTCGATGAGCTTATGGGCCAGGCGCAAGGCCGGCTCGTTGGTGAACACGTTGGACACGTGCCACAGCTTGTTCGCTTGCTCTGTCAGTGCACCGACCAGCGCTGGATGAGCGTGGCCCAATACGTTAACGGCGATCCCGCCAGCGAAGTCGATCAGCTCGCGGCCAGACTGGTCCCACACGCGGGAACCGGCGCCACGCACGGGAATGAATGCGGCAGGCGCGTAGTTGGGAACCATTACCTGGTCGAAATCGGCGCGTTCTACTGCAGCGTGCTCAACGGACATCGGAGTCTCCTGAAGAGGAACACCCGCCTGAAACTGGCGAGCGATGGGGGGATTGTAAGGAGAGTTTTCAGCTTGGCCTTGCCGCCAAGCGACAACTTCTTATAGCGCAAACCCCGGTTTACGCCGGGTTTACGGCAATGCGACAAATAGCGTCGCAAAGGCGCAGTTTAAACTGCTGGCGAGATTACAGGCAGGGTTGCCAGGATTTGATTTGTGCCGCTCGCGAACACCTTACGTATGTACCGCCCCCCTATCGCGTCATCCTGATTTGCTTGCGATTCTTTAAATGCTCAAGGATTGGCACGATGCAACTGTCTAAAGAATGGCCACCCACGGCTACAAGCGACACAACCGAATCGCAGCACCCCGATCACCACTATCAACCGCTAAAAGACGCCATCCCCGACTGGCTTGGCACCGCCTCACCGGCCCGGCGCCAGGCGCTTAAAAATACTCAACCCCAACGCCTCGGCTCACTCAACGGAGCATCGGCCGCCCAGCACCAGCAACTGATGGCACTTAACGCCGCGCACTGGACTGCACAAACTGAGGTCGACCAAACGCTCGCGCATCTGCAAGACGCTAATGCTTTCGCCGAACCGTTACTCAAAGCCGCCTTGAAACGCCGCTTCGGCCTTGAGGTGGACGTCAAATCCACCTTCCTGCGCCTGTATGTACCCGCGACGCCCCCATGGTTTCCAGTCAAGACCGGCGCCCGCGCCTGGACCGTTTCGCAGCTGGACGCGGCGCTACATAATTTCGAAGAGAAGGAAACCCGGGACACTGCCTACGAAACCAATTCGACCTACATCACCCAGCCCTCGGCGAGCGGTCAGTTCGATACCCTGCCCTTTATCAAGGCCAGAATGAGCATCCCCGCGTTTACCAGCCTGTGCCGAGAACTGGACATCGGCCGCCAGTACACCCGCTACCTCGAAGACAACCTCGGGTTTTCCAACCCGCCCGCCGCGTCGACGCTGCGACTTCAGGTCGATGCCAGCCAGAAAGCGGCCCTGAAAGCCGCCCTGCACTGGGCACGAATAAACAAGGACATCGGCGAAACCTACTGTCGTTTGATCGAAGGGTTGATCGATGGCGTGCAAGGCATGCGTCTCAACGGGCAGCCCCTGTCGAGAGACACCCATTGATCGCCCCAACCTGCAAACGGCGTTCGTCGCGCTCAATGACAATCTGTGGCAACACCTCTACCAGGCCAGGCTCAACAAAATCCTCAACGACGCCAGGGCCATCGCCGTCCCCACGGCAAAAGTCGATCAGAAAACCCGCTGGGCGTTTTGGGATTCGCTGATCGACCTGGCCTCATCAATCCTTCAGACCGCCGCGTTCATCATCGCGCCATTCGTGCCCGTGCTGGGTGAAGCGATGATGGCGTACATGGCCTGCCAGTTGCTCGACGAAGCCTTCGAAGGAATCGTCGAGTGGGCACAAGACCGAACCAAAGAGGCGTTCGAGCACTTCATGGGCACCGTCGAATCGTTGGTCCAGTGGGGGGCGTTTGCCGTCGGTGGGACCATCGGCGCCACCGAGTTGCGCAAGGTGTTGCCCAAGGAGGTTGTCGCCTTCATCGACCGTTTCAAACCGGTGACGATGACTGAGGGACAAACCCGCTACTGGGAACCGGACCTCGCCCGCTACGAACAAAAAGACGTTCCAGGCGCAGATTCCAAAGCCAATGAACGGGCATCGGTGCGGTCACCGGGATGCCGCGCCCCGCCGATATCGCACCTGATGTTGATATGGAAAGCTGAACGTAGGACTTGAGCAAACAGGCCGTGGAAGTGACTCCATGGCCTTCTCCATTTGAGACTAACCGCGTTCTGAAGGCACCGACGACAATTCAAACGGGCTACTGCTGCGCCGCTGGTTGCGATCTTCCCGCGGCGTGGCGCCGAAGAAGTTGCGGTAGGCGCTGGAGAAATGCGGCCCCGAGGAGAAGCCACACGACAGGCCGATCTGGATGATCGACTTGCTGGTTTGCATCAACATCTGCCGGGCCTTGTTCAGGCGCAGTTCCAGGTAGTACTGGCTCGGCACACGGTTGAGGTATTGCTTGAAGATACGCTCCAGTTGCCGACGGGACACGCACACGTGTTGAGCGATTTCGTCGGTGGTCAGCGGCTCTTCGATATTCGCTTCCATCAGCAACACCGCCTGGGTGAGCTTTGGATGGCTCGAGCCCAGGCGGTTCTGCAGTGGAATGCGCTGGCGTTCGCCGCCTTCGCGAATACGTTCGACCACCAATTCTTCCGATACTGCACCCGCCAGTTCCGCACCGTGATCACGGGCCAATACCGCCAGCAACAAATCGAGCACCGACAGCCCGCCACAAGCCGTCAGGCGATCGCGATCCCAATCGAACAGATGGCTGGTAGCGATCACTTTGGGGAAGCGCTCGGCGAAATCATCCTGCCAGCGCCAGTGCACGGCGGCGCGATAACCGTCGAGCAAACCGAGTTGCGCCAACGGATAAACCCCGGCGGACAAACCACCGATCACACAACCGGCTCGCACCAGTTGTTTCAGCGCACTGCTGAGCGCCGGCGCGAGTGTGGTCGGCGGCTCGTCGGCGAGCAGAAACAGTTTCTGGAAGTTTTCAAGCTTGCCGGCCCAGGGTTCGCCAGGCAATTGCCAGGCGCCTTCGGCAGGCGGTTCGGCCTGCAGGAACGACAGTTCGTAAACAACGTCCGGATGCACACGCTGGGCAACACGCAAGGCCTCCTCAGCCAGCGCAAGCGTCAGTGCTTTAGTGCTGGGCCAAATCAGGAAACCAATTCGATGGGCAGTCATGGCGGGCAATCCGAAACGAGGAACGTGATGAAGGCATGGGCCAATGCTAGCCCGTAAATGAACGCATATCTCAAAACCGATGGAGATCTAACTGTGGGAGCTGGCTTGCGCCCCCCCACTGTAGGAGCTGTCGAGTGAAACGAGGCTGCGATCTTTTGATCCTGATTGTTCAAATCGAAAGATCGCAGCCTCGTTTCACTCGACAGCTCCTACACGGTGCGCAACGGAGTCCGGTTTACTTGAGGCTGCCCGAGAGGAATTGCTGCAAACGCTCGGACTGTGGATTGACCAGCACTTCGCGCGGGTCGCCGCTTTCTTCGACGATGCCTTTATGCAGGAACACCAACTGGTTGGACACCTCACGGGCGAAGCCCATTTCGTGCGTCACCACCACCATGGTCCGGCCTTCCAGCGCCAGGGCCTGCATTACCTTCAACACGTCACCGACCAGTTCCGGGTCGAGGGCCGAAGTCGGTTCGTCGAACAGCATCACTTCCGGCTCCATCGCCAACGCACGGGCAATCGCCACACGCTGTTGTTCGCCACCGGACATGTGACCCGGATAAGCGTCCTTGCGATGCGCCACGCCCACCTTGTTCAGGTAGTGCTCGGCCTTCTCGCGGGCTTCGGCCTTGGACATGCCCAGTACGTGGACCGGCGCTTCCATGATGTTTTCCATCGCGGTCATGTGCGACCACAGATTGAAATGCTGGAACACCATCGACAGGCGCGAACGCATGCGTTGCAACTGTTTCGGATCGGCCGCTTTCATCGCGCCGTCCTTGTTCGCCACCAGTTTCAGCTCTTCGTTATTGAGCAGAATCCGGCCCGCGTGCGGCTGCTCGAGCAGGTTGATGCAGCGCAGGAAAGTACTTTTGCCGGAGCCACTGGAGCCGATGATGCTGATCACATCGCCAGCCGCCGCTTTCAGGGACACGCCCTTGAGCACTTCGTGACTGCCATAGCGTTTATGCAGGTCTTGGACTTCAAGTTTGTACATGCGGTCGGTTCTCACAAAAACAGTCAGTCAGTCGTTGAGCAAGCGCCCGTGACGCAGCGCTTCGCGCCCCGCCACCTTGGCCAGCCAGAAACCGGGTTGGGCATAACGCAGCCGTTCAATGGCAAACAGCACCCCGGACGTACCAGCACACACCGTGCTGACCCGATCCGATAACGGATCGATCACTTCGAAAATTTCATCACCGGCATCGACCCACTCGCCGGGCCGGCGCAAAAAGCTGATCACCCCAGGGTGCGGCGCGAACAACAATTCGGTGCCTTCGAACGGCATGCCTTCGCACGCCTCCTGAGCAGGCGCTGGCCACTCACCGCTGATCAAACCCTGCTCGGCGAGGAACGCCAGAATGCCTTCAGCATAAGCCTCAGCGTCCTCACGACCGGTATCGGCCTGACCACCCAGTTCAATGGTAGTCGCCAGACAGGCCAGTGGAATCTGCGCATCCGGGAACAATCGCGAGAGGCGCAACCAGGGCAGCGAGCAGGCTTCGTCAAACGAACTGCCGCCGGAATCTTCCGCCAACAGCCCCACCTTCACACCCAGGTGCGCGGCCAGCGAGCGCCATTGCGGCCAATGCTGCGGCAGGGCATACATGTGCAGCGCCGCTTCGGCATCGCAATGCAAATCCAGCACGACATCGGCCGTGCAGGCATGGCTGAGCAAGACACGCTGCATGCCTTGCAACTGACTCGCTGCCGGCGGCAAGGCGGCCAGCGCATCGCTCATGGCCTGACGAATCAATTGAATATTGGCGTGCGGATCATCCCCCAGACGCCCCGCCAGCTCAGCGGCCACGGGCGCACTCAGCTCGACGAAATCGCGGTTGAAATTCTTGCCGCTGCCCGCCTCGAAACGGCCCTGATGATTGCCTTGCAGCAACTGACCCAACCCCAGTGGATTGGCCACTGGCACCAGTTCGATCACCCCGTTCAGCAAGCCTTGGGCTTCGAGTTCGGCGAGGCGCTTTTTCAGCTCCCAGGCGGTGCGCATGCCCGGCAGTTCATCGGCATGCAAGCTGGCCTGGATGTAGGCCTTGCGTTCTCCTGTTCCGAAACGGAATACCGAAATCTGGCGTTCGCTGCCCAAGTGGCTCCAGGGTAATGAATGATCGATGCGTTCCATATCAGTGCTTCCGCGGGGCCATGTAGCCCAGCCAGCGGCGCTCGGCCATTTTGAACAGGCGCACCAGAATGAACGTCAGGCACAGGTAGAAAACACCGGCAGTAATGTAAGCCTCGAACGGCAGGTAGTACTGGGCGTTCACAGTGCGCGCGGCACCGGTGATGTCGATGAGGGTCACGATGGACGCCAGACTGGTGGTCTGCAGCATCATGATCACTTCGTTGCTGTATTGCGGTAGCGCCCGGCGCAGGGCCGACGGCAGCAGGATGCGCTTGTACAGTTTGTAGCGCGACATACCCATCGCCTTGGCGGCTTCAATCTCGCCGTTCGGCGTGGCCCGCAGGCTGCCGGCAATGATTTCGGCGGTGTAGGCGCTGGTGTTGATCGCAAACGCCAGGCACGCACAGAACGTCGCGCTGGACAGCCACGGCCACAGGAAGCTTTCACGCACCGCTTCAAACTGCGCCAGCCCGTAGTAGATCAGGAACAGTTGCACCAGCATCGGCGTGCCGCGGATCACGTAGGTGTAGAGCCACGCCGTCATGTTGACGGCCGCGTTCTTGGAGACGCGCATCAAGCCCAGCGGCAACGCGCACAGCAGGCCGAAAAACAGCGACAGCCCGAGCAGTTTGAGGGTGGTCACCAGGCCGCCGAGGTACAGCGGCAAGGCCTCCCAAATGACGTTGTAGTCGAAGATCATAGATCAGCCGCCCTTACGCCTACCGAGTAGCGCTTCTCAAGGTGACGCAATGCCAGCAACGAGACACTGGTGATGACCAGGTACATCGCCGCCACTGCGAGGAAGAAGGTGAAAGGCCCGCGAGTGGCATCTGCCGCCTGCTTGGCCTTGAACATCATGTCTTGCAGACCCACCACCGAAATCAGCGCGGTGGCCTTGGTCAGTACCAGCCAGTTGTTGGTGAAACCCGGAATCGCCAGACGAATCATCTGCGGCACCAACACCCGGAAGAACACTTGGAAACTGCTCATGCCGTACGCCATGCCGGCTTCCGCCTGACCTTTGGGGATCGCCATGAACGCGCCGCGGAAGGTTTCCGACAGGTACGCACCGAAGATGAAGCCCAGGGTGCCGATACCGGCGGCCAACGGGTTCAGGTCGATGTAGTCGTCATAGCCGAGCATCGGCGCCACGCGGTTGAGCAGGTCCTGACCACCGTAGAAAATCAGCAGGATCAGCACCAGATCAGGAATACCGCGGATCACCGTGGAATACAGGTCGCCCAGCCACGCCAGCCAGCGCACCGGAGACAGACGCAACGCAACGCCGATCAGACCCAGAACGATGGCCAGGGCCATGGACGACAAGGCGAGCTGAAGCGTCAGCCATGCGCCATCGAGGATGACAGCCCCGTAGCCTTTCAACATGATTCAGGTCCTCGAAAGTTGGGATGAAAAAATGGCGCAAACCTCAGAGATCCTGTTGCTTGCGCCATTTCGGACTTGCCGCCTGGACGTGTTACTTGCCGTAGATGTCGAAGGCGAAGTACTTGTCCTGGATTTGCTTGTATTTGCCGTTCTCGCGAATGGCCGTGATCGCGGTGTTGATCTTGTCTTTCAGCGCGTCACCCTTGCGTACAGCGATGCCGACGCCGTCGCCGAAGTATTTGACGTCGGTGAAGGCCGGGCCGACAAACGCAAAACCTTTGCCAGCGTCGGTTTTCAGGAAACCGTCGTCCAGCAAGGTGGCGTCAGCCACGGTGCCGTCGAGGCGACCGGCAGCCACGTCGAGGTAGATTTCGTTCTGCGAACCGTATGGCTTGATCTCAGCACCCAGCGGGGCCAGGACTTCACGGGCGAAACGTTCGTGGATCGAACCACGTTGCACGCCGATGTTCTTGCCCTTGAGCTCGGTCAGGCCTTCGCTGACCTGAGTGCCGGCCTTCATGACCAGGCGAGCCGGAGTGTTGTAGTACTTGTTGGTGAAGTCCACAGACTTCTTGCGATCTTCAGTGATCGACATGGACGACAGGATCGCGTCGATCTTGCGTACCTTCAAGGCCGGGATCAGACCGTCGAACTCTTGCTCGACCCACACACATTTGACCTGCATCTGCTCGCAAAGAGCGTTGCCGATGTCGTAGTCGAAACCAACGATGCTGCCGTCCGGTGCTTTGGAAGCAAACGGAGGGTAAGCCGCTTCGATACCAATTTTCAGAGGCTTTTCATCGGCGAAGGTTGGCAGGGACAGCACGGACAGTGCCAGGGCGCCAAGCAGCACGAGTTTCTTCATCTTGGGACTCCATCGGTAAAGGGCTAAAAGGCAGAGTGAGCGACAGCCCAATATGCGAGTGAGTAAAACCGGAAAGCGATTGCTGCGTCTTGTGTAACACACGTTATTTTCAACGCACGTAACGACGAGCGAGTGATCGGCATTCTAACGACAGGCCCGAAGCCGATATTTCTTCAATGCGACAACAAATTACAGAAGCACCGAGAAAGCCGTTTGGGCACGTTGACAGCCCTGCATTTTCATGCAGGAGCAAAAGACAGTGAACCGATCTATGCTGCAAATTGCGGGCCTATTATTGGCAAACCCTTCTAATCCGGCAAGCGTAGCGTGGTGTCTTATTTTTCAGAGGGGCTGCAGACGCCCAAGGATGGGGCTTTGCGTTTCTCAATGCCCCGTATCGGCGCGAGCGGTTACACATTTAGTTACTTGAATGGGTTGGGGTAACAGTAGGAAAAGGATGACGGGGGATGCCGATAATTATTGGCTGATGTTTATTTAGCGTCTGACAGATCGCCATCGCTAGCAGGCTAGCTCCCACAGGGGAATTGCGCTGGGCTCAAATTTTGAATCCACTGAAGAACCTTGTGGGAGCTAGCCTGCTAGCGATAAGGCCCGAACAGCCCCCACAAAACCCCAGGCAAAAAAAACCCCATCCGGCGCAACACCGGATGGGGGTTTTACTGACTCAAAGACAGCGGTTAAGCCACATTCATCGTCTTATGCGTATCAATCAAATGCTGCACCACACCCGGGTCCGCCAGGGTCGAGATATCACCCAACCCATCGTACTCAGCCGTCGCAATCTTGCGCAGAATACGGCGCATGATCTTGCCCGAACGCGTCTTCGGCAGCCCCGGTGCCCACTGGATCACATCCGGTGAAGCAATCGGCCCGATCTCTTTACGCACCCAGTTCTTCAGCTCCAGACGCAGCTGCTCGGTCGGTTCTTCACCATTTTTCAGGGTGACGTAGACATAAATGCCCTGCCCCTTGATGTCGTGCGGCACACCGACCACGGCAGCCTCGGCGACTTTCGGGTGTGCAACCATTGCGCTCTCGATTTCAGCGGTGCCCATACGGTGGCCGGAAACGTTGAGCACGTCGTCCACGCGCCCCGTGATCCAGTAGTAACCATCTTCGTCACGACGAGCACCGTCACCGGTGAAGTACATGCCGCGGAAGGTCTTGAAGTAGGTGTCGACGAAGCGGTCGTGATCGCCATACAGCGTACGCGCCTGGCCTGGCCACGAATCGAGAATCACCAGGTTACCCTCGGCCACGCCTTCGATGATGTTGCCCAGATTGTCGACCAACGCTGGCACGACACCAAAGAATGGACGTGCCGCCGAACCCGGCTTGAGGGCGTGAGCGCCGGGCAGCGGGCTCATCATGTTGCCGCCGGTTTCGGTCTGCCACCAGGTATCGACGATCGGGCAACGGGATTTGCCGACGTTCTTGTAGTACCAGTCCCAGGCTTCCGGGTTGATTGGCTCACCCACCGAACCGAGCAGACGCAGGCTGCTGCCGTCAGCGCCTTCAACCGCTGCAGTGCCAGCCGCCATCATCGCGCGAATGGCGGTCGGTGCGGTGTAGAGGATGTTGACCTTGTGCTTGTCGACGATCTTCGCCACCCGGGTGATGTCCGGGTAATTCGGCACGCCTTCGAACAGCAGCGTGGTCGCGCCGTTGGCCAATGGGCCGTAGACGATATAGCTGTGGCCAGTGACCCAGCCGACGTCAGCGGTGCACCAGTAGACTTCACCGGGACGGTAGTCGAACACGCGCTCGTGGGTCATCGCCGCGTACAACAGGTAACCGGCGGTGGTGTGCTGCACGCCCTTCGGCTTGCCCGTGGAACCGGAGGTGTAGAGGATGAACAGGGCTTCTTCGGCGCCCATCTCCTTCGGCGCGCAAACACTGCCCGCCACTTTCATCAGGTCTTCGAACCAGATGTCGCGATGCTGGTTCCACTTGATGTCGCCGCCGGTGCGCTTGCACACGATGACTTTCTGAATGCTGCTGGTTTCCGGGTTGGTCAGCGCGTCGTCGACGTTGGACTTGAGCGGGATTTTCTTGCCGGCACGAATGCCTTCGTCCGCAGTGATCACCACTTTGGAGCGGCAGTCGATGATCCGACCGGCCAGGGCTTCCGGCGAGAAACCACCGAACACCACCGAGTGAATCGCGCCGATCCGGGTGCAGGCCAGCATGGCGACCACAGCTTCAGGGATCATCGGCATATAGATAGTCACCACGTCGCCGCGGTGCACATCCTGGCCGCGCAGGGCGTTGGCGAACTTGCAGACTTGTTCGTGCAGCTCGCGGTAGGTGATGTTGCGGCTTTCGGAAGGGTCATCCCCCTCCCAAATGATCGCGACTTGATCGCCGCGCTCGGCCAGATGACGGTCGAGGCAGTTGTAGGAAACGTTCAGGGTGCCATCGGCAAACCATTTGATATCAACGTGGTGATCGTCAAAGGAAGTCTGCTTCACCGTGGTGAAAGGCTTGATCCAGTCGAGGCGCTTGGCTTGCTCGCGCCAGAAGCCGTCCGGGTTGACGACCGACTGCTGGTACATGGCTTTGTAGGTTGCCTCGTCGGTCAGCGTGTTGGCTGCTACCTCGGGACGAACGGGATACAGGGAAGCCGCACTCATCTTTCTTACCTCGGTGAAATAGTTGTTTTTGTATGACCCTGTTGTAGCCGGGCCAGCCGTATAGAACCATTCGACGATGGTAGTAACAAGCCCCTACAAATTATCGTGATAAGCCTCAAACGCCCGCCACGACGCCTGTAGGAGCAGGGTTTTCCCTCGAATGCGATATCACTGAAAACTTAAACCTGAAGATCAACAACGCTCACTTTGTAGCCGCTGG